>JAPUEM010000135.1 GCA_027492575.1 Propionicimonas sp.
TGCTGAACGATCCGGACGAGCAGTTCGCCGCCGCCATCGCCGAGGCCAACCGGATCCTCGCCGTCCAGGGCGCACCCACCCTCGGAGACCTGGATGCTGACCCGGTGGAGTCCCCCGGGACAGGGGACGGTTCCTTGTCCCGCTGAAGGCAGGGCAGGTTGGGCAAGGAAGCAGGCAGGAGGTGGGACAAGGAACCGTCCCCTGTCCCACTGGCGGAGGTGGCGGGCCTCGCGGCCGGCCGTACCTGGATCGGCATGTCACTAGGCAGGGTTGCGTAGCCCGGGAACCAGCGGCCGCGCCGATCCGACTCTTTGAACGGCGGCGACTCCAGCCGACCGGGCACCGATCAGGGGGACGATGAGCAGCGAGCACGCCCAGTGGGCGATCACGCTGACCTTCGCGGCGCTCGGGGTGCTCAGCCTGGTCTGGCTGGTGAGCGACCGGCGGCGTCCGCTGCTGATCGTGAGCAACCTGCTGCACCTGGCCATGGCGGTGACCATGGTCGCGATGGCGTGGACCTCGCCTGGCAGCGGGTGGACGGTCGGCCTGCTGGCGGTGTTCAGCTTGGGCACGGTCTGGTTCGGGGTGCTCGCCGGGCTGCGCGCCACCCGACGGGTGAAGCGGTGGGCCGTGGGCGACCACGGCGTCTGGCAGCTGATCGGGCACGCGGTGATGATGCTGGCGATGGTGTGGATGCTGGCCGTCATGGCCGGCGGCCACCAGCACGATGGGCTTTCGACCGGGCCGGCGGTCTCCGGGGTCGCGGCGACAGCCGCACTGGTGGTGACCGGGGTGCTGCTGGCAGTGGCGTTCGCCGACTGCGTGGCCACCTCCCGCGGGCTACGCCGCCATGCGGGCGATCTGGCCGGTGGGGCCGCGATGAGCCTGGGCATGGCCGTGGCCTGCTGGACGATGCTCACCTGAGGGGCTTCCACCGTTTCCGGTGGTGACCGATGAGGGACGAAGGAAGGATGTCATGGCGATGAGGAGACGCAGGCGGCTGATGCTGGCCGGCGCCTCGGCGCTGGCCGGGGTCGCGCTGTCGGTGGGGCTGCCGACCGCCGCCTGGGCACACGTCGGGCTGAGCGGTTCCAGCACCGCGGCCGGGGCGTCCACGCTGCTGACCTTCGCGTTCTCGCACGGCTGCGGCGACTCACCCACGACCAAGGTCGCCATCCAGATTCCCGAGGGCATCAACGCGGTCGCCCCCACCGTCAACCCGGGCTGGACCGTCGAAAAGCTCATGACCGCGCTCGACGCCCCGGTCACCGACGCCCACGGAAACCAGCTGACCGAGCGGGTCGCGCAGGTGGTGTACACCGCCAAGGAGCCGGTGCCCAGCGGGGTGCGCGACGCCTTCGTGCTCTCGCTGACCCTGCCGGCGGACGCCGCCGGCCAGACCCTCGCCTTCCCCACCGTCCAGACCTGCCAGGCCGGTGAGAACGCCTGGATCGAACTGCCCGCGCAGGGGCAGGACGCTCATGATCTGGACTATCCGGCCCCTGCCGTCGCGGTCACCGCAGCCGACCCGGCCCAGCCCGAGGCCGGCGCGTCGACGCTGGTGATCGCGTCCCTGGCGGTGGGCGTCCTCGGCCTGCTCACCGGCCTGACCGCCCTGTTGCGAAGCCGCCGCAATCCGTGACCACCGCAGTCCGCCCGCCTGCGCCGACCGCCACCCCTTCCGTCGAGCGCCACACTTCCCACCGAGAACCAGGCCCCAGGGCCAGGCGGTCGACATGACGGCTAGCGCTCGATATGGACGATGGCGCTCGGCGCAAACGGGGAGCACCAGAGCCGGCCGAGCTTTCGCCGGGTGGCCGAACGGCGGACGGGGTTCCATGCGCCTCCTGCTGCGGCTGGCGGTGACCCTGCTCGGGGGAGTGCTGCTGCTCGCCCCCGCGGCGTCCCCCGCCTTCGCGCACGCCCAACTGGTGCGCACCAGCCCGTCCGATCTGTCGGTGCTGGATCAGGCGCCCGCGCAGGCGGAACTGGAGTTCAGCGAGAGCGTCGGGCTGGTCGACGGCGGCCTCCGTCTCTTCCCCGCCGACGGGACGCCGGTCACGCTCGACGCGACTGCCCGCGACGGGCTCGTGATCGCCCAACTACCACCGCTACCGGACGGTCTCTACGTGCTGGACTACCGGGTGGTCTCCGCGGACGGCCACCCGGTCAATGGCTCGCTGAGCTTCCGGATCGGGTCGGGCCCGCCTCCGGTTCCTGCCGCCCCGGCCGGAACCCCTGCCGCGACGGAGGGCCTGGTCGTCCTGCTCACCGGGCTGCAGCTTGCGGGGCTGCTGGCCTTCGCCGGGTTGCTGGCCTTCCACGCCGTGGTGTTGCGACCCGCACGGCCCGCACCCGGACGGGTCTCCCGCTGGTGCATCGGCATGGGCGTGGCCGCCTCACTCCTGCTGATGCCGGCCACCGCCCTGCGGGTGGCGGGTGCGCCGCTGTGGCAGATCCTCCGGCCGGACGCGTGGGACGGCGCGCTCACCTGGCCACCCGCGGCCGCGGCCACCATCTCCCTCACCGCGGGCGCCGCCGCCCTCTGCCTGTCACGGCGTGGCGCCACCCGCCGGGCCGCCCTCGCCGCCACTCTCACCCTCGCCGGGCCGCTCCTGGTCGGCCACACCCAGACCACCCACCCGACCTGGCTGATGCTGGCCGCGGACGCCGGCCACCTCCTGGCCGCCGCCGCCTGGTTCGGCGGGCTCTTGGGCCTGCTGCTGGAACTCTCCCGCGCCCGCCGTCCGCGACCCTCCATCTCCCCACAAGGTGTGGCCGGTGAACCGACCACGGGCAACCCGCCACACCTCGCACGAGGACCAGAGCCCACCCACCGTCCCTCCCCGCACGATGTGGCCGGTGAACCGACCACGGGCAATGCAGCACACCGAGCGGCTGAGGGGTCGCAGGTGGGAACGCAGTCACGCCCCATCGAGGCCGGGATCGCCGCCCTGGCGCACACCGTCTCCCGCTTCTCCACCTTCGCTCTGGCGGCCGTCGGCCTGCTGGCCGTCAGCGGACTGACGATGGGCGCCCTCACCGTGGGCAGCCTCGAAGCCCTGCCTGGCACCGGCTACGGCCGCACCCTGCTGCTCAAACTGGGCATCGTCCTCCCGGTGGTCGCGCTGGCCGCCTGGAACCGGTTCGTGCTGCTGCCCGAGATCACCGGCCGAACAGATCTACCCCGATCCGGCCGCATCACGCCGGATTCCGGCCGGATCGACGCGAATCGAGGCAGATCTGTCAGCGCCGCCGACGGCGCACGCTGGGACGCACTGGTGCGAACCCTGCGCAACGAGGCCGCGCTGCTGGTCGCGGTGCTGGCCGTCACCGGCATGCTCACCAACACCGCCCCCGGCCAGCTCGCGGGGACGCCATCCACCGCCCCGACCCGTTTCGAGGCCGGCTCACAAGGCCTTGACGTCGCGGGCACCCTCAGCCCGGCCGCCGTCGGCGAGAACCAGCTCAGCTTCACCCTGACCTATCAGGGCATTCCCCTTACGACCGACCAGCTTGAGCTGACCGCCCGCCTACCTGAGCAACAGCTCGGCCCGCTCGCAGCCCGTCCGACCTTCGATCCCGCCACCGGGCGCTACTCGGCAACCCTCACGCTGCCGGCTCCCGGCCAGTGGCAGTTACAGTTCTCCGCCCGGGTCGACACCTTCGCCAAACCCGTCGCTCTGATCACCGTCCCAGTCACCTGACGCTGCACTTGTTCGCCATCTCGTGAAAGAAGGCGAACAACTGCGACGCCGGATGGCTACGGGTGACCGATCGCGGAGTAGAAGGCCGGATCGGGCTTGGCGAGCCTCGGCGGATGGCGGCTGGATCCATCCGCTTTCACCCGGGCGGATCGGCCTCGGAGGGTTCGGTCTCGGACGGGCTGGGCGCAGGCTCCTCGGGCTCGGGTTCCGAGGTGGGCTCCTCAGCCTTTGGTGTCTCAGGTTTGGGTGCCTCGGGCTTGGGTGCCTCGGGCTCGTCGCTTTCCGGGGCGGCCTCCTCATCGGACGGGCTGCTGGAAGCGGCGGCTCGCCTGCCCTGCGGTTCGCTGTACACGAAGCCCAGGCCGGCACTCGAATCCCCTTGGGTGTCGAGGTCGAAGGAGGCGCCGGTTCCGGTGCTGTGCTCGGTCCATTCCACCCAGACCTGGACGGGCTGCTCCTCGTCCTGGTGGGGCAGCCAGCCGACCAGCCGGACCGACGCCGTCCCGGCCGGGACGCCGACGGTCTGCCGCCACCAGCCGTCGTCGTCCTCGCCCGGGTCGGGGTCGCGGACGAAGGCGAAGCCGGCCACCCACGGGCCCGGGTACTCCCCGCCGTCGGAGAGGCTCACGCCGATCTCCGCGGTGCAGGTGGCGATGTCGGCGATCTGGATCTCGGCGCTGTCGGCGACGTCGATCTCCCGCTCCAGCGTCCATTCGTGATCGGAATCGGGGAAAGAGACCGTCAGCTTCACTCGCGAGACCTCCACGGGCACCAGCACCGGACGCGAGACCGTCAGTTCGGGCTTGTCGAAGTCCTCGGCGACGGAGCCCTCGGCGTAGTCGCCGTCGGCGTAGGCGGCCACGTCGGTGAGCTTCCAGGAGGCCAGCTCCTCACCGCCGCCGGTGACGGTCACCACCGCGTCCTCCCACTCGGTCTCCCGAAGCGCGGACGACAGCGTCATCCCGAAGGACAGCCGCGTGTCGGCCGCCCCGTCGGCCCAATCCGACGGGATGCCGTAATGCCAGGAATCGATGGTCCAGCGCTGCGGCCGGTTGCTGGCCTGCGGGTAGAACGAGATCGAGCCGTCGTCCCACTCCCCCTGCATCGGCCGCAGCACCAGCGCCACCCGGGCGCCCTCGGGCACCAGGTCGAGCGGCACGAGCGTGACCAGCGACAGCACCCCTGCGACGGGCCGGACGGTGCCGGCGAAGACCTGATGTTCGCCCAGGTCGGAGTCGCTGATCAGCGATGCCCGGACGGGGTAGCCGACCGGTCCGTCGTCGTCGGTCACCTCGATCTGCAGCGACAGGATGTGGAAGGCCAGCGGGTCGATCACCTCGCCGATGCCGTGATCGACGACAGCCTTCGCGCCGGTCTGCCGGTCCACGGTCTCGACCCGGACTCCGTCGGTCCCGGCGGGGAAGGCGAACCAGCCGTCGATCATGGTCGCGTAGCCGGTCACCGCGATGGTGCCGGCGATGCGTTCCCGCGGGCTGTCGGTGACGTCGCGATCGACCGTGACCGGGTCGGAGGAGGGCTCGCCTTCGGTCAGGCCGGTCACGGTGATCCGGGTGTCAGGTCCCCAGGCGCCCGGGTCGGGCGTCCGGAAGCGGACCAGGACGGACGCATCGGGCCAGTCGCGGGCGGTGACGTCGTAGCCGGCGACCCGGACCGGCCAGGCGGTGACCCCGGCCAGGGCGACCTCCGTCGGCGCGCTGCTGCCGAAGACGCTGCCGGTGGCGTCCGCGCCCGCGCTGGTCGCGTCCGGCTTGAGATACCAGATCCACTCGGCCTCGGTGAGGTCATCGTCGTAGCCGAAGGTGTCGTAGATCCGGACGCCCTGGCCGGCGCCCCAGCCGGGGCCGCGCTGGACCAGGCTGAGTTCGGCGTTCCACGGGAAGCCGTAATCCTGCCGGACCTGCGGGGTGACACCGGTCACCAGCACCGAGGCGCCACGCACCTCACCGCCCCAGCCCCGACCGAAGAGCACCAGCGGGTTGGCGCCCGGCTTCAGGTCGATGAGGTGGATCTCCTCGTGGGCCAGCGCCGGGGAGGCGATCGTCACCTCGGCCCAGGTGGCCGGCGCCGGCAGTTCGAACTCGCCACCGAAGCTGGTGCCGTCGAAGCAGCCCGCGAGCCGGGTCGTCGAGTTCCACGGGCCCTGGTCGGTGCAGGAGAGATTCTGCGAATAGACCTGGTCGAGTCTCAGCGATCCGTCCGGCAGCCGCACCGTCGCCCGCACCTTGATCGTGGTCTGCGCGGCACCAGCGTCCAGCAGCGCCTGCGAGACCGTGCCGCCGAAGACCAGCCGGTAGCCGGAGTCGTCCCAGTCGAACCGGGCGTCGGTCACGCCGCTCTCCAGCACCCGCCAGTTCGGGCTGTTGTGCGGCGGATGGCGGAAGGACGGGCTCTGGTCGAGCCCGAGGCCGATCTGCTGGGTCGCCTGCGCCAGCAGCAACGTGGTGGAGTACGAGCCGTCGGCGTCCGGGTAGACCACCACCGTGCGCAGGCCACCGTAGAGCGGTCCGTTGTACTGGTGGATCGGAATCGTGACGGCCCCTGTCAGCGGCGCGCCGTCGCGGGTCAGCGTGCCGTGCAGGATGACCGCCCGCAGCACGCTGGGGTCGACGCTCACGTCGGCGGTCGTCGACAGGCTCTGCCCGTTCGTGGCCAACTCGTCGAAGGTCACCGGGGCCGTCCCGACCGGGTCGCCGCCCGGCCGCGACACCGTCACTGTTCCGGTCGGCCCGCCGGTCTCGGGCGGGGTGAACCCGCCGGCCTCCGCCGCGGTCAGCGGGGTGAGGGTGCAGGTGTAGCGTCCGTCGGTGCCGGAGGCAGCGGTGCACGGCGGGGCGCCGGGCAGGTCGACCGTGACGGTGAGGCCGCCGACCACCGAGGTGGAGCCGTCCAGGCTGGCGGTGACCGTCCCGGAGACCACGTAGGAGCAGACCAGGCTGGTCCAGTGGGAGATGGTGGCGTCCAGGCCGATGTCGGGGAAGGCCCACACCTCCAGCGCGATGGCCTCGATCAGGTAGTCGGAGACCACGGCGTCGCACAGCGGCGGCAGCAGCTGCGGCAGCCGCTCCCGGACGGCCGCCTCGGCGGCGGCGAGTTGCTCGGGGTCGATCGCGTCCGGCACCTGCGCGTTGAAGTAGTCACTGGCGCGCTCGGTGAGCGGAGTCCTGGCCGGATCGGTGATCCGCCAGGAGGCGCCGAAGTCGAGAATCGCTTCACGTCCGGCGCTGTAGCCGTTGAACTCATCGTGTTCGACGCCGTCGGCGCCGTCGCGGTCGTTGGCGCGGTTGCCGTCCGGGGAACCCAGGAAGCCATGCACCGCGGTGCCGGTCGGCGCCGTCACGGCAAGATTGAAGATGTGCGCGTAGCGGGTCACCTGCACCAGGACGGGGCCCGCGGTGACGGTCACCACGTCACCCACCCAGCCCGCGGTGAGCACCACGGACGCGCCGGGGCCGATCGCCAGCGGCTCGTCGTAGGCGAGGGTCACTGGCTGGCCGTTGACGTAGACGCCGAAGGTCGGCTGGGCGTAGAGCGAGACGCGGGCGTCGCCGGTCTCCACCGACACCCCGTAGACGCTGCTGACCGCACCGGCGGTGTGGCTGCCGAGGACGCTCGGCTCCAGCCGGGCCACCACCGTCGGCAGCGCCGGATCGTCCCGGGTCGGTTCGACGAAGACGTAGTCACCCAGCAATTGGGCGTCGAAGTAGTTGCCGTCGAAGGAGATCAGGTGCGGGTCGCCGCCGGCGTGGGCGGTCTGCGGGCCTTTGGGGCAGTCCGGTGTGGCGTCGCGATGGAAGCTGTAGTGGACGGTGCGGGTGAACCGGCCGATGCTGCTCGCCGGGTCGGTGGGCTGGGCGATGAACCGGATGTCGGTGGCCCGGTCGTAGGCGGATTGGCCACAGGCGCCCTCGGTCAGGCCGACCACGCTGAACGAGGCGGTGGCGCTGCCCACGGCTTGCGGGTCGGAGACGTACTGCCCAGGGGTGCCGTCGTTCAGCTGCAGCCAGGAGGGCAGGGATTCCACCTGCCAGTCGATGCCGCCGTCGAAGCCGGTCCAGGTGAGCGTGGCGTCACCGTAGAGACCACTGAGCTCGGCGGGGGCGACCTCGAAGCCGACGTCACAGCGGACCGTGACCGCCGCGGTGACCGGCAGATCGACCCCGGTGCCGGTGATGACCACCGAGCCGGTGTGGCTGGACTGGTCGGAGCAGGTCGGGGTGAGGGTCAGCTGGGTGGTGGCGCCGTTGGCCAGCGGCGCCGTCATCGGGGTGACCTGCAGCGGCAGGCCGTCGAGCACGGAGACACCGAGGGTCGTGGCGGCGGTGGCGTAGCGCAGCCCGACGGTGAGCTTCTGCTCCGTCCCGCCGGTGAGGGTCGCCGTGGTCGGGGTGAGGGTCAACTCCGGATCGTGGCAGCGGTAGCCGACCGTCCCGTCCACCGAGGAGACGCCGTTGCCGGAATCCACCTCGACGGTGAAACTGCCCTGAGCGGTGCCGAGCACCGGGTCGCAGCTGACCGTGGCGGTGTCGACCGCCAGGTTGACGCTGTGAACGCTGAGGCCGGGCGGCAGGGCGCCGTCCTCGCCATCGGCGACGGTGACGTTCAGCCACGGCGAGTGGGCGCCGATCCTCCAGGTGCGCTCGCCGTTCACCTCAGCGCGCAGGGTGACCTCGCGCTGGGTGTTCCGGAAGTCGAGTTGGACGTCGGCAGGCAGTAGCTTCAGCGACTCGCTGCAATCCACCGTCACGGTGAGGTCGGACGGATCGCCCTCGATCACCTTGTGCTCGCTGGTCTCGGTGAGCGTGACGGTGGTGGTCTGGCGTCCGTACAGCTGCTCGGGGGCGGAGCAGTCGGCGGTCAAGGTGAGCGGCAGCCCGCTGGGCTTCGCCTCCGCCTCGGTGGCCGGCAGGGTGCCGGTGGCCGGCTCAAGCTTCAGCCAGGCGGCCTCGGTCTCGACCTTGAAGTCGAGCGGGTTGCGCAGGCCCGTCCCCACCACGGCGACCGTCTTGGTGCTCTGGTCGGTGATCTCCACCTCGGTGACCGGTTCGGCGCTCTCCGGGGTCTGGGCGAAGCCGAGGGTGGGCTTGGTGCAGACCACGCCCACGCGTCCGGCCCAGCCCGGTGAATCCAGGCCGGCGAAGGTGTTGTAGGGCACCACGATGAAGGTCTTCGTCTCCGCGTAGTCGCCCTCGCATTCGGCCTTGGTGAACTGGTGGGTGAGCTTCACCGTGCTGCCGGCCGCGGTCACCTCGAAGGGCTGATCCTGCGGCGGGATGAGCGCGCCGTCGTCCCGGTACAGCCCGGCGTCGGTCAGCGGCGGGTCGCTCACGTTTCCGAAGGTGATCACGGATTCCGGCTTGTGGACGACCGGGAGCTCGATGACCAACTGCTCGTCGGGGTGGACGGTGATCGCGGTGACCGCGTCCGCGATCTTCTTGCCGTCCACCTCCACCACGGCCTTCCCGGCTTCCAGGTGCCGGTAGAGCGAGGCGATGCCGTACTTCTGGTCGGGGAAGAGCTTCACCTCCAGGCGTGGCGTGAACATGCCGATGATGCCGAAGAACCTGTCGATCTTCTCGGTGGTGAACTTGCCTTCGGCGACGCCGAGCAGGCTGATCTGGTTCTCCGACTTGCCCTGGTCGAGCACCGCCTGGGTGTTGCCGAAGATGGCGGCGCCCTTGATGCCCAGCCGGGTGTCGATGAAGGTCACCTTCAGGTTGTCCGCGAATTGCTGGATGCCGTCGCGCAGCCAGCCCGCGATGAACGGGACCTTCGCGATCTCGTCCAGCAGGGGCGCGATGTCGCCCAGCATCTGGATGCCGAATTGCACGCCGACGTATTCCCCCACCCCGACCTCGGCGGAGAGGGCGACCGGCGAGGTGCCGTCGCGGTCCAGGCCGAGGGTGGAGGCCAGGGTGTCCCATTCGACGTGGCCGTCGGCGGTCGGCGGGACGTACTCCCAGACCGGCTGCAGGCCGTTGGCGGTGTCGAAGGAGAAGCCGGCCCGGGCGCCGAAGCCGAACTTCACCGAGTAGTCGACATCGGCCGCCCGGTTGAGCTTGACGGTCGCGTCGGCGGAGACCTTCACGTAGACCGCCATCATCGGCTGGAAGGCCAGCCCGAGCGGCTTGGGGACGATCGGGATCTTCCACGCCTTGTCCCAGCCGGTGCAGTCGATCTTGACGCCCTTGGCGGCCGGCTGAACCGAGATCGACCCCTTCATCGTGGTCAGCGGCACCCCGAAGAAGGGGGCGACCAGGGCCTGGACGTTCCCCTCGTGCACCCGGAACTGGAAGGTGCCGATGCTGCCGTCGGGCTGGTCGAGGGTGGAGTCGATCTTGCCGTAGAGCCCGGCCGAGGGGTCGGCCTTGCACTTGTCGGTCAGGGCCGTCGGGAGCAGCTCGGGCAGCGATCCGCCGGGCCCGCCGCCGGCCTGCGCGGCCTCCTCGCGGAGCCATTCCGGGCTGGCGTCGTCCTCCCACTCCAGCTGCTCCAGGCCCTCGCCGGCGTCGAGGAGCTGCATCGGGTAGCCGGCGGCCTGCACCAGGGCGTCGTCGAGGCCGATCGCGTAGTCGGCGAAGATCTCGCGGAGATCGCTGATCTGGACCGTGACGAGGGCGACCGGGATGCCCTGCCAGGTGGCGGTGAGGGTGGGCTGGCCGTCGGGTTCGACGACCGTGCCCATCACGTCCGATCCCTCGGTGCTGACCACCCGCGAACCGGTGGCGGGCGGCGCACCGGTCAGGACGACCGGGTAGCGGACGATGCCGTCCGCCGAGCTGAACCGGATCAGGACCTGCTCCCAGCTGAACGGGCCGATGCCGCTCTCGTCGACGCCCGGCCAGCGCGTCATGGTGTCGGTGTCGAGGGTGAGGGACGCGGGCACGTCGGGCAGCGGGAAGAGCAGGTGGTCGTTGGCGATCTTCACCACGCCGGGCTTCAGCTGGGCGACCTGGATGGTGGCCGGAGTGACCGGGAGGTCGCCGTCCAGCCCGGTGAAGGTGAGCAGCGCGGTGCCGATGGCGCTGCCGGCGGTCACGGCGAAGCCGGCGCCGCTGCGGGCCACCGTCGCCACCTCGTCGCCGACCAGGACGGGGCTGGCGCCCAGCGGGATGTCGACCGGGATCTGGGTGCCGTCGCTGTAGATCGCCCGCAGCCGCACCGCGCCCTTGTCACTGGGCTCCAGCAGCAGGGATCCCGGGGAGACCTGCCAGGCGATCTGGATGGCGTCCGCGGCGGGGACGAGATCCTCCGGCTCCACCGGAACCGTCTCCGTGGGGGCCGGCGGCTCGGTGGGCGTCTCGGTCGGGGTCGGTGTCTCGGTCGGCGTCGGAGTCTCGGTCGGCGTCGGAGTCTCGGTCGGTGTAGGGGTCACCGTCGGCGTGGGTGTCGGCGTCGGGGTAGGCGTCGTCGTGACGGTGGGCGTCGGAGTTGGCGTAGGCGTCACCGTCGGAGTTGGCGTAGGCGTCACCGTCGGAGTTGGCGTAGGCGTCACCGTCGGAGTTGGCGTAGGCGTCACCGTCGGCGTGGGTGTCGGAGTCGACGTCACCGTCGTGGTCACGATCGGCGTGGGAGTGGGGGTGGGCGTCGGAGCGGAGGTGGGTGTCGGGGTCGGCGAGGACGACGTCTTGGTGGGCTTCGGGGAGGGGCTCGGCTTCGGCGTCGTCGATTTGCTCGGCCTGGGGGTCGGGGTCGCCGTCGTCCGCGTGGGGGTTGGTGTGGGGGTCGGGTCGGGCTCTTCGGGCTCGGTCTCCTCCGGTGCCGCTGTCGGTGTCGGGGTGGCCGAGGGCGTCGAGGGCGTTGTCGCGGTAGGAGAGGGCGTGGGCGCGGTGGGCGTGGTGGGAGCGGGTGCGCCGATCTCCCACGGCGCGATCACTGCCAGCGCGATCACGATCGCGACCACGACCACCAACGCGATCGCCAAGAACCCCCACCTGCGCATGACCCTCCCCCGGGGTGCCAACCTCGGCGGCGAGCCTGTCAAAGCGGTGTACCAGCGGCGTACCACCCGCGTACCACGTCCCGGTCAGCCCTCCAGGCTGGCGGCGATCTGCCGGCCGCGCTCCTCCCAGGCCCGGGCGGCGGCGCCGTCGCCCGCCTGAGCGAAGGCGCGGGCGATCTGCCACGCGATCGGCTCGTCGAACGGCTCGAGCGCGAGCAGTCGTTCGGCCTCGTCGGCGGCCGCGGCCGGATCGCCGGCATCGGCCAGGGCGGTCACCAACCGGCGGCGCACCTCGGCGGCCAGCTGCTGGTAGTGCCGCCGGTAGGCGTCGATCCGCTCGCCCGCCACGCCGGGCAGCAGGGTGCCGCCGCAGCGCGCCAGCGCCTCGCGCAGGGCCTGCGGGGAAAGATCCGCCCCCCGGTAGCCGAGCGAGCGGACGGATCTTTCGAAGTCCACGGCGTCGACCGTGACGGCCGGGTCGAGCCGCAGCCCTTCCGGTGTCCGCTCGACGATCGCAGCCACCCGCCGCACCCGCGCGACCACGTTGCGGAGCCGCTGCCGGGCCAGCACCAGGTCGACGTCGGGCCACAGCGCGTCGCAGACCTCGTCGATCTCCAGCGGCCGCGAGGACATCGCCAGGACGCCGGCCAGCGCCGCCGGATGCCCCTCGGGCAAGGGGCGACGCACGCCGTCCTGCTCCACGGCCGCCCCGCCGAAGAGCACCAGCCGGATGCTCGGCGGCGGCGGGTCGAGCAGGGCGCTCACCCGCGCCCACCGCTCCGGCTCGAGCCGGCCGGCCAGTTCCGGATGACCGATCCCCGTCAGGTCGTGGCGCACCTCGGCAGCCAGTTCCGAGGCCAGATCGCGCCGGCCGGCCGCCAGCGCCGCATCGGCGAGCAGCACCTGCCAGTGCCAGCGTCGTGGTTCCTGCCAGCCGAGGTCGAGGTGCCGTCCGATCGCCGCCACCGCGTCCTGGGGTCTGCCGTCCAGCAGGTCGATCAGGCCGCGGACGCCGAGATCCTGGCCCTCGCCGATGCCCTCGCCCCGGTCGGCCAGCAGCGCGTAGCGCTCCCGCGCCAGGTCGTCCCGGCCCTGGCGGAAGGCCCAGAGCACGGTGTCGGCGAGGAACTCGTTGCCTGCCTTGCCGCGGTACCAGTCACCGGGGTGCTGCTGGGCCTGCGCGATCCACCGGTCGCAGCCGGCCGGATCGCCCTGCAGGTCGCAGATCCGGGCCAATTCCCAGGCGGCGTAGCCGATCAGGCGCTCGTCGCCGTGGTGGGTGCCGATCGCGTGCGCCTCGGTGAGCTCGGCGGCGGCCCGTCCCAGGTCGCCGACCATGGCGCGGCACTCGGCAAGGTAGGTCAGCTGCACCCCGCGTGCGCTGGATCCCTCGGGCAGCAGGCCGATGCTGCGCTCCAGAGCGGTGATCGCACGGTCATAGAGCCGCTGTGCGGCGTACACCAGGTAGCCCAGCACCAGCAGTGCCTCGGCCTGCAACTCGGGTTCGTCGAGCACCCGGAACAACCCCACGGCCTCGCTCAGCAGGTCGCCGGCCCGCGAGAGCCGCTCGGGCTGCGCCGTCCACGCCGCGGCGTAGCCCACGCAGAAGAGCAGGCGTGCCCGGGTGCCCAGCTCGGAATCCGGGCAGTCGCGAAGCAACTCCCGTCCGGTCGCGTCGATGCCCTCCGCTTCGTCGAGGGTGCGGAGCCGGCCCGCCTGCCAGCGCAGCCGCTCGGCCGCCAGCGCCCGCCGCAGCACCGGGTCGGCGCTGGCCGCGACCAGTCGTGCGGCATCGGTCAGGATGCGGTCGGCGCGGCCGGCCTGCTGTCGTAGCATGGCCAGGCGAAAGAGCCGCAACAACGTCCGGCCCTGCTCATCCGGTGGCACCGGTGTGGCGAGCGCCACCGCGTGGGCTTCGGCGAGGTCGGTGTGTTCCCACGACTCGGGCCTCGGCACCGGCAGCAGGCTCATCGGCGCCTCCTCGCCGCACCGGCGACCACCACGGTGTTCATGAGTCTCATCCTCGCTCGCCTCGGAACTCCTGAACCCGGCGTTCCAGGTCTCGGGCGTGGCCGCGATGCTGTCGGCTGATGACAGCCTGCCTCGTCAGCACCTACTCCTGGGGCTGACCGGTCAGAGCTGCTGGCGTCGGACGAACGCCGCCATCGCGGGCACCGTGTAGGCGACGACACCGTGGTCCGGCGAATAGATCAGCCCCTTGCTGATCAGGCTCGCCCGGGTGGGACCCGCACCGGGAGAATAGGGGTTCATCACCGGATCCATCGGACCCCCTCAAGATCTAGCAATATATAGCGCCGTATAGCGTTTTGCTATACAGGGCTAGATTTCACTAGATATGGGCCGACACGACCGGGGTCGAAGCGGCGCAGGCGCATCGAGTTGGTCACCACGAAGATGCTCGACAGGGACATCGCGAAGCCGGCGATCAGCGGGTTGAGATGGCCGGACGCGGCCAGCGGGATCGCGGCGACGTTGTAGCCGAAGGCCCAGATCAGGTTGCCGCGGATGGTGCCCAGGGTGCGGCGGGCGAGCACGATCGCGTCCGGGATGGCCGCCAGGTTGCGGCGGACCAGGATGATGTCGGCCGACTTCAGGGCGACGTCGGTGCCGCTCACCACGGCCATGCCGAGGTTGGCGGTGGCCAGCGCGGCGGCATCGTTGATGCCGTCGCCGACCATCGCCACCCGCTTGCCGTCGGCCTGCAGTCGCTCGATCACCTGCGCCTTCTCGGTGGGCAGCACCTGGGCGATCACCTCGTCGACGCCCACCGCGGCCGCAACGTCGCGGGCGGCGGCCTCCCGGTCGCCGGTCAACAGGACGGTGCGCAACCCGAGCTTGCGCAGCCGCGCGACGGCCGGCGCGGCGGTCTCCTTGAGCGCGTCCGCCACGGCGAACCCGCCCTGCAGTGAGCCGTCCACGGCGACCAGGACGGGGGTGCGTCCGGCTTCGGCGGCGGTGTGCAGGAAGTCCTCCGCCGCGTCGATCGGGACGCCACGGTCACGCATCAGCTCGGCATTCCCGAGCAGCACCTCGGCATGGACCGGCCCTTCGACAGGCTCAGGGATCGTTCCGCCCTGCGTCACGTCCGTTCGGCCCCTCACGATCCCTGAGCTTGTCGAAGGGTCGTGCGGCGTGGACGATACGCGTCCGGTCACCCCGTGGCCGGGGAGGGCGGTCACCTCAACGGCCTCGTGAAGGGTCAGGCCCCGGGCTTCGGCGGCGTCCACCAGCGCCCGTGCGATCGGGTGCTCGGAGTAGCGCTCGACGGCGGCGGCCAGCGCCAGCACCTCGTCCTCGGCGCCGAGCGTCCAGGCGGATTCCAGGGTCATCCGGCCGGTGGTGAGGGTGCCGGTCTTGTCGAGGACGACGGTGTCGATGGCTCCGGAGGCCTCCAGGGCGTCCGGGCCTTTGATCAGGATGCCGAGCTGGCCGCCGCGTCCGACGCCGACCATCAGGGCGGTCGGGGTGGCCAGGCCGAGGGCGCAGGGGCAGGCGATGATGAGCACCGACATGGCCGCGCTCAGCGCGCTGCGCACGTCACCGGTGGCGAGCAGCCAGCCGACCAGGGTGAGCGCGGCGATCCCCAGCACGGCGGGGACGAAGACCACCACCACCTTGTCGACCAGGGTCTGGACGGCGGCCTTGCGGGCCTGGGCCTGCTCGGCCATCACCGCCAGCTGGGCGAGCTGGGTGTGGGCGCCGACCTGTTCGGCCTGGACGATCAGGGCGCCGGTGGTGTTGGTGGTGCCGGCCAGGACGCGGGTGCCTTCGGCGACCTCCTGCGGCACCGGCTCGCCGGTCATCGCGGACGTGTCGACGGCCGAGACGCCGACCAGCACCCGTCCGTCGGTGGCGATCCGCTCCCCCGGACGGACGACGAACCGCTCCCCCACCTTCAGCGTGCCGATCGGCACCACCTGCTCGACCCCGTCCCGGATCACCCGGACGGTGGACGGCGCGAGCCGTCCGATCGCGGTGAGGACGCCGCGGGCCGAGCGCTTGGAGCGGGCCTCGACGTAGCGTCCGGCGAGCAGGAAGGTGGTGATCGCGGCCGCGGCTTCAAGATAGAGGCTGTCGGCGCCGTCCGGCACCTCGCCCCAGCCGATCCAGTAGCCGTCCCCCGGCACGCCCAGGATCGTCGCCACCACCGACCAGGTGAAGGCGGCCAGGATGCCGAGCGAGACCAGGGTGTCCATGCTGGTTCCGCCGTGACGCAGGTTGCGCCAGGCGGCCTTGTGGAAGGGCCAGGCGCACCAGAAGACCACCGGGATCGCGCCCACGATCAGCGCCCACTGCCAGCCGGGGAACCGCAGCGCCGGCGCGAGCGCCATGCCGATCGCGGCGTTGCCGAGCGGGACGGTGATCAGCGCGGCGACGATCAGCCGATTGCGCAGCAGCTTGACCCGGTCGGCGTAGCCGTCCGACTCGTCGTCCTCGCTGACCGGCTTGGCACCGTAGCCGGCAGCCTCGACGGCCTTCACCAGTTCGGGGGCGCGCTCGGGCGCTACGCCGAGCACAACGGCCCGTTCGGTGGCGTAGTTGACGGTGGCGTTGATGCCGTCCAGCTTGTTGAGCTTGCGTTCGATGCGGCTGGCGCAGGCCGCGCAGGTCATGCCGGAGATGTCGAGTTCGACGCGGTCGAGCAGGGTCTGATCGGGCAGGGTGTCGGTCATCGCGGGCCCCGTCCGGCCTCCCGGCGATCCCGTTCGGCGAGTTCGGCCAGCAGCTCGTTGTAGGCCGCCATCTCGTCGACGCCCTCGTCGGCCTCGCGATCGACCTGGGCCGCCTCGCGGCTGTCGCTGCGGAACCACTGGAAGGCGAGCACCGCGACCGCGATGAAGGCGGGGATCTCCCCGGTGAACCAGGTGATCTGACCGGCGATGTCCTGGTCGGCCAGCAGCGGGCCCACCCACTCCACCGCGATCGACTCATAGAACTGCTCGCCGATCACCGCGCGGGCCATCATGATGCCGACCGCGAAGATGGCGTGGAAGGGCATCACCGAGATCAGCATGGCGAACCGGACGATCGGCGGCAGCTGCGCCCCGGTGCGGTCGGGCCGGACCAGCAGGTTGAAGAAGAGGAAGCCGGCCAGCATGAAGTGCAGCAGCATCAGCTGGTGGGCCCAGTGGTACCGCATCATCCACGGGAAGAGCGGGGTGAAGTAGACCACGAAGAGCGAGCCGATGTAGTTGATCCACAGCACCGGCGGGCTGAGCAGGAAGCGGACGAACCGGTGCGCGGCCAGCCCTTCGAGCAGATCAAGCACTCCGGGCAGCGGTGGGACAGATCTGCCACTGGATTGCGTCTCCAGGGCGATGAGAGCCTCCGATTGCCCAGCTGGAGGCAGATCTGTCGAGCCAGCACCCGCCCGCGTGGTCGCAGCGGCGAGCAGGCCGAACGGAGCACCCAGCACCACCAGCAGCGGCACCATCATGTTCACCGTCATGTGGACGAGCATGTGCCAGCTGAAGACCGCGGTGGAGTACATCCACAGCCCGCTGACCGCCAGGTAGAGGGTGAGCCCCCAGCCCGCCAGCCACGGGATGAGCCGACTCACCGGCCAGTGCCCCCCTGCGCGGCGCACGCGGGCGACTCCCCAAAGGTAGAGCCCGATCGCGCTGAGGCAGAGCGCCACCCACAGCAGGTTCGGACGTCCCAGGCCGGCCAGCCGCTCGATGGTCGCCGGCAGGTTCACCTCGTAGCCGAGGTAGTTGATCTGCGGGGTCTGCTCGACCTCGAACCGGGGCGGCGGAATGTGCGTCATGGCGGTGATCGCCGCCACCCCGAGCACCAGCACCGCCACATCCAGAGCGACCGACGAACCCCGAACACCGGACGATCCCTGAGCGTCGGACGATCCCTGAGCGTCGGACGATCCCTGAGCTTGTCGAAGGGTCGTCCGCGTCCGCCAACCCCAGCTCGCCAGCAGCGCCACCAGACATCCCGCCCCGACGAGGAAGGGAGTCCCGGCCGGCGCCGCGAACGGCGACTGCCCGGCCAACTGCTGCCAGGCGACCAGCGTGTAGCCAGCAGCCATCACCAGGACCAGCGGCACCACCGACCGGTGATAGCGGCGGACCGCGGACGGCTGTGCATCGCTGCCCGCCAGCGCGGCGAGCACCACCGCGACCGCCCCGCTGCCCAGCACCACGCCGGCCAGCGCGGCCAGCCCCTGGGCGTCGGTGGCCCAGTCGTGATCGAGCCCGACGCTGACATTGCCGGTGACGGCGACGAAGACGGTCGCCAGCGCGCCGGCGATCCAGCACACCGCAAAGCTCGCGGTCCGAGTCGCGACGTAGGAGACCACGGTGGTGGCCAGCGCCGCCAGCGCCGTGACGAACCAGGCCAGTGCGCTGGGGGTCGAGGTCAGGTAGAGCCACCAGCCGTCCGGACGCAGCGCGGTGCCGAGCGGCGCCCCCGCCAGGAAAGTCGGGTTGGCCACGGTCATGAGCAGCGCGGAGACCAGCCAGAGCTGCCCGGCCCGGCCCGTCCAGCCGGCGATGCGCCGCTGCACGTCGGTCAGCGCGGCGTCCTCGCCGGCGCTGGTGAAGCTCACGATCGCCGCCAGCCCGCCCAGCGTGAACAGCCCGGCCAGCCGCGCCACCAGATCGCCCACCACGGAGACCATGCCGGTGAACCCGTCGGCTTGCGCCCGTCCGGGCAGGGCGGGCAGCACCACCAGCAGATCGGCCACCAGCACCGCCGACGCCAGCGCCAGCCCGACCGCCATCCAGATCAGCCACAGCCCCCGGAAACGGCCGCGCGCGACCCCGTCCTCCGGCTGCTCTGTCATGTCGCCCTCCGCGTCCCGACTCGTCTCGGCAGTCTACGCGCGTACCCCGGACGCACTGCCCTCAGCCCAACGGCAACCAGCGCGCTGCGCTGCAGGATTGCTGTTCTGGACGGAATCAGCGTGGCCAATCCCGCTCTGCGCGACAGGATTGCTGTTCTCAGCCCCTGCGCGGGGCTGGTAACCGCCATCACGTAGCGCAGCAGATCGACGGACCTCGTAACTCCGAGCAGAACGACAATCCCGTAGCGCAGGCCTCCTCGTCCCGCTCGATCTCCACACTCCGTCTTGTCCCGAACGTCCGAAACGTCACATCGAACCGCAGACGGAGCGGCGGGACGGGCCGAGTGTCCGGCACACGTCGGCAACAATGTGGGGGTGGAGCCTGGCGCGAGGATGATGCGGGGCGGCGTGATCGCCGCGATCGTGCTGATCGTCTTCGGGGCGGCGTCGGCGACGCCGTGGGTGGTGACCTTCAGGTTGCCGCGGTGGGTCGATGACCGGCCACCGGAGGCCGAGCCGCCGGCGATCACCCTGCCGCCGCAGGAACCCGGGGAGTACAACCCGGCGGTCACCGAGGCCCTGGAGAGAGTCGTGGTCGTGCTGGTCGTCCTGATCGCGCTGGCCATCGCGGGGTTCGCGCTCCACCGGCTGATCCAGCGGCTGCGCGCGGCCTGGCTTCCGGAGGATCAGGCGGCGCCGGCCGACCAGTTGCCCGGCGACGAGGTGGCGACGGTGGTCGACATCGCCTCGCTCGCCACCGCGGTGGCGCGGGCGGAGGCGCACCTGACCGGGCAGGCCGAACCGGCGGACGCGGTCACCGCCGCCTGGGTCGCGCTCGAGGACGAGGCCGCGCTGCAGGGCAGCTCGCGGGATCCGGCGCAGACCCCCACCGAGTTCACCACGGCCCTGCTCGAACACACCCCGGCACCCGCCGAGGCCGTCACAACGCTGCGAAGGCTCTACCACAAGGCACGATTCACCGAGCATCCGGTCACCGTCGGGGACGTGGCGCGGGCCCGCCAGGCGCTGAGCCGGATCGCCGAGACGTTGGACGCCCCGGCGTTCAGCGTCCCCGACCGGACGGTGGAACCCTCGTGACCCGGCAGTCCCGCGGCCTCGCCATCCGGGCCGGTGTCATCGCGGCCCTGTGCGCCCTGCTCGGGCTCGGCGGCGTCCTCGACCCCACCCACGCGGCGCTCCTCGGCTGCCTGCTGTTCGCCGTGCTGAGCCTGCGGTCCGCCTCCGATCAGGTGGACGCCGGCTGGCCGGCCCGCCGGTACACCAACCGCGCCGGCGCCCGGAACAACGTCAGCGATCTGGCCTGGCAGGTCTTCGACACCGACCGGCGGGTGCGTGGCAACGTCGTCCAGCGGGTGCGCGGGCTCGCCGTCGCCCGGCTCGCCTCCCTCGGCATCGACGCCGCCGACCCCGCCCAGCAAGCCGAGGTCGAACGCCTGCTAGGCCCCCGGGTCGCCGCCGGGCTCGCCTCGGACCAGCGCCCCACCGCCCGCACCCTGCAAACCTGGCTCGACGCCATCGACCGGCTCGACCCCGAAAGGACCACCTGATGAGCGATCCCACCCTCTCCGCGGCCGAGGTCGCCCGCCTCGGCGGCGCCGTCCTCGACGAGGTCGAGACCGCCGTGGTCGGCATGCGCGACACCCTCGAGGTCGCGCTCGCGACCATCCTCGCGGGCGGCCACGTCCTGTTCGAGGACGTGCCGGGCACCGGCAAGACGCTGGCCGCGCGCAGCCTCGCCACCACGCTGGGGCTCAGCTTCGCGCGGCTGCAGTGCACCCCCGATCTGCTGCCCAGCGACATCACCGGTTCGAGCGTCTGGGATCCGCAGCGCGGCGACTTCGTCTTCCGGCCCGGACCGGTCTTCACCGGCCTCTTCCTGGCCGATGAGATCAACCGGACGGCGCCGAAGACCCAGTCCGCGCTGCTGGAGGCGATGGCCGAACGGCAGGTGACCATCGAGGGCGCCAGCCGTCCGCTGACATTGCCCTTCCATGTGGTCGCGACCTCCAACCCGGTCGAGTACGAGGGCACCTACCCGTTGCCCGAGGCCCAGCTCGACCGGTTCATGGTGCGACTGGCCGTCGGCTACCCGAGCCGGGAGGGCGAACGCGAGGTGCTCGTCCGCCGGATCGCGCGGCGGCAGGAGGCCGCCCCGGTCGCGCAGGTCATCGATTCAGCCACCGTGCTGGCCCTGCAGGCGGGGGTCGAGGCGCTGCCGGTCGATCCGGACGTGGTCTCGTACTGCGTGGATCTCGCCGCCGCCACCCGGCGGCATCCGGCGCTCGAGGTCGGCGCCTCGCCGCGCGGTTCGCAGAACCTGGTGCTGCTGGCGCGGGCGGTGGCGGCGCTGGACGGCCGCGACTACGTGCTGCCCGAGGACGTCAAGCGCATCGCCGTCCCGGTGCTGGCCCACCGGCTCACCCTCACCGCGACCGCCTGGGCCTCGGGACGCCGGCCGGAGACGGTCGTCACCGAATTGCTCGCCTCGGTGGCCGGTCCGGCCACCGTCCGGCAGGGGTGATGACCCGCTCCCCCGGCTGGCGGACGGTCGGCGCGCATTCCGCGGCGGCCGTCGCCGTCGTGCTCTTCATGGTCGCGCTCGCGCTGGGCCGTCCGGATGTCGGCCTGCTGGGGGTGCCGGCGCTGCTGGCCGCCCTGTTCAGCCGGACCTCCCCACCCGCCGCGCCGCTCGCCGTGACCGAGGAACCGGCCGGGCCGGAACCGGGCGGCATCCAATCGGCGGTGCGGGTCACCGGCGCGGACGTGGCCCAGCTGCGGGTCACCGCGCCCGGGCACCGGCCCGCCGAGTTCGTGGTGGCGGTGCCGGAGGAGCGGACGATCCGGCTGCGGCTGGCCACCGAGCGCACCGGCCCGCAGCAGACCGCGGTGGTGGACGTGGTCGGCCACCAGGGCGACTGGCAGCACGCGGTGCTGTCGGCCGGTGGCAGCGGACGGCTGGTGCTGCCCTCGGCCATGCGGCTGGGGCAGGTGCCGGTGCCCCGCCGGCTGCGGGGCCTCACCGGGCTGCGGCCGTCCCGCCGCTACGGGGAAGGGAGCGAACTGCGCGACGTCCATCCCTTCGCGCCGGGCGACCGACTCAAGCGGATCGACTGGCGGACGACCGCCCGCCGCTCACCGAACCTGGACACTCTCTACGTCCGTAGAGCCTACGCCGATGCCGAGGCGGTGGCGATGCTGGTGGTCGATTCCCGCGACGATGTCGGGCCCGATCTGCGGACCTGGCGTGGCTTCAGCGAGCAGCGGGTGGACGAGCCGAGCTCCCTCGACCTCGCCCGGCACGCGGCCGCGAGCGTGGCAAGCGCCCTGGTGGAGACCGGCGACCGGGTGGGCCTGGTGGATCTGGGTCGCGAGGTGCGTCCGCTGCCGCCCGCCTCGGGCCGGCGGCACCTGCGCCGGGTGCTGCACGGGCTCGCGCTGGCCCGTCCGATCGGCCAGCCGCACCCGGCGGTGCGTCCGCCGCAGCTTCCGGCGGATGCGCTGGTCTACCTGTTCAGCACCGCCCTGGACGAGGCCGCCCCGCAGTTGGTGCGCACCTGGCGGAGCCTGGGGCACCCGGTGGTGCTGATCGACACCCTGCCCGAGGTGCGCCCGGTCGCCGAACCACACCTGGCGATCGCCTGGCGGATCCTGCGCATGGAGCGGCGGCAGCGGCTCGATGAGCTGGCGCGCGAGGGCGTGCCGATCGTGCGATGGGCGGGCCCGGCCCGGGACGGCGCTTCCACGACGCTGGAGTCGATCGCCCGCGCCGCCGCACGACAGCGGGACTGGCGATGAGGCGCTGGCTGGCCGTGCTCGCCGCAGAACTGCCGCTGCTGCGCGATCTGCCCGATGTCAGCGAGCGCCCCCGGCCCCGGGTGACCGCCGATCTCGGACCGTCCGTACCCGGCTGGGCGGTGCGGCTGGCGGCCGTCGTGGCGGCGACGGCACTGGTGACGGCGGCAGCCGGCCGCACGACCATGGCCGAGGCGCTGGCCTGGGGAGTGATCCTGCTGGCCGCCGGCGCGATGGCGGTCTTCCCGTCCGGCGCCGTGGCGCACCTCGCGACGGCGGCCGGCGGAGTGCTGGTGGCGGTCGGCGGCCACGGTCCGTTCGATCCGGTGGTCTTCGGACTCATCCCGCTCGCCTTCCTCACCGCCCACCTGGCCCGGCGCGCCGAAGGGGTGGGACTCGCCGCCCGGGTGGAAGTCGCCGCCCTCGTCCGGGGTCTGGGACGCGGCCTCGGCTTCACCGCGGCCACGCTCGGCTTCGGGGCGCTCGCCTTCGTGCTGACCGGGCACCCCAATCCGCTCGCGGTGGTCGCGGGTGGCGCCGCCCTGGTCGTCCTCACCTGGCTGCTCTTCGTCCGGCTACCGCCGGCAGCCCGTGGGTAGGAGTGCGCACTGAACACCTCCTCGCGAGGTGTTTAGCTTCCGGCATGGAGGAGACGGACTTCGACGTCGTCATCGTCGGCTCGGGCTTCGGCGGCAGCGTGACCGCGCTGCGACTGACCGAGAAGGGCTACCGGGTCGCGGTGCTCGAGGCCGGACGCCGCTTCGACGACGCCGATTTCGCGAAGACCAGCTGGAACCTGAGGAAGTTCCTGTGGGCGCCGGCGCTGGGCTGCTACGGCGTGCTGCGCGTCCACCTGCTGAAGGACGTCATGGTGCTGGCCGGCGCCGGGGTCGGCGGCGGCTCGCTCAACTATGCCAACGTGATGTACGAGCCGCCGACGCCCTTCTACGAGGACGAGCAGTGGGCGCAGATCACCGACTGGCAGAGCGAACTGGCGCCCTACTACGCGCAGGCCCGCCGGATGCTCGGCGTCGTCCGCAATCCGCACCTCACCGCGCCCGACCGGCTGATGCGGCAGGTAGCCGAGGATCTCGGCGTGGGCGACACCTTCTCACTGGTGCCGGTCGCGGTGCATTTCGGCAAGCCCGGCAAGTCCGTGCCCGACCCGTTCTTCGGCGGCGTCGGCCCGAGCCGGACGGGGTGCACCGAGTGCGGCAACTGCCTGGCCGGCTGCCGGGTGGGGGCGAAGAACACCCTGCTCAAGAACTACCTGGGCCTGGCCGAGAAAGCCGGTGCCCGGATCTTCCCGATGACCACGGTCACCGGGCTGAGCGAGCGACCGGACGGCTCCTGGCAGGTCGACACCCGCCGCACCGGGCCCTTCCCGGGCCGCGGCCGCCGGACCTTCACCGCCGCGAAGGTGGTGCTCGCCGCCGGCACCTGGGGGACGCAGCGGCTGCTCTTCGCGATGCGGGACGCCGGCCGCCTGCCGAACCTCTCCGCCCTGCTCGGCACCCAGTCGCGGACGAACTCCGAGGCGATCCTCGGCGCCTCGGCCGCGGTGGTCGATCCCGCGCTGGACCTGTCGGCCGGGGTGGCGATCACCTCGTCCATCCATCCCACGCCGGATACCCACATCCAGCCGGTCCGTTCCGGCAAGGGCTCCAACGCGATGGGGCTGCTGATGGCCCTGCTGGTGGACGGCGACGGTCCGGCCCTGCCCCAGGTGCTGAAGCAGTTCGCCGCCGACCCGCTGAAGGTGATCCGGACCACCATCCCCCGCCGCTGGAGCGAACGGACGGTGACCCTGCTGGTGATGCAGACCCTCGACAACTCGATCACCACTCTGACCAAGCCGGGCCTCTTCGGCCGCCGCACCTTCACCAGCGAGCAGGAGCCCGGCGAGCCCAACCCGACCTGGATCCCGCTGGGCAACGAGGTCGCCCGCCGGGTCGCCGAGAAGATCGACGGCATCGCCGCCGGCACCGTCGCCGGCCTGGTGGGCATTCCCACCACCGCCCATTTCCTGGGCGGCGCCGCCATCGGCGCGGCCGCCTCCGAGGGCGTGATCGACCCCTACCACCGGGTCTGGAACTACCCCGGCCTCTTTGTGGTGGACGGTGCCGCGGTCTCGGCCAACCTGGGCGTCAACCCGTCCCTGACCATCGCCGCCCAGGCCGAGCGAGCCGCCGCCCTCTGGCCCAACAAGGGCGAGCCCGACCCCCGCCCCACCCAGGGCGAGCCCTACCGCCACGTGGCACCGGTTCGTCCGAACCATCCGTTCGTCCCCGCCGGAGCGCCCGCCGCGCTCAGGCTGGTGGCCGACTGAGACCCACGCCTCGATCAGGTGGTGAAGACCTCGCGGAGGTCGTCCCAGTGGTCGCGGTGCACGTAAGCGGGGGTCTGGCTTCGGGTGGTGCGGGCATGGACGACCTGCCCGCCCGAGCACGGCTCGCCGGTCCAGGCGTCGACCCAGTCGCCGGCGGGCAGGTAGACCGGCCAGGTCTGCGTCCCCGGCTCCAGGACCGGGGCGACCAGGATGGCGTCGCCGAGCGTCCATTGCACGGGGTGATCCCACACGGCGGGGTCGTCCGGGTGGTCGAAGTAGAGCGGACGCATCAACGGACGGCTGGTACGCAGGGTCTGCCGGCACTGTTCGGCGAGATACGGGATCAGCCGCTCCCGCAGCTGGACGAGCGAACGCGCCTCATCGATCAGCCGGTCATCGCCGGTCGCCTCGGCGAGGTTCCACGGCGTGCGGTCCCGGCAGGGCGGGCGGTGGTGGTTGAACTCGGAGTGGTACTGCATGATCGGGACGAAGACGCTGGCGGCCATCGCACGCAGGTACAACTCGGCGTCCGGCAGCGGCCCGGAGAAGCCGGCGATGTCCCAGCCCCAGTAGACGACGCCGCTGGCCGCGGCCGACAGGCCGGCGAGCATCGACCAGCGGAAGGCCGCCCAGGTGGAGTTCTCGTCCCCTGCCCAGTAGGCGCCGTGGGCCTGTGAGCCGGTGAAGCCGGCCCGGCTGAAGGTGACCGGCGCCTTCCCGGCGGATTCCAGCAGCCGTCCGTAGGCGGCGGCGTAGCCGACCGGGTACCGATTGTTGCCGGCATCGCCACGGGTGCCGTCGCGGTAGACGAGTTCCGAACCCCAGGCGTGCTCGCCGCCGTCTGTCTTGAAGCCGTCGATGCCGACCTCCTCGACCAGGTAGCGGCGCTTCTCGGTCCACCAGGCGGCGGCGCGTTCGTCGGTGAGATCGGGCATCAGCCCCAGCGGGAACCACCAGCCGCGGTTGCGGTACGGACGCAGCGACCCGTCCGGCGCCTCCTCCCGGATCAGGACGCCCTCGCGCACCGCGGCGCGGGCATCCGCGGCGGCCTGGCCGCTGGGGTGGGGCCGCATCTTGATCAGCGGGATCTGCCACAGATGGACCCGAACCCCCCGCGAGTGCAGCCGGTCGACCATCCCCTTGGGGTCGGGCCAGGCCCCGTCGGCGGGGAAGCTGAAGTCGGCCAGCCGCATCGGCCCGCCGTCCTCGCGCACCGCGTACTGGGCGTCGCGGAAGACGGTGAAGCTGCTCTCGTCGCTCCAGGCCTCGATGACGACGTTCCCGACCGGGATGTCGTGCTGCCGGTGCAAAGCGAGCTGCCGCTCGACCTCGGCCTGGGTGTTCCATTCGTTGCCGCTGGCCCACAACCGGAAGACCCACTCGGGCAGTTCCTTCGGACGGCCCACCTCGGCGAGGAAGGAATCCAGCACGGACGCCGGGTCGCCCGCGTACAGCGCCAGTTCGAGGGCGGACCCCACTGACGGGGAATCCACCTCGGCCTCGACCAGCAGCCTGCTCTCGTCCGAGGCGCCCACGTCGAACCAGACCCGCCGCGAGGTGCGGACGTGGAACCCCCACCCCGCTCCTCCGACGACGTGGGCGAAGGGCATCGGCAGGTAGGTGCGCCGGTGGGCGCCCTGGCTCTTGTACTGCTCGAAGACCACCGAATCCAGCTCGGCGCCACGATGGTCGAGGGCGTCGTAGCGCTCACCGAAGCCGGTGACGTGTTCGCCCGGCGCGAGCGGCAACGCGAACCGGACGCGGTGCAGCCGCTCGCCGTCGTCGAGCACGGTGACCGAGCCGGGATCGACGCCCACCGCGTCGCCCAGCACCGCCAGCGTGCCCGGATCGGCCGGACGCCACCGGGCCACGCGCGTCTCGAACCAGCGGGTGTGCTCGGCTCGTCCGTCCGGACGGGCAGCGGTGAACCGGTAGCGCAGCGTTCCCGGCGGCGCCGCGGGCAGCTGGATCTCCCAGCCGCCGGCCTGCCGCGCCTTCCTGGCCTGTGCGGACGCGAGATGCCCGCCGTCGACCGCCTGACCGCGCGAGGAACGCGGGACGGCCTCCAGCGGCAGCCGGAGCTCCGGCTGTTCGCTGCTGCGCAGTTCCACCACCACCTGTTCCACCTCTCCCGAGGTGCGGACGCCCAGGCGCAGCGGCTCGCCCACCACCGGCTGGACCGGCCAGCGCTGCTCGGTGTCGGGGACATAGGGATGCCCGGAGCCTCCGGGACGATGACGGATCACGGCCGGTCGTCCTCCCGCAGCTCGGCGGCCAGCCGCAGCACCATGGCATGGCTCCACAGCAGCGGGGTGGCGACCGGACCCCAGCGATCGACCCAGTACGGGTGGAAGCCCGGGTCGAGCAGGTGGCCGTCGACCTGCTCGGGGAGGTCGCCCTCCGGCGTCGCCGTCCCCGCGGCCCAGGACAACAGCGCCCGCGCCCCGTCCCGGTCGCCGCCGGCCGCCTTGGCCAGCCCCAGGAAGCAGCTCAGGATCGGCCACCGTCCGCCACCGAAGTAGGTGTCCCCGAGGAACCGGTAGACCCCGCCGCCGACGCAGAGGTCACGTTCCACCGCGTCGAGCGTGCCGCGCGCCAGGTCGGAACCGGGAGCCAGCACGCCGAGCGGGGCGATCAGCGCGCTCAGGCTGCCGTCCACCGCGGGGCCGCCCAGCCATTTGGCAAGGTGGCCGTCGGCGACCCCCTCCGCCTCGATCAACTCGACGATCTCGGCGGCCGCGGCCAGTGCCCGGTCGGCGCGCTCCCCCGCCACCAGGCCGTCGGTGGCGGCCCGGCGCAGGCCGGCCTCGAGGCAGCCCAGGGTGGAGACATGCACCCGTTCGTCGTGCTCCTCCCACCAGTCGAAGCAGGGACGCCGCCACGAACTCACCAGGTAGTCCACCACCAACTCGGACGCCCGCCGCCACCGCGAGAGGTCGAGCCGGTGCCGCGCGGCGTGCTCGGCGACCGCCCACAGCCAGGTGCCGTAGCCGTCGAGCTGGAAGTCCGTCCAGTCGTCGGCGCCGAGACCGCCGTCGAAGGTGAACCGGGCGGGCAGCATCTCGGCGTCCGGCAACGGCGTCCCCGCCGCGGCACCGGCCACGGCGGCCCGGATGGTGGCTTCGTGACGTTCGACCACCCGGGCGCACCAGTCGAAGAAAGCGGACGGGGAGGCCACCTCCCCCGCCGCGGAAAGGCCGTCGGCGATGAACGAGCCGTCCCGGAACCAGCAGTAGCCGCGGTAGGCGGAGAAGTCCGGGCTCGCCGGGTAGGCGCCGCCCGGCTCCTGCAGGGCGAGGATCAGGTCGAGGGATCGCTGCTCGAGCCACGCCAGATCGTGGCCAGGGGGGGAGGTCATGGAAGTCAAGGTCACTCCGGGTGCGAGAGGGGCGGTGGGGACGGAGGCGGCCTCCGCCCCCACCAGGGACGGAACTCAGCCGAGCAGCGGGTTGACCCGCTCCTCGGCGGAGGCGAGAGCCTCCTCGACAGTCTTGCGGCCCGCGGCGGCCTCGGTGAGCTCCTCACCGACGATGTCCTGCATCTGGGCCTGGTTCTCGCCGATCACGGGCGGCAGGGCGACCCCCTTCAGCGAATCGAAGACAGCCTGGCGGTTGGCCGGAGCGCCCTTCTCCAGGTACGGGGCGAGCAGGCTCTGATCGGCCACCGGCGGGAGCTCCCAGCCGGCGTCGAGCCGCACGTCCACCATCGTGGTCGAGCTGGTCAGGTACTGGGCCCACTTCTGCGCGGCCTCGGCGTTCTTGCTGGTGGCGGAGACGGCGACGGCGTTGGAGAACATCGCGGAGGCCTGCTGGGTATCGCCCGGCTCGACGGCGATGTCCCAGTTGAAGCCGGCGTCCGCCAGCGCGCCGAACATCCAGATGCCGGTCGTCCACATGCCCAGCTTGCCCTCGGAGAAGAGCTTGGTGTCGAAGTCCGGGGTTCCGGCGCCCTGCTCGGGGGTCGGCATGGTCGTCCCCGACTTGCCCACCAGCCAGTTCGCGGCCGCGACTCCCTGCGGCGAGTTGAAGGCGACGGCCTTGCCGTCCTCGCTGAGGAACGTCCCACCGGCCTGGGCCAGCGCCTTGTAGTACTCGTAGAAGCTGATCGGCTGGTAGGCGCCGAAGATGCCCTTGTCCTTGTCGGTGATCTTCTGCGCGGCCGCCTGAGCATCGGCCCAGGTCCAGTCGTTGGTCGGGTAGCTCACCCCCGCGGCGTCGAACAGATCCTTGTTGTAGAAGAGCACGACGGTCGAGAACGAACTCGGGAGGGCGTACTGGGTGCCGTCGGTGGCGTAGGCGCCCGCCAGGTTCGCCTGGTACACGCTGGTGTCCACCCCGGGCAACGGAGCCAGGACGCCATTGGCCTGGTAGGCGGCGTAGTTGGCGAACTCGATGTCGAAGACGTCCGAGGCGGTGCCCCCGGCCAGATCGGTCTGCAGGGCGGTGAAGTAGTCGGCGTACGGCAGGGTGGTCACGTCGACGGTGATCCCAGGATTGTCGGCCTCGAACGCCTTGACGATCTTGTCGAGGTTCTCCTCGTTGCCGCCGTTGGAGATGAAGTTCGTGTAGGTGATGGTCACCGGTTCCGGGGCCGCCGTGGTGGCGGGGCTTTCCGAGCCCGAGGCCGAGGGCTGCGGGGTGCTGCCGGAGCAGGCCGCCAGGGCCAGCCCCAGGACGAGCGCCAGGCCGGCACCGGCCAGCTTTGCTGCGCGAGACATGGTTGTTTCCTTTCGTGGTCGGGCTACTTGATGCCCGTATTGGCTACGCCTTGGATGACGTACTTCTGCGCGAAGAGATAGATGGCCAGCATCGGGAGGATCGAGATGACCGAGCCGGCCATCATCACGTCCCAATCGGTCGTGTACTGGCCCTGCAGACCGGCCAGGGCCAGCGGCAGGGTCTTCATGTCGGCGGACCGCAGGATCACCAGCGGCCACAGGAAGGCGTTCCAGCTGCTCATGAACGCGAAGACGGTGAGGGTGGCCAGCGCCGGCCCGATCAGGGGCAGGACGATCTGGGCGAAGATCCGGACGTGGCCCGCGCCGTCGATGCGGGCGGCCTCGTCCAGTTCGCGCGGCACCGAGTTCATCGCCTGGCGCAGCAGGAAGACGCCGAAGGCGCTGGCCACGCCCGGCAGCAGGACGCCGAGGTAGCTGTCGACCAGCCCGAGTTCCCGCATCTGGACGAAGAGCGGCACCATCAGCACCTGCATCGGGATCATCATCGTCGCCAGGTAGGCGGCGAAGACCACCCCGCGGCCCGGGAACGGCATCCGCGAGAAGACGTAGGCCGCCATGGCGCTGGTGAGCAACTGCAGCACGGTCGTGGCGACCGCCAGCAGCAGCGAGTTCGCGATGACGCGGGCGAACGGCGTCCGCTCGAAGAGCACGAGGTAGGCCGACCACGACGGGTTGTCGGGGATCAGCTGCGGGGTGGCGGTCAGGCCGGCGCCACCGGAGATGGAGGTGGTGAAGGTCCACAGGAAGGGGAAGAACATCACCAGGGCGCCGAGCACGACGACCAGCAGCAGGACGATCCGGGCGGGGCTACGCATAGTTCACCCACCTGCGCTGGCCGACCATCTGGACGACCGTCACCGCGAGCACGAGCAGGAAGAGCAGCCAGGAGAGCGCCGAGGCCAGGCCTGCCTGGCCGTACCGGAAGGTGAGGTCGTAGACCTGCTGGACGACGACCGTGGACGCGCCGGCCGGGCCGCCGCCGGTCATCGCGTACACCTGGTCGAAGACCTGGAAGCCGTTGATCAACGAGATGACCACGACGAAGAAGGTGGTCGGCGAGAGCATCGGCACGGTGATGTGCCACAACCGCGCCCACCACCCGGCGCCATCGACGCGGGCCGCCTCGTACAGATCCTGCGGGATGGCCTGCAGCCCGGCGAGCAGGATGATCATGACGAAGCCGAGATCCTTCCAGGCCGAGGCGAGGATGATCGAGGGCATCGCCCAGGCCGGGTCCGTCCACCAGCCGGGGCCGTCGATGCCCACCAGGCCGAGCAGGTGGTTGACGACGCCCACCTCGGGGTTGAGCAGCCAGCGCCAGATCAGCGCCACCACGATCCAGCTGGTGACGACCGGCAGGAAGTAGACGCCGCGCAGCAGGTTGCGCAGCGGGATCGCCGCGTTCAGCGCGAGCGCCAGCGCCAGACCGCCGACGTAGACCAGCGGAAGATAGCCGAGGATGTAGGTGAAGGTGTTGAGGAAGGCCCGGTGGGTGTCGGCGTCGCGCAGCAGGTGGGCGTAGTTGTCGAGCCCGACCCACTTCATGGCCGAGAGCAGGTTCCACTGGTGCAGCGACGTCCAGAAGGCGCGAACCATCGGGAGGAAGGTGAACAGCACCAGCGGCACCGCGCTCGGCGCGAGGAAGAGCAGCACCGTGACCGCGTAGCGAAGCCGGTGCGGGGAGGGCCGTCGCCGGATGGCCGGCGCGCTCGTCCCGGGGGTGGCCGGAGCCGGGCTCACCGCGGTTCCTTGCCGCGACGGACCGCGGAAAGCCGCGCCCGCACCCGCTCGCCCTGATCGCCGGAGACGCCCTGGGAATCGAACGGGGTGGCCAGGATCAGGCTTGCCGCGCCCTGCGCCCATCGATCGTCGTGCCAGGCCTCGACCGCTACGGGGATTCCCCGTTTGCGCGGCACGACCCCGGAACGCAGGGCCGGCTCGAAGCCGAAGGACCAGTGCCGCCAGGCGTCCACTCCCTCACCGCTGATGATGATGACCTCGGGGTCCAGGGCGTTCACCAGGCCGGCCAGCGCTCGTCCGAGTAGATGACCGGCGGCGCTGAAGACTTCCTGGGCCCGCTGATCGCCTCGATCCGCCTGCGCCCGGAGCCCGTCGATCCCGGCGTCCCGGCCGATGGCGCTGCGGCGCCGGCCCTCGGCCACGAGCGCCTCCTGCCCGACCAGCGCCTCGAGGCAGCCGCGGGCGCCGCACTGGCACAGCGGCCCGTCCTCGACGGTGGGGATGTGACCGATCTCGCCCGCGCCCCCGGAGCTGCCCCGGTAGACCGCGCCGTCGACGATGATGCCGCCCCCGACGCCGGTTCCGATGGTGACCACCAGGGCGTGGTCCTGGCTGCGGGCCTGGCCGTACAGGTGCTCGGCGATCGCCATCGCGTTGACGTTGTTGTCGACCAGCACCGGCAGTTCCAGCGCTGAACGCAGGGCCTGGCCGAGCTGGACGCGGTGCCAGCCGAGCTGGGTGGAATCGACCGTCCCGACGCCCTGTTCGTCCACGTCCCCAGGCACCCCGACGCCGATGCCGAGCAGCCGCTGGCTGGTCGCGCCGTCCACGAACCCGCGGATGACCTGGATCAGCGCCGGGATCGCCGTCGTCGCCGCCGCGTCGAAAGGCTGGGTCTGCGAGCGCAGAATCGTGCCGCCGATGCCGACCTCGACCAGGGTCACGTGATCGGCCACGAGCTTCACGCCGATCGCGCCGCCGGCGTCGGCCACCAGGCCGAGCAGTTGCGCCGGCCGTCCGCCCACCGAGGGGGCGTGTTCGAGCTCGACCAGCAGGCCGTCGGCCAGCAGCTGCTTGGTCTTCTGGGTGATCAGCGCCGGCGAGACCCCGAGGTAGCGGGCCAGCCCGGCCCGCGAGGTGGGCCCGAGCGACCCGATGCAGGCCAGGATCGCTGACCTGGTGAAGTCGGCGCCGGTCGACTGACCCATCTGGACACTCCTTTGTTCACTCCTAAAGAAACCGTAGAACGGCAACCCGCGGCTGTCAACCCGATTCGACCGCAAACCCTGGCGGAATCTCGCCACCGGCACCATCAGGCCGCGCGACGTTAATGCACTGCTGAACGAATGAAGGACGAGCGGGCGGACGGCAGCACGCCTCAGCCCCCGCCTGAGCATGGTTTCCGAAGATCGTGACAACCATTGTCGTCAGGCTGGTGCGCCCGGACGAAGGCGCCGCCCACGTGGCCGTTCACGCCCTCGACGATGGGTGCATGGACATCCCCGCCGGGGGCGAAGCCATGGCAAGTCGTCTCGCGATGCTCGCCCTGATCGACGCGCTGTCGATCGGGCTTGTTCTCGGGAATCCCACCCGCGCATCCGAAGCCCTCGACGCAGTCGATGAAGTTGCGGCGAAGCATCAGGCCTGACATATCGTGCTGAAGAGTCACGACGACGCACACTGCCACCTCTACCCCTGGAACACCGATGGCGAACAGGAGACCCTGCTCGCCATCGGCTTGCGCGAACTCGGGACCGGGACGGGACGAGGTAGCCGCCGTCCGGGACCTGCCATCAGGTCAAGCGCCGATCCAGTTCGCGCGGGTCACGGCTGTGGTGAAGCACAGCGAAGACCTCAACGAGCTCCAACTCTTCGAACACCCGAAACCAGAGGTGGTAGCGATACTTGCGCAGGCTCTCATGACGCACGTTCGGGCGAACTTGAGCACGAAGCATCGGGTTCTCGCCGACGAAGCGAGCCGTGGCGTAGAAGTCATCAAGGAACGGGGCGATGTGCTCGGGATGGTTCTCGCCGAACCAGAGCACGACTCGGTCTCGATCTCGTCGCGCATCGGGATGCAGCTTGACGGAGAAGGTCACGCGGCGTGTCCACGCCTACGCCCCCGGACCTCGCGCTCGTCGTCGTCCAACGACACCGAATCAGGGCTGGGAGTCGACCCCATCCGCGCCAAACGCTCATCCACCACGGTCAGGACTTCGTCAGGGACGTCGTCGTAGCCCAAGGACCCATCAATGGCGTCACGCAACTCTCGGCGTGCCGCTTCGCCGAGCCGCATCACCCGGTCGAACAGTTCCGCATCCACCATGACGCCATGGTACTTCGGACATCGATCGACGTCATCGGCTCGCGCGGCTGCCTTGCCGGTCGACAGCCTCTGCCACCCGCTGCACCAGGACGCCCAACTGCGCCTCGCGATAGGCCGAGACAACAGCCAACGCTTCGCTTTGCTTTATCCCGCGCGACACGGCTTCAGACTACCGAGCCCACATCAGGCTGCACACACTCGCTGGCCGCCAAGCCAGTGGGCGAGAATGAACCATGGATCGGAGACTTGTCGTGCCGCTGGCCGTCACGCTGATGACTGCCACAGGGTGCGGGTTACTGATGGGCGAGGCCGGATTCTCTCGGATCTCGTCGGAGGGGTTCGATCCGATCGGTCCGACCTCGACCTACGTCGGAGTGGTGGCTCTGCGAGACAACGGCTGCATCTTCCTGGATTCGGACGACGCCTCCCGGTGATTGGTCTGGCCGCCTGGCGCGAAGCACGAGTCGACCGACCAAGACGACTCCAACATTCGACTGTCCGACGGAACCAAGGTCGAATCAGGGGACCACGTCCAGATCACCGGTGAACTGCTCACCATCAGCGATCTTCCGCAGGGAGCCAACCCGGACAGCATGTGGGGCGCCCACTCCCGCTTCTGTTTCTCGGACACCGAAGGTGAGCCCGAGATCCTGCGCGCAGAGACCGTTGCCCTCGAATGAGGGCTTGTATGACTGGCACAACAGTCATATGACAGCTACATTGGTCATATGCGATTCGGCGAAGCCTTCGGCGGGCTGTTCCCGGGTGCACGGGGTGCGGCGCTCGCCACACTCCTGCGCACCGGCGCGGGACTGACCGGACGGCAGGTGCACACTCTCGTGCGTGATGAGTTCAGCCTGTGGTCAGTGCAGCAAGCGCTCACCGATCTCGCTCATCTCGGGGTGGTCGAGGTCCGGCCCGTCGGCCGCGCGAACGTCTATACGATCAACGAGGCGCACTACGCCACACCACCCCTGCGGAAGCTGCTCGATCCGTTCGCCGCACTGAAGCGTGCCGTATCGGACACGATCGCCGCCGAGGACCTGACCGTGATCCTGTTCGGCTCCGTGGCTCGCGGGGATGCCAACGCTGACAGTGACATCGATCTGGCCGTACTCGCGCCGCAGGGATGGTCCGGTCGCACGGACCTTGAGGACGCTGTCCGCGCCTACCTCGGCAATGACTGCGATGTCCTGACCTTCTCTCCCGAGGAGTTCGCCAGGCTCGCCATAAGCGGCGAGGAGCCCGTCGTCCGCGACATCCTCACCGACGGCATCGTCCTCCTCGGCGCGATCCCACGGCTCGACACCCGGGTCGCCTGATGGCCACACAAGAACAGCGCAATCACGCCCGCAGCTTCCTGCGCAAGGCCGAGGAGTACCTCGCCTCCGCCGAGGTCAACCTCGCGGCTGGTCGTCACACAGTCGCAGCAGGCGACGCGATTCACGCCGGCATCTGCGCCAAAGACGCGGTCGTCACTGAACTCACCGGGGCGACCGCGAAGGGTAAGAACCACGCAACCGCCGCCAAGGAGTTGCGCCAGGCCCTCGGCCAGCGTCCGGAGTCAGCCACGGCCGAGAGATGGTTGCGAGAGTTGATCTCCAGCAAAGCTGACGTCGAGTACGGGGTAGCGCTCGTCCCGGAGTCAAAGGCCCTGCCACTGGTGCGCCGAGCCCGGAATCTCGTCGAACTCGCGGTCAACATCGTCCGCCTAGGTGGGTGAGCAGACTCCGCAACGCGCCGAGGTGGCTGCCAACCCGCTCACGACCTAAAGGGTGGGCTTGCGGGTGAACGTCAGGTGGGTGACCCCACTGGGCGAGGAGACCGCCTCGAGGTCGTAGGCGTGCTCCAGACCTTCCAGGCCGTCCCAGATCCGGACACCCCGGCCGAGCAGAATCGGGACCTGGACGAGGTGCATGTGGTCGATGAGGCCGGCAGCGAGGAATTCCCGGACCACGGTCGCGCCGCCGCCGATACGGACGTCCTTTCCGCCGGCCGCCTCGCGGGCGGCCTCCAGCGCAACGGCCGGGGCGGCGTCGAGGAAGTGGAACGTGGTGCCACCCTCCATCACGAGCGCCGGCCGCGGGCGATGCGTGAGCACGAAGGTCGGCGTGTGAAACGGCGGATCGATCCCCCACCAGCCCTGCCAGTCCGGATCCTCCTGCCAACCGGGCGGACCGAACTTGTTCGCGCCCATGATCTCCGCACCGATGCCGACGCTGTGACGCTGGGCGAACGCGTCGTCGACCCCGGCGGCCCCGCTCGCGTCCCAGAACCGCGTTGCGAATATCCATTCGTGCAGGCGCTCGCCTGCGTGGCCGAACGGCGCCTCAGCCGATTGCGGCTCTCCCGTGGCGAAGCCGTCCAGGGAGATGGACAAATTGTGAATCCGCGTCAGAGACATGGCGCTCCTCGCTCGGTGATAGCTCCTTGGAGACTGTACCGCTTGCCTCCCGGGCGACCCAGGAGCTCCACCAGCCCATGACCCTGCCTTGGGCAGTCACGGCGGCCCAGCGTCAGCCCGTTCACCGACCAGACCAAGGTCGATCAGAGACTGGGCTGTGTCCACGATGACCTCCCGGGACGGGCGCGGACGCCAGCCGAGCACCTCTCGAGCGGCGGCGGTGGAGTAGGAGTAGCGCCGTCCCAGCATGGGGACGAGCGTCCGCAGCTCCGGCTGGAACCGGGCGGCGGTCCGGACCAGCCAGTCCGGCAGTTCCCGCGGGGCCTTCTTGACGATGCCCGGGAACCGCTCGCGAAGAATGTCGGCGACCTCCCGCATCCAGAGCAGGTCGCCAACCACGATGAACCGCCTCCCGGCCGCGGCGGGATTGTCCAGGGCCAGCAGGTGGGCGCGTGCGACGTCACGGACGTCCACCACTCGCAGCCCGACTCGCGGCACACCCGGCAGCCCTTGCATCATGCGCTGGATGATGCCGGCCGAGCCGGCGGCCTGGCCAGGCCGGAGCGGCCCGAAGATCGCTCCGGGCAGAATCGTGGTCAAGGTCGTGGACGACTGCGTCCCGATGCGGTCCCAAGCGGCTCGCTCGGCCAGCGCCTTGGATCGGCGGTAGCCATCGAGATCGCGCTGACCCGGGTCGGTCCACAGGGTCTCGTCGAACAAGCCCTCGGCACCCTGCGGCGGCGTGGCGGCGGCGCCGCTCGACGTCATGACGATCCTCGGCACACGCGCCGCCACCGCCGCCCGCACCCGCAACGTTCCGCCTTCCGCTGCCGCGATCAGCTCGACCTCGGTCGACCCGGCGTGGCCGAGCGGGGATGCGATGTGCAGCACGGCGTCGACGCCGGCCATTGCCTCGGCCCAGCCGGCATCGTCGGTCAGGTCCGCGATCGCGATCTCCAGCCGGTCGCCTGCCTCAGGAAGCATCGCGCGGACGCGCGCCTCGGACGAGCCGCTGCGCACTGTCGTCCGCACCGAATCACCCCGCCCCAGCAGCAGCGCCATGGCCCAGCCTGCGACGAAGCCGGTGCCTCCGGTGACCAGAACCTTCACATCCCGCCCTTTCATTAGCCATTCGGCTAATAAACGATAGCATGTGGTCTGTGAATAGGAGATCCGAGCAGGCCGTCCGCACCAGGCAGGCCGTGCTCAACACCGCCCGCCGCCTGTTCTTCGCGCGCGGCTACACTGCCACGAGCCTGCAGGACATCGCCGACGACCTGGGGATCACCAAGGCGAACGTCTACTACTACTTCCGCACCAAGGACTCGCTCATGGCCGAGTTGCTCACCGAGCGCATCCGCGAGTTGGAAACGCTGGTTGACGAGGTCTCGACCACGACGGACGCGGCCGCACGCTCCGACCGTCTGATCGAAGGCTTCGTGGAACAGGTCGTGATCGCCCACCGATCGCTGGCTCCGGTGGACTTCACCGACCCAGTGGTTCGCGGATTGCCCGAAGTCTCAGCACGCCTCGACCAACTCACCGGGCGGGCCGCCGCGCTTCTCTTCGGAGCCCAGCCCACCCTGCGTCAGCGCGCAAGCCTCGCCATGGCCCTCGACCTCAAGCCCGCCCTGCGGGAACTCACGACACTGCCGGATGCTGACATGAAGGACGCCCTGCGCACACTGTGCCGAGCGCTGGTCACAGCGGCCTCCTGACCCGAACGGTCGACCCAGAACTTCTTCGCCGCCCGGGTTCTCACGCACGAACCTCCTCTACATGAGGGCCTTCGCTGCGGCCTGACCCGAGGAGGCACTGATGACCGCGACGGGGTGCGGGTTGGTGATGGGCGATGCCGGCTTCTCTCGGATCTCGTCGGAGGGGTTCGACCCGATCGGTCCGACCTCGACCTACGCAGGAGTGGTAGCCCTGCGGGACAACGGCTGCATCTTCCTGGATTCGGACGACGCCTCCCGGTGGGTGGTCTGGCCGCCCGGCGCGAAGTACGAGTCGACCGACCAGCACGACTCCAACATTCGACTGTCCGACGGAACCAAGGTCGAATCAGGGGACCACGTCCGGATCACCGGTGAACTGCTCACCATCAGCGATCTTCCGCAAGGCGCCAACCAAGACAGCATGTGGGGTGCCCACTCCCGCTTCTGCTTCCAGGGCACCGACGGTGAGCCCGAGATCCTGCGCGCCGAATCCGTCATCTTCAAGTAGAGGCGCCGACAACCATGACTGCCCTGGCAGTCATATGACTGGCCAGGCAATCATGTGCCCACTCGTCTGCTGACTCCATGCGCTGCAACGCGCCGACATGACACGAACGGTTCACCATCTTGCGGCAGGATGAGGACGTGACAGAGGAGCAGCCCTGGCCCGAGACCGCGGAGGCGTTGATGCGATCGCGCTTCGAGGCCTTCCGGGCCGGCGATGCGGCCTGGCTGCTGGCTTCCTGGCATCCGTCGACGCGGCCCTCTGGACTCGACCTCACCAACAATCCGCGGTGGCGCGGCCTTCAGATCATTGACACTGTGGCTGGCGGTGCGTCCGATGAAACCGGCATCGTCGAGTTCCGCGCAACCCACCTCGCGCCTGGTGGTGGGGTCGGCGTCCAGCACGAGCGATCGCGCTTCGTCCGCGAGAACGGTCGCTGGTACTACCTCGACTCGGCCTCGAACGGCTTCCCCGGATGACGGACGCGGCGAACCCCGCGGATCTCCGCTTCGAGGTCACCGGCGGCGGACGGTTCGCACTTCGGGCGGCGGCCATCATCACCCGCGGGAACGACGTGCTGATGGCGTCCAATCCGGTGAACGACTACCTGTATACCATCGGCGGCGCGGTCGCCTTCGGCGAGGACGCCCGCACGGCGTTGCTTCGAGAGGTCGAGGAGGAGACCGGCCTCCGTCTCACCGAGGCGCGACTCTGCGCCGTCTACGAGAACCTCTTCGTCGAAGCGGAGGCCCGCTGGCACGAGGTCTGCTTCTTCTACCGGATCCTGCTGCCCGAAGGCGTCGAACCACAGGCCTCCGGTGTCACGATGCTGGGCCAGCCCGAATCCCTGCTATGGGTGCCTCGCTCAGAGTTCGGCATCGGACGGGTCGCCTACCCGACCTTCCTGCCAGACCTGCTAGACGACACCCTTCACGTCCGCCACTACGTGTCTCGTCGCTGGGAGCACCCTGAGTACGAGACCGTCGAGGTGGACCCCCTGTAGTCACGAGCGATTCGCTTCAGGGGCTGGACGTCATGGCCTTCCCAGGTCCGGCGCGGAGCGAGGAGTGACCGGCAGGCCCGCCCGGAACTCGATGGCCTCGCGGGTGGCACGCTCGATCTTCGCGACGGGAAGGGCACCCTGGATGTCTTCGAGTTGCGTGGCTGAGGGCGGACGCCACATCCGCATCGCGGCGGACTGCAGCCAGGCGTCCAGATCGGATCGGCCCAGGCTCTGGACGCTCACATCAGCATCCGAGGCGGCCAACAGGTCGGCGCGAACCCGGTCCCAACCACCCCGGCCGCTCAGCAGTCGCCAGAGCCGGCAACGCTTGACCGGATCAGCCGCCTCCCAGAGAGCCGCCGCCTGCTCGTAGGACCACAGCTGATCAGCCTTGGCCAACGTCTGGGTCGCTCGCTTCGCGGGTCGCGGGAAAGGGTCGTCCAGAAGGGTGAACAGCAGTCCGACGTCCTCGTCGGTCAGGGCCTGTCCGGCTAGCAACTGCGCCCCGACCGATCGCACTCTGGGCTCCGCATCGACCAGGTACTCCCGCAAGTCCGCGAGTTCGAACCGCACCCCGCACTCGGCTGCGCCGATCAGCGCCCGCACGTCGCGACGCTCCCGCCAGGCCCGCAGGTAGAGCGTCTCCGCGGGGACGCCCCGCGTTGACGCCCGGTACCGAGCCGCGGCCCGGACCTTGGCCGATCGGTCGAAGAGGCCGGCCTCGATGCTGGCCTCACTCAGCTGCGCGTCCGGCAGCGAGCCGATCGCCAGGGCGCGTGCGGCAGCGGGCCGGGAGTCGAGCAGCCTGACCCCCACCCGAGGGTCACCGGCGGCGATCATCGCGGCCAACCGGCCGACGACCCACTGGTCGACCTCGCCAGGAAGCAGGTCCACCGCCAGCCCCGGTTCGATCCCTCCGGCGGCGATCGCCGCGTCGAACGCCCATCGGCGCGCGCCACGGTCCGAACTGCCGAGCAGCACACTCCACAACGGCTGCCCTTCGCGGCTCAGAAAGATGTCTGCGTACCGCTCCATCGCCGACGCGGCCCGCACCCGCGCCGACAACCGGACGAGGACAGGAACCACCACGGCAGCCCGCTCGGTGTCGCACCGGGGTTGCAGGGCAGCCCACGCCTGATCGCGGACCTGTTCGACGGGATCGCTGACGCGCACCGCGATCAACCGATCAGCGCCGAGGTCTGGATCCGACGACAGCCGGCGGACGGCGCGCTCACGCGCGTACCCGTCCCGTCCGAGACTGGCCAGCCAGCTCGCCAGCCGCCCGCCGCGGCTCATCGCCCGGACGACGTCCGGCACCTTGCCCGGCCCCCACCACCAGATCCCCGCGCGCGACCGCTCGTCGGCGAGCAACAACTCGGCGTCCGTCCAGGACCGGACGACCTCCAGCCCAGCAGGTCCACCGGTCGGGCGTCTGGCCGCGGCGAGCCGGTACAACCGCCGAAGCAGGTCGTCCATCCCTCGCGGCGTGATCACAGCAACCATCATCCCCGATGCAGGCACCGGAGGTCTGCGCTAGAGCACCTCGGGCATCAAGGTCAGCGAATGGACGTGACTGGGGCGCACTACTCGGAAATGCCGTTGGTCGATGGTCGCAATCTCAACGATGTCCAATCGCTCCGCCAATGCAATCACGGACGCGTCCGTAGTTCCCAGTGGAAGGTCGTCGTACTGGGCAACTAGCTGGGACATGCGCGCAAAGTCCCCGCTCTCGAGCGATACCAGTTCGAAGGTTCCGTCGGCGATTGACTGCAGGAAGGCTGCCTCCACCGCCGACCCCACCCTCTGTTCAAGCAGATATCCGACCTCAGCGGCCACCGTGGCCGGCACAAGCAGCCGGCGTCCAGCAAGCCGGAGACCCGCGAACAGTCGGGTGCATGAGTCGTAGTGGGCATCGGTGCGGACTGCTGCCGCGATCAGCGGCCCGGAGTCGCACAGGATCACGGACGCGGAGCCCCAAAGCCCTCGGCAAGAAGCTCGTCGACGCGTTCAGAGAGGTCGGTGCGGCCGTCCTTGTCGACGCCCATGCCGAAGAACGCAGGGGGCCACGCGGAGGCGCCTGCCGAACGAGGAACCCGCCTGCGCACATCGGCCAACACCCGAACAACCTGGTCATCCGGTAGTGCGTCGACAAGCTCGTGCAGCTCGTGGCGTTGCGCTGACATGTGGTCAGTGTAGGCGGCGACCCCTGCGAGATTCGACCTTGCGACACAAGGTCGCGGCAATCCCCAGCGGAAACCCCTGTGCTCGCTGCCCTTGGCGACAGCAGCCGAACGACTCCCGCCGATCAGGACGGGCCCAGCTCGGTCAGCGCTCCGGGGAAGTGGCAGGCGAGCAGGTGTCCTGGGCCGGCCTTGCTGAGCGGTGGTCGGGTGTCGTGGCACTGGGGGTTGTCCGATCCGACCGGGCATCGTGGGGCGAACGGGCAGCCGGTCGGTGATGGGCCGGCGTCCGATCCGGCGCGCGTGATGAGGTGCCGCCGGGTTCGCTCGACGGCCGGGTCGGGGACGGGCGAGGCCGACAGCAGCGAGACGGTGTAGGGGTGCTTCGGGTCGGTGAACAGCACCTCCGCGTCCGCGATCTCCATGACCTGGCCCAGGTAGAGCACCACGATGCGATCGCAGACGTACTCGGCAACGGTGAGGTCGTGCACGATGAGGGCGGTGGTCAGCGAGGTCGAACTCTTCAGGTCGATCAGCAGGTTGAGGATCTGCGCCTGGAGCGACACATCCACCGCGGAGACCGGCTCGTCGAGGATGACGAACTCCGGCCGCAGCACCAGCGACCTCGCCAGTGACACCCGCTGCCGCTGCCCGCCGGAGAGGTTGAGCGGACGCCGCTGCGCCTGCTCCTCGGTGATGCCGAGGCTCCGCAGTGTCTCCAGCGCCCGCCGTCGCCGCTCGGCCCGGTCGGTCACCCCGTGAGCCTGGAGCGGTTCCGCCACCTGGGAGACCACGGTCCGGCGGGCGTCGAGGCTGGCGGTGGGATCCTGGAAGACGAGTTGCATCCGTGCCCGGAACCGCCGCAGCGCCTCCGGGCCGAGGTCGGAGAGCCGGTTTCCAAGAATCTCGACCGTCCCCGAGGTCGCCGGGATCAGGCCGACCAGCAGCCGGGCCAGCGTCGACTTGCCGGATCCCGACTCACCGACGATGCCCAGGGTCTCCCCCGCCTGGATCTCGAAGCTCACGTCATCGATCGCGTGCACCGTGTGCGCGCCGCGGCGAAGCCGTCCGCGTGGCGTGAAGACCTTGTGCAGGTCGGTCACCTTGACGACCGCGCTCACGGTCGTCCCCGCTCGCCGTGGACGGCGTGGCAGCGGGCGGCCCGCCCCACCGCGACACCCAGCAGTTCGGGACGGGTGGTCGCGCAGACCGGCAGGCCGGCGGCCAGCGGGCAACGCGGGGCGAAGGCGCAGCCGGCCCCCAGCCGCGCCAGATCCGGCGGTTGCCCCCCGATCACCGGTAGGTGCCGCCCCGAGCTTCGCGTGCCGGGGCGGAGCGCGGCGCGCAGCAGGCCCTGGGTGTAGGGATGCAGCGGATCGGCGAAGAGCTGCTCGGCCGGGCCGGATTCGACGATCTGACCGGCGTACATCACGTGGACGGTGTCGCAGAACCGCGCGACCACGCCGAGGTCGTGAGTGATCAGCAGGACGGCGGTGCCGCGCCGTTCGACGAGCCGGTCGAGCAGGTCGAGGATCTGCGCCTGGGTCGTGACGTCCAGCGCGGTCGTGGGCTCGTCCGCCACCAGAACCAGCGGATCATTGGCCAGCGCCATCGCCAGCACCACCCGCTGCCTCATCCCGCCCGAGAACTGGTGCGGATAGTCGTCGATCCGTTCCGCCGGACGGACGACCTCCACCTCCTGCAGCAGTTCGATCGCCCGCTGTCTCAGCTGCGCCTTGCGGAGCCGGGGCGCATGCGCCCGGATCGCCTCGGCCAGCTGGCTGCCGATCGTCCGCAGCGGATCCAGCGCGGTCAGCGGATCCTGGTAGACGAAGGCGAGATCGGCGCCGAGCAGCCCCTTCCCGCCCCGCTTCAGGCGCGAGGTGATGTCGACGCCGCCGAGGCCGACCCTCCCACCGGTGACCCGTCCGGGCGGCTTCAGAAGCCCCAGGACGGAGAGCGCGAAGGCCGACTTGCCGCTGCCGGATTCGCCCACGATGGCGGCCTTCTCCCCGGGGGCGAGGTCAAGGTCGACGCCGCGCACCACCTGGACCCCGCCGCCGTGGGTCCGGTACTCGGCACGCAGATCGTCCACGTGCAGCAGCTCCGGCCGTTCAGCGATCCGGTTCGGGTTCATGCCGCCTCCTCCCGGACCCGGGGGTCGATGGCGTCGTTGATCAGATCCACCACCAGGTTGACGGTGACGAAACAGATCGCCGACAACAGGACGAAGGACTGCACGACCGAGAAATCCTGCCGCTGGACGCCCGCGGCGATGAGCCCCGCCATGCCCGGCCACTGGAAGGCCGTCTCCACCAGCACGCCACCGGAGAAGAGCATTCCGAGCAGGATGCCGGAGGCGGTCAGTGCCTGCGGGGCGGCGTTCGGCAGGGCGTGACGGAGGAAGGCCTGCCGAGGGCCGATCCCCTTCGCCTGGGCGACCAGCACATAGGGTTCCCGCGCGGTGGAGCGCAGACCCGACTGGAGAACCCGGCACAGGAAGGCCAGCGAGTACGAGCCCAGTGCGATCGTGGGCAGGACGAGGTGCCACAGCGCGTTCCAGAAGACCGGGAGATCTCCTGCCAGAAGCGCGTCCACCGTGTAGAGACCGGTCTTCGCCGGGGGCGGGAGCATCCCGGGGCTGAGCCGGCCTTCCGGCCCGGGGAACCAGCGCAGCTGCGCGAAGAAGACGATCAGCAGCAGCAACGCCAGCCAGAACTGGGGCAGGCTCAGCGCGACGAAGTTGCCCACGTCGACCACCCTCCCCAGCCAGGTGCGACGGTAGGTCGTGACCACGGCCAGCAGCAGCGCCCCGACCAGCATGAAGGCGCAACCGAACAGGGTCAGTTCGACGGTGGCGGGCAGCCGCGAAGCCATCAGTTCGGTCACGGGCAGGCCGGTCGAGTAGGAGAAGCCCCAGTCGCCGGCGACGAAGCCGGAGACGAACCGCCAGTACTGCACCGGGAGCGGCTGATCCAGACCCATCTCCGCGGTGAGCCGGTCGACCGCCTCCTGGGACGACAACGGGCCGAGCATCAGCCGGACCGGATCGCCCGGCGCGAGCCTGAGGAAGACGAAGACCAGGACGGACGCACCCCACACCGCCAGCAGGGCGGTGCCGATCCGGGACGCGATCCGCCTGGTCATCGCTGCCTCCTGGTCTCCGAGCGCGGATCAAGCCAGGCCTCCAGAGCGTCCCCGAGCAGGTTGGCCCCGCAGACGGCCGCGAACAGGCCCAGCCCGGGGAAGAGCGCGACCCACCAGCCGCCGGTCAGCGCGTATCCCATCCCGTCGGTGATCATGGCGCCCCACTCGGGGGTCGGGATCTGCGCTCCGAGCCCCACGAAGCCGAGCGCCGCCAGGGTCAGGATGGCCGATCCGAAGACCGCGGCCGACTGCACCAGCATGGTCGGAACCGTGTGCGGCAGCACGTGCCGCACGACGATCCAGGCCCGCCGGATCCCCAGCGAGCGCGCAGCCTCGATGTGCGGCAACCGGATCACCCGGACGATGTCGGTGCGCAGCAGCCGCGCGTAGACCGGGACGCAGGTGAGGGCCGCGCCGATCGCCGCCGACGTGATGCCCGCCCCCAGGCCGACGGCGACCGTCATGGCCAGAATCAGCGAGGGGAAGGCGAGGATCATGTCCATGACGCGCATGACCGTGGGGTCGATCACCCCGCGCGACAGCCCTGCCAGAAGCCCGAGGAGGCCGCCGACCAGCCCCGAGGTGAGGACGACCGCCACGCCGACCAGCAACGAGATGCGGGCGCCTTGCAGAAAGCGCGCCAGCAGGTCGCGGCCACTGGCGTCGGTGCCGAACGGGTGGCCGCCACCGGGTGGCTGCAGCGCCTGGCTCAGATCGGTCGCCGACGGATCGAGCGTCCAGAGAACCGGCCCGACCAGCGCCGAGAGCACCAGCCCGCCGAGCAGGACGGTCGCCAGCAGCAGGCGCGTGTCGCGCGGGAACAGCCTTCCGCGCGACACGTCCTGCGCCACCACGGCGCCTTCTGCGGGAGCCACCGGCCGGTCAGCCCCAGAGGTTGAACAGCAGGTCGTTCTGCCCGTAGACGTACGCGGTCACCGGGCTCTGCAGAACGGCCGTGTAGTTCTGCGCGAAGACGACGGCGCGCGGCGAGTCGGCGATCCACAGCGCGTTCACCTCGTCCCAGATCTTCTGGCGCTCGGCGTCGTCCGCGGTCTGGTCGGCCTGCGCCTCCAGTTCGTCGACCTTCGGGTTGCAGTAGTCGGACTGGTTGTAGAGCGAACCGCAGTGCGTGTCGTAGGAGAGGATCCAGCCGGGCGTGGTCACCGCCGGGCCGTCGAAGCGGAGCAGCGCCCACTCCTTCTTGTCCGCCGACACCGCCTCCTGGTAGGCCGCGGCCGACAGCTTGTTGACCTTGAGTTCGACGCCCACCTGCTTCCAGGTGTCCTGCAGGATCGTGGCGATCTGCGCCTGGTCGTTGACGCCGTCGCGAATGTAGAGATCCAGCGAGATCGGGATCGTCACCCCGGATTCGGCGACGAGCTGCTTGGCCTTGTCCAGATCGAAGCCGCGCGACTGCGACTGCGCCTCGTTGTAGGCCGGGAAGGCCGGCGGGAAGAGCCCGTAGTAGGTCTGGGCGTAGCCGTGCGCGACCTGCTCCACCAGCTGCTGCTGGGGAACCGCGTAGGTCAGCGCCTCGCGGAGCTTCACGTTGTCGAAGGGCGCAACCTCGTTCGGGAGCGAGACGATCTGCCAGGTCGCGGCCGGGTGATCGATGATCTTCACCGCCGAGTTCTCCTTCAGCGACGCCACCGACTGCTTGGTGAGGCCGAGCGAGACGTCGGCCTGCGCGTTCTGGGCGCGGAGCAGCAGGGTCTGGTCGTCGGGGACGAAGCTGATCTCCACGGTCTGGCGCAGCGGCGCCGCGCCCCAGTAGCCGGGGTTGGCCGTCAGGGTCAGCTTCTGACCCGCCTGGTAGTCGGCCACCACGTAGGCGCCGCCACCGGCGAAGTGGCCAGCCAGCCACTGGTTCTGCTCCTCGGGGGTGGCTCCCTGCTGCTCGAGCACCGTCCGGTCGATGACGGACGCACCGGCGGAGGTCAGCCCGAAGAGGAAGTTGGGCGAGACCTTGGTGAGGTGGAAGGCGACGGTCTGGGCGTCCACCACCTCGACCTCGCCGACGTTGGTGGTGGTCCCACCGGTCCACATCTGGGAGCCGCAGGAGCCCAGGGCCAGCGCGCGGTCGAAGGACCACTTCACGGCTTCGGCGTCGATCGGGGCGCCGGACGGGAAGGCCGCCGTCCGCAGCGTGAAGGTGTAGGTCAGTCCGTCCTCGGAGACCGTCCAGCTCTCGGCGAGGTTCCCTTCGACCTGGGTCGGATCCTCGACCTGCGCGTCGGGCGAGGCGGAATCCTGGAGCTTGTACTGGGTGAGTTGCGGATACAGGGAGTGCAGCAGGCCGAGATCCTCCAGCGAGCAGACCGCGGCCGGGTCGAGCGAGGCGGGCGGCGTCGCGATGTCGACCCGCAGGACGTTGGCCGGCGCCGCGGGCGCTGAGGAGGCGGGGCCGGGCGAGGTGGTGGGGGCGGCCGGGCCGGCGGAGCAGCCGGCGACCACCGACAGGGCCGCGGCCAGTGTGGCGATGCCCAGTGGGATCAGGCGGACGGTTGACACGGGTTCTCTCCGTTCAGGTTTGTGGCGAGGGTCAAGACGTTGTGGTGAGGAGCCGGGACGTGCAACGGACTCGGCCGACCCGGGCCGCCCGGCGGGCGGGCGACAGCGGTTTCAGCCGAAAGCTGGACGCCCTACGGACAGCGGCAGCAACACGACGAGTCGACGCAGGCGGTATCAAGCATCGCGCCCTACCCTTCAACTCGGCGGACCGGCATTTGCAGGCTGACAGTAGCCCCGGCCGGAGCCGGCCGCCGGCCATCCCAGATTCCGGGCGTCGGCACGCCGACCCGGGGCGCTCACTTCGCGGCGGCCCCACGAGAATCGCTAGTAGCGGGGACGCTTCCAGCGAACGATCTTCTCTCCGGCCCGGACCGGAACGGTCAGGCGGTTCTGAAGCGGGGCCAGCGGGCAGCTGTAGAAGTTCGAGAACCCGCACGGCGGGATGATCGCGAGGTTGAAATCCGCCACCAGCGCGCCGTCCGGTCCCGGCGGATCGAGCTTGAGGAACCTGCTGGGGGCGTAGCTCTCCTTGCCGGTGGTGCCGTCGGCGAAGGTGAGGACAAGCACGTCGTTGTCGAGGAAGGCCAGCAGCTCGAACTGTTCCCCCCGCAGCTCCAGCGCCAGCACGCCGGGGACCCGTTTGGTGTGACCGGTGTCGGAGGCGCGGGTGAACTCCCAGGGCACCACCCCGGTGGTCTCGTAGGGCTTGAGGATGGCGGGCACGACCAGCCCCGGGTCGTAGTCGTAGTACTCGATGCCGTCGAAGTTCTCCAGGCCGTCCGAAGCCGAGTCGTAGAAGCGCAACTCGTAGTCGCTGCCGTCCAGGCTGAAGGCATCGGCCGATTGCGTACCCCAGCTGATCAGCGGACGGCCGTCGCCGCCCAGCCGTGCCACGAAGACCTCGCCGTCGATCGGGGCTCCCTCCACCAGCACCTCGTCGGCGGCGGCCGCGACGATCCGGACTCCGGCTTCGCCGGCGACCCGGCGTACCGTGGCCGGCCAGTCCCGGACCGGTTCGGCGGCCTCGGTCACGGCCTGGTAGTCGACCAGGGCGAGGTTGCCGGTGGGGGCCGTGACGTACGCGTGGCGCGCCTCACGCCACTGGGTGAAAGAGGCCGGCTCGGTCATCCCCACATCCTGCCGTCTCGCGCCACCGGTCGGTCCGGGTCTCAGCTGGCAGCCGGCCCACCGCCGGCGAGCTCCTCGACCGGACGGAAGTCGTGGTCGTAGCCGAAGTAGCCCGGCCCGACCAGGGCGAGCCCCTCCGGTGTGCGCCACCGGGCATGGCAGGGGGCGCCGATGACGGCCACGCGGAAGCCGTAGCGCAGTGACTCGGTCGTCACCGGCGTGCCGTCGGCCGCGTCGACGATGCAGATCAGGTCCGGCACCGACGCGACGACCTCGCCGTCCCTGCGCGCCACCAGGTGCTCGTTCTGGAACTCCAGCTGCAGCTGCGAGCCCTGCCATTCATCCAGGCCGAGCAGCGTCGCCGTCCCCCGCATGAAGCCGCCCTCGGTCCGGCGGGTGACGTCGGTGATCTTCCCGCGGCACAATTCGACCCCCGACATCACCTGCCGGAGAGCCGCTGCCGGGTCACCGTGCTCGTCGCGGCATTCGCGCAACGCCCGGCCGATCTCGCGGGCAAGTCCCAGCGTGCCGGGGATGAGGCTCTGCCGCACCTGGGCGCCGGTCATCGGGTACATCGCCATGGTGGCGCTGGCGCCCATCTCGACCGTCGCCGTCCTGGCCAGCCGCTCGGCCCAGGCGTTGGTGTGGGTCCGCAGGGTCACGACATTGCCCTTTTCGTCGGCCAGCGCCATGGGGGTGGTGGCTACCCGGTCGAGCGTCGGCAGCAGCATCTGGAGTTCGGGGAAGGCACGGCCCATGCCGTCCGCGTCGACCAGCGGCAATCCGTTGATCGCGGCGGCGGCGATCGGGATCATCGAGTTGATTCCCCCCACCTCCACGCCGGCGATGTGGGTGACCTTCCGGCCGACGGCGTGCTCGACGGCGGCGATCACCTCCCGGGTCTCGGATCCGGAGGGGAGCTTCTCGACGATGACGCTGGGCGCGCCCATCATGCCGACCAGCAGGACGAAGGCGTCGTCGGGCAGGTCCTGCGGCCCGACGACTTCGACCGGTCCGTTGAGCTCGATGGCGCGCTGGGCCAGCAGACGGCCCACGTACGGGTCACCGCCGCCGCCGGAGCCGAGCACGGCCGCGCCGCTGGCCAGGTCGACCAGGCCCGCCTCGTCGAGGAATGTGCTCGTCATGCCCGGACCTCCCGGTTCGCGGCGCCGAGGGCCGCCAGGTCCCCCACCGCCTTGACTCTGAGTCGTATGGAACTGCCCGGCAAGTAGGCGATCGGCACCTCGTCAACGTCCACCACTTCGACCGATTCCTGCTGCGCCCCGGCGGCCACGGCCTGTTCGACCGCCTCCGCGCGGGCCCGCTCGAGCACCTCTTCCCGGCTGGTGCCGGCCAGCGAGTACACCCGGTCGATCTCGCCGCCGACTTGGGCGCTGGCCGCACCGAAAGCGTTGGCGACCGCGGCGTGAGCCGGGCGGATCACCGTGTCGAAGCCGGGTAGTTCATCGGGGATGAGCGCTGCCCCGCCGCCGACCAGCACCAGCGGCAGCGGCGCCGAGTCGGTCCGCATCCGGTCGGCCTCCTGCGAGATCCGGCGCGTGATAAGCCCCATGGCGTCGCGCACCAGTGCCTGGTCGAGGTGCGCCACCCTGCCCGGGTCGCCCAACTCGATCCGGCCGGCGGCCACCGCGATGTCGGTGACGGTGAGGCTGTCGCCCCCGTACACCAGCGCCCGCCTGGTGAGTTCGTGGCCGACGCTGTCCGGGCCGATCGTCAGCGAGCCGTCGGTGCGGACGATGCTGCCGCCGCCGATCCCCACGGAGAGGACGTCGGGCATCCGGAAGTTGGTCCGGATCCCCTGCACCCGGAGTTCGATCGCGGCCGGCCGGGGGAAGCCGGCCTGGAGCACGCCGATGTCGCTGGTGGTGCCGCCGACGTCGACGACCAGGCAGTCCCGCAGGCCGGAGAGGATGGCGGCGCCGCGCATCGAGTTGGTCGGGCCGGAGCCGAAGGTGTGCACGGGGTAGCGCATCGCGTAGTCGAGATCCATGACGGTGCCGTCGTTCTGGGTCACGTAGAGCGGAGCGGTGATCCCGACCGACGCCAGGGTGCGCCGGAATTCACCGAAGGCGACCTCGGCCAGCCCGCCGAGCATGGCGTTGATCACGGTCGCGTTCTCGCGTTCCAGCAGCCCGATCCGTCCGATCTGCGAGGACAGGGAGATCGCGACACCGCCGAGCCGGTCGCGAAGGTAGCCGGCGACGTACTCCTCGGCGTCGGCCGCGATCGGCGAAAAGACCGAGGCGATGGCGAGGTTCCGCAGGCCGGCCTGCCGGATCCGCGCGACGACCGCGTCGAGTTCCGAGGTTCGCAGATCGGCCAGGCTGGAGCCGTCGTACTCGTAGCCGCCGTGGATCTCGACCACGGTGTCGCCCACCGTCCGCCGCAGCTCCTCGGGCCAGTCGTACAGCGGCGGGATCGCCGCCCCCGACGGCAGGCCGACGCGGATCATTCCCACCGGCTCGAGCCCCTTCACCTGAACCAGGGCATTGACCAGCTGGGTGGTGCCGAGCATCACGGCTTCCAGGGCCGAGGGATCCGCGCCCGATTCGGCGACGAGACTGCGCAGCGCCTGGCCGATCCCGCTCTGCACATCGGGGGTCGTCGGCGCCTTCACCCAGGAGGCCACCCGCTCCCCTTCGAGCAGGACGGCGTCCGTATTCGTCCCGCCGACGTCGATCCCGATCCGAAGCCCCATCACGCCTCCACCTTCGCCCGTTCCCGCTTGTCAAGCGCATACTGCGCGCGTGGCCAGTTCGGCGACCCCAGCAAGATTCG
>JAPUEM010000136.1 GCA_027492575.1 Propionicimonas sp.
ACTTCGGCCAGATCATCCCCTGCGGCATCACCGACGCCGGCGTCACCTCGATGGCGGACGAACTCCACGGCGCCGCCCCCGGCCTGGTCGAGGTCGCGCAGCGCCTGGAACCCCTGCTGGTCGAACTGCTCCGCTTCGAGCCCTACACCCAGTCCCCCGACCTGGCCGCTCTCACCCCCGCCGTCACCTTCGGGTTGACCATCTGAGATTCCCGCCTTCGCGGGAATGACGGACGAGCGCGGGAAGGACGGAGAAGATCCGGAGCCGCATCTGTCCTCCCCCGCCTCGTCTATCCTCCGCCCGCCCCCTTCTGCCCTCCCCAAACCCCATCTGTCATCCCAAACCCCTAGCTGTCATCCTCGCGAAGGCGGGGATCTCCCAACCCCTGTGTGCGAGTGGTGCCACGTTTCGCGGCACCAGCACGTAGGTGGGGCATGACGCTGCATCGCACACCCATCGCCGTCGCTCTCGCCGCTGCCGCGCTGCTGGCGGCCCCGGCCCCGCACGCCGCCGCCGCTCCCCAGGACCTGGCCACCGCCCTCCCCGCCGCCACGCCGGCGAACCCGGCTTCCCCCGACTACGACGGGGACGGCAAGGCCGACGTCGCCATCACCCAGATCGGGGACCTCGAATACCGGTTCATCCATGTCCGGTACGGCTCGGGCGGCATCGCCGACATCACCCACACCGATCTCGGAGTGGGCGGGTGGGATCCCGGGTACGCACTGCTGGCCCGGGATCTCGACCGCGACGGCTTCACGGACCTGATCGTCTCCACTCAATACGCCAGCGGCGTGACGATCCACATCATCCCCGGCTCGGCCACCGGACTGCAGGTGGCCGGCAAGCACTCCGTCACGCTTCCGCTGCGGGAAGGCGACGACTACGTCAGGTCGGACGCCTACGTCAGGTCGATGGCGCTGGTGGAGTCGCCGGTACGGCGGCTCGCCGTTGCCACCTCCATCCATTGGGAGGACAGCAAGGGTGTGCACGACGCGGAAGGGGTGCAGCTGCTCAACCTCTCCAGCGCGGGCGTCCCCACCGGGAGCCCGATCAAGCTGAAGCCCGGCTCCGGGAAGATCCCGAAGCTGGTGAAGGGCGCCGGCTTCGGATTCGCAATGGACAGCTGGGGCAGCCAGTTGTTCATCGGCGCCCCTGATGCGAAGGTCAATGGCAAGGCCGAGGCCGGCGCGGTGCTCGCGGTCACGCTCGACTCCGCGGGGGTGAAGTCGGTCAAGACGATCACCCAGGCGACCAAGTCGGTGACCGGGGCCGTCGACAAGTACGACTACTTCGGCCGCGCCCTCGCAGCACGCGACGGTTACCTGGTCGTCGGCACCCCGGGCGACACGGTCGGCAAGGTGAAGCGGACCGGCTCGATCCAGGTCTTCTCGCTCAGCAAGGGCAAGGTGACGCCGATCAAGCGGATCTCACAGAACAGCGCCGGCATCCCCGGCAAGGACGAGCGGTACGACTGGTTCGGTTCCCATGTGGCGATCGGGCAGGCGTGCAAGGGTGTGCCCGCCGTTCTGGTCGGCGCTCCCAGCGAAAGCATCACCTGGGGTCACGAGGCCGACGGCTCGGCGTGGCTGATCCCGTTGAAGAAGGTCAAGGGCTGCGCAGCCAGCCAGCTCTATGAAGGCCACGGATTGCCGGGCAAGCCCGGCGAACGCGGGATCGGCGACATCGTCGCCTTCGTCCGCGATGCCGGCGCGACGTCCGACGATCTGGTGATCGGCGGCGGCGGTTCAGTGTCACAGGGCCCGGTCGGCCGATTCTTCAAACTGTCCGGCACGACCGGCAAGGTGCTCTACACCGAGGACGGCCTCTTCGACACCGCCGCCGGCCGCTGACCAAAGCCTCCGACAAGCTGCCACGCTTCCTGGGGTCAGCGCGTAGGTGGGGCATGAAGCTGCATCACGCAATTCTGGCCGCGGCTCTCGCCGCCGCACTGCTGGCGGGCCCGGCTCCGCACGCCGCCGCCGCACCCCGGGACGTAGCCGCCAACCTCCCGGCATCCACGCCGGCGAACCCGGCCTCACCCGACTACGACGGGGATGGCAGGGCCGACCTCGCGGTGTCCGATGGCGAGTACGCGCCGCTAGGCATCCGGGTCTGGTATGGCTCCGGCGCCATCGCCGACATCGTCAGCGCGGACCTGAGCCTGCCCGGCTCCTGGGATCTGAACGCCGACCTGCTGGCACGCGACCTGGACGGGGACGGCTACACCGATCTGGTCGCCACCTCCAGCGGCGCTGCTGGCATCCAGGTGCATGTGATCCCCGGATCACCCACCGGCCTGCGGCCGAGCCAACAAAAGTCCTTCGTCGTCCGCGCCAAGGCCGGTTCCTGGCAGGTTCAGGAGTTGGCGCTGGTCGAGTCGCCGGTCCGGCGGCTGGCGGTGAGCCTGGTCACCTGGGTCGACGCCGCGGATCCCTACTACCGGGGCGAGATCAGGCTGTACGAACTCACCAAGGACGGCCAGCCCACCGGCGGCCGGCTCACGCTGAAGCCCGGCTCGGGGAAGATCCCCGCATCGCTGAAGCGCGGCGACTTCGGCGCCTCGATGGCCAGCTGGAAGAACCAGCTGTTCATCGGCGCACCGGACACGAAGGTCAACCAGAAGGCGTCGGCCGGCGCCGTCCTCGCCGTCACGCTCGACGCCAAGGGCGTGAAGTCAGCCCGCACCCTCACTCAGTCGACCACATCCGTGGGTGGCGTCGCCGGCAAGCAGCACTTCTTCGGCGCCGCCCTCGCGGCGCGCGACGGCTACCTGGTGGTGGGCACGCCGTGGGACGACGTGGGCAGGGTCAGGCACACGGGCTCGATCCAGGTGTTCTCCTTGACCAAGGGCAAGATCAGGCCGATCCGGCGGATCTCCCAGGCCACCCCAGGCATCCCGGGCAAGGCTGAGTATCGCGACCGGTTCGGCGCCCAAGTGGAGATCGGATCGACCTGCAACGGCGCCCGGCCGTCCTCGTTGGAGGCCCGGGCGAGGCGATCGTGAACGACGAGGTGGACGGCTCCGCCTGGCTGATTCCGCTGCGCACGGCGAAAGGCTGCAAGGCCACTCAGCTCTACGAGGGCCACGGCCTGCCTGGTACCCCGCATTTCCGCGGCATCGGCGGAGTGCTCGGCTTCGTCCGGGACAGCGGCAGGGTGGACGACGACCTGGTGATCGGCGGCAGCGGGTACATCGACGAGATGCTCGGCCGCTTGTTCTGGGTCTCCTCAAAGACCGGGAAGGCCCTGCTCAGCCAGGACGCCGAGTTCGCCCGAGTCGCCGGACGCTGACCCGCGACGCCCGATTCCTCACGACGCGCCACGTTCGGGACGACCCGCGCGTAGGTAGATCACAAGCTCACCACAAGGAGACACCATGCACAGACCCGGACGCGTCCTCGCGACCCTCGCGAGCAGCCTGCTGCTGGCGCCGCTCGCACCGGCAGTGATCGCACCGACGGCCCAGGCCGCCCCGGTTCCCGCCGCGACGCCGGCCGCCACCGCCTCGCCCGACTTCGACGGGGACGGCAAGGCCGACATCGCGTCCATCATGCCGACCTCGAGCGAGATCCCGTTCGTCCGGGTCTGGTACGGCTCGGGCACGACCAAGGACATCAGTTCCACTGAGCTGGGGGTGGGTGAGTACGGGATCGGCAACGTGCTGCTGGCCCGGGATCTCAACTCCGACGGGTTCACCGACCTGATCGTCGCCACCCAGACGGCGACCGGGCCCGGGGTGCAGGTCGTCCCCGGCTCCGCCACGGGTCTGCAGCCGGCCGCCCGATACGGCCTCGACGGCCTGAACAAGGCCAGCACCTACGTCTCGTCGCTGGCCCTGGTCGAGTCGCCGGTGCGACGTCTCGCGGTGGGCATCACCATCACCGGCGGCGGCAAGTTCGACGGCGAGGTGCAGTTGTTCAAACTGACCAATGCCGGCCTGCCCACCGGCAGCGCGCTGAAGCTCAAGCCCAGCTCCGGCAAGATCCCGAAGACGGTCAAGAACGCCCGCTTCGGCGCCGCCATGGACAGCTGGGGCAACCAGTTGTTCATCGGCGCCCCCTACACCAAGGTGAGCGGCAAGACCGATGCGGGCGCGGTTGTCGCGGTCACGCTCGACTCGGCCGGCGTGAAGTCTGTCAAGACCGTCACCCAGGCGACCAAGTCGGTCACCGGCGCTCCCGGCAAGGGCGACCTCTTCGGCGCCGCCGTCGTGGCGCGGGACGGCTACCTGGTCGTCGGCACCCCGCGCGATGCCGTCGGCAGCATCAAGCAGACCGGATCGATCCAGGTCTTCTCGCTCAGCAAGGGCGCCCTGAAGCCCGTCAAGCGGATCTCGCAGAACAGCGCCGGGATCCCCGGCAAGGCCGAGCGCTACGACTCCTTCGGCGCGGTGCTCGCGATCGGCGCCGTCTGCAACGGCGTCCCCGCCGTGCTGGTGGGCGGACCGGGCGAAAGCCTCGTCAAGGGTCACGAGTGGGACGGCTCCGCCTGGCTCATCCCGCTGAAGACCGTCAAGGGCTGCGCCGCGAAGCAGATCTACGAGGGCAACGGCCTTCCCGGAACCCCGGGCTGGCGGTTCATGGGCGACCTGCTGGCCTTCGTGCGGGACGCCGGCGCGACGACCGACGATCTGGTGATCGGCGGCGGCGGCTCCTTCTCTGAAGGCCCGGCAGGCCGGATCTACCGGGTCTCGGGCATGACCGGCACCGCCACCAAGCTGAACCCCGACGACATCTTCTACACCGTCGCCGGCCGCTGATCGCATTCGCCGATCGGTTGGGGTTATGGCGAGCTGGTCAGAGCTGCGCCGCGGCAAACGCCGATCTGTTGGGGTTATGAAGCCTTCGATTCGACTGGTAACCCCAACAGATCGGCGGATGCACTGGCCACGCGCAGCGTCCGCCCTCATAACCCCAACAGATCGGCGGTTAGGGTCCGAGATCCGGCGTGACGGGCGGCGGGAGCGAACCGATAGAATGCCGGGGTGACCGTTACCGAGCCGCGCCGCCTGCTTCGCCTTGAGGTGCGCAACTCCCAGACTCCGATCGAGCGCAAGCCGCCGTGGATCAAGATCACCGCCACCATGGGCGAGGATTACCGCCAGCTGCAATCGCTGGTGAAGGAGGAGGGGCTGCACACCGTCTGCCAGGAAGCCGGCTGCCCGAACATCTTCGAGTGCTGGCAGGATCGGGAGGCCACCTTCCTGATCGGCGGCGATTCGTGCACCCGGCGCTGCGACTTCTGCCAGATCGAATCCCGCAAGCCCTCCGGCTACGACACCGGCGAGCCGCTGCGGGTCGCCGAGTCGGTGAGGACGATGGGCCTGCACTACGCCACGGTCACCGGCGTCTGCCGCGACGACCTGGACGACGGCGGCGCCTGGCTCTACGCCGAGACGATCCGTCAGATCCACGACCTGAACCCCGGCGTCGGGGTGGAGATGCTCGCCCCCGACTTCGACGGCAAGGACGAGTGGCTGAACCAGATCTTCGACACCGAGCCGGAGGTCTTCGCGCACAACGTCGAGACGGTGCCGCGGATCTTCCGCCGGATCCGCCCCGGCTTCAACTACGAGCTCTCGCTGGAGGTGCTGCGCAAGTCGCGCACCCGCGGGCTGGTCACCAAGTCGAACCTGATCCTGGGTATGGGCGAGACCCGCGAGGAGATCTCCGAGGCGCTGCGCGACCTGCACTCGGCCGGCACCGAGCTGATCACGATCACGCAATACCTGCGTCCGAGCGTCCGGCACCACCCGATCGATCGCTGGGTGCGGCCCGAGGAGTTCGACGAGCTGGCCGCCGAGGCCACCGAGATCGGCTACGTCGGCGTCCAGAGCGGGCCGCTGGTGCGCTCGTCCTACCGGGCCGGACGGATGTACCGGCAGGCATTCGAAGTCCGCAAGCGCGCCCGGCGCGCGGCCGAGCAGGAGATCGCATAGATGGCGAGTGAGAAGGCCAAGGAACTGGCCGCCAAGCAGAAGGCCGAACTCAAGGCCGCGAAGCTGGCGAAGAAGAACTCCACCAACCCGCGGGATTGGGGCTGGTTCCGGCAGGTCCGCGAGACCTACCGGGTCACCGTCGAGAGCGATCCGGCCTCGCAGAACCTGATCATCGGCGCCGGCGTGGGCGTCGCGGTGCTGGTGGGCCTGGTCGGCATCTTCCTGCCGCCGTGGTGGATGTGGATCATCACCGGCCTGATGGCCGGCCTGGTCGCCGCCCTCTACATGCTGCTGAACCGGGCCAAGAAGGCCACCTACAAGCGGTACGCCGGCAAGCCGGGTTCGGCCGAGGTCGCCTTCGGCATGCTCGACAAGAAGAAGTTCGACTACACCCCCGGCATCACCGCCACCAAGCAGCTGGACGTGGTGCACCGCGTGCTCGGCCCGGCCGGCATTGTGCTGGTCGGCGAGGGTTCGGCTGCCCGGCTCAAAGCGGTGCTGGCCGGTGAGGCCCGCAAGCACGAGCAGGTCGCCTACGGCGTCCCGGTCACCACGGTGCTGATGGGCGACGGCGAGGGTCAGGTGGCGCTGGACAAGCTGGCCGAGCACCTGAAGAAGATGCCGAAGGCGATCCAGCCGGTGCAGATCACCGAGGTGAAGCAGCGGCTGCGCGCCCTGGACGCGGTGCGTCCCAAGGTGCCGATCCCGAAGGGCCCGATGCCCACCATGAAGGGCGCCAACCGCGCCATGCGCGGCCGCTGAGGCCGTTCGACTTCTCCGCCTGACGAGGACCGCTCGTGCCATCGGAGGACGCGCCCGACGCGGGCCTTTACGAGGAGCGGCCTGCCCGCTCGCCGCACGTCGTGTGCACCTGGCAGGCCCGGGCGGTGCGCGAGGAGCGCTACCTGATCCCCGCGATCGAGCACTGGGACATCTGGTTCGCCCGGTCGCCCGAGGGGCCTGTGGTGGCGGGGCTCTCCGGCCCCGCGCTCGGGTCGCGGTGGATCGCGTCCGTCGTCGGGGAGCACGGCTGGGGCGTGCAGCTGAGCGCGCACGTGGTCGTTCCCGGGGTCGCCAAGAAGCTGCTGCTCGGCGGTGAACTGCGGCTGCCGGTCGTGGATGACGTGGTCGAGATCTCCGGACGACGGGTGCCCGTCCCCTCGTTCGACGAGTTGGAGGATTTCGTCGCGGAACTGCTGCGCCTCGACGTCCTGCGCGCCGACGAGGACGTCCGCCGGGCGCTGGCCGGGGACGAGGTCGGCTACTCCGAGCGGCACTGGCAGCGCCGCGTCCGGGACTCGACGGGCGTCACCCGCAAGCAGATCTCGCAGCTCGCGCGGGCGCGCGAGGCCTACGCCCTGCTGCAACGGGGCGTCACCCCCGCGGAATGCGCGGTGACCTGCGGCTATGCCGACCAGGCGCACCTCACCCGATCGCTGCGGCTGCTGCACGGCGAGACCCCGGCCCGCATCCTGGCCGGACGATGATCGAGCGCTCCCAGACGACGACCGCCACGCCGCCTACGGCGGCGGGAAGGAAGGAGTCTTGACGAGGGCCGCGTCAGCGGGCCGAGGAACAGAGCCTGTCGAAGGGCCGGCCACACCCAACGATGATGGCGGAAATCTTCAATCCGCCGAGGTAGCCGGATTGGTGGAATAGAG
>JAPUEM010000137.1 GCA_027492575.1 Propionicimonas sp.
GCGGAGAGCCGGGGCCGGTAGCCCTCCCGCTGGGCCTGTGCCCGGACGGTGATCCGGCGACCCTTGTCGGCCGCGGTGAGGACGTAGGTGCGTTCGGTGGCACCGGCGATCAACGCGCCGTTGCGATACCACTGGAAGCTCCAGCCGGTCGCAGCCGGCTTGGCCTTGCCGGTCTTCGCGGTGAGGGTTCGGCCGACCTTGGCGGTGCCGCTGAGCTTGGGCTTCGCCACCGACCGGAACCCCGAAGCGGGCTCGGGCGCCGGAGTCGGGTCAGGAGTCGGCGCCGGCTCGGCTTCCGTGGCCGGCTCGGCCGCGACGGCGGGTTCGGAGGTCTCGACAACCGGTGGGGACGCGGGGTCGTCCTGTGCCCAGGCGGGTGCGGCGGCACCGGTGAGCAGGAGTGCCGACGTGAGGACGCCGGCCAGCCAGGCCGCAGGCTTTCGCATGGGTCGCCTCTCGTGGTTCGGCACTCAGGTGCGGTCGAGGTGGGGGATCAGCACCTCGCGGTAGAGCAGCAGCAGGGCGGCCATGGTGGGGATGGCCAGGATGGCGCCGACCAGGCCCAGCAGCAGGCCGCCGGAGACCGCGGCCAGGATCACCAGCACGCCCGGCACCTGCACCGAGCGGGCGAAGACCCGGGCCTGGATGACGTAGGCGTCGAACTGCTGGTAGGCCAGCATCACGAGCACGGTGATCAGGCCGGGTGTCTGGCCGAGCGAGAAGGCGACGATGCCGACGATGATGATGGCGATCGAGGTGCCGACCAGCGGGATGAACGCCAGCAGGCCCACCACCACGGCCAGCGCCACCGCGTACTGCGAGAGGCCGACGAGGGTGAGCAGGATGAAGGCGAAGACCGTCCACAGCATGGCGACGATGAAGATGCCCGAGACGAAGCCGCCGACCCGCTTGAACGCCTCGGTGGCCAGGTAGCGGGCGCGGGCGCGACGCGAGCCCGGGGCGAGCTGGTAGATGACTTCCTTGATCGCCGGCAACGAGGTGAGGAAGTAGAGGGTCAGCACCACGGAGATGGTCACCGAGAAGATCACGTTGGCGACGGCCTGACCGGCCCCGAGCAGGCCGCCGAACAGGGTGCTGACCAGTTCGCCCGATCTCAGGAACTCCTGCAGCGCGCTGATCACCTGGAACTGCTCGTCCAGCGACGCGATCTGCGGGTTCAGGGAGAGGTTGCCCAGGTAGATGGGCGCCATCGCGTTGAGCCGCTGCACCTGCTCGGTGACCACGGGGACGATCGCCCAGCCGGCCAGGACGAGGAAGGAGACCAGCGCGAGCGCCACCAGCAGGACGGCCAGCCCGCGCCGGATGCCTCGATTGTGGAACCACTCCACCACCGGGTTCAGGCCCAGGGCCAGCGCGAAGCTCAGCACGACCAGAACCAGGATGTCCTTGAGCTGCCCCAGCGAGGTCAGCAGGGCGTAGGCGGTGATGCCGCCGGCGGCGATGAAGAAGCCGATGTAGAACGGGTTGCGGTGCAGCAGCGAGACCCGCTCGGTGCGGCCCTCGACACCTTCGAAGTAGTCCGGCGGGGTCGGCTGCGTGGTGCGGCGCCAGCGCAGCAGCCAGTTGCGGGTGGCCGGAGCGTTCGGCGTCCGAGCGGAAGCCGGCACACCCGCCGCGGCCGGACGCGGTGGCGTCGGCTGCGGCGGGGTGGGACGGTCGTCCGCTGCGGAGGTCATGACTTCCTGGTGGCCTTGCCGTTCTTGCCGGTGTTGCCGGACTTCGGGGATTCGTCCTCGGCCGGCTCGGCGTCGACCGCCGGCTCGGTCTCGACCGCGGGCTCGGTCTCGGCGACCGCTTCGGGCTCGGCGAGGGCCTCGTCGGCTTCGGGCTTGCTCGTGGTCTGGTCGACGGTGTCGATCGCGAACGAGGAGAGCTGGGCCAGCTGGTCGACGATCGCCTGCTTGCGCAGATCGAGGGCGTCGACCTCCTGCCGTAGCTGCGCGGCGTGCTCGGCGGCCGCGGCATTGGCCTCGCTGAGAATCCGGGCCGCCTCGTGCTGGGCGTTCTCGATGGTGGTCTGGGCCTGCTCGGCGGCACCGCGGGCGATCTCGGCGGCCTCGGCGCGGGCCGCTTCGCGACGCTGGTCGGCGGTCACCAGATCGGCCTCGAGGCGAGCCCGCTGATCGTCCGCCTCCTGCTTGCTGGTGGCCAGGAGCTCGGCGATCTGGTCGGCTGCGGCCTGCCTTCCGGCGGCGATCTCGGCCAGTGCGCCCTCCTTGGCGCGGGCCAGCTCGGCGGCCTGTTCGGCGGCCAGCCGTTCGGTCTCGGCGCGGCGCTGCTCGGCCTCGGCGACCGCGGCGTCCACGATCGTCCGCGCCTGGGTCTCGGCCTCGCGCAGCAGCCATTCGCGCTGCCGTTCGGTCGCCTCCAGCAGCGCGGCGGCGTCTGCCCGGGCCGATTCCAGCTCGGCGGCGGTCTGCTCGCCGAGCAGGGTGCGCAGCTGCTCGAGATCGGCGGTGGTCGCCTCCCGGCTCTCGTCCAGCAGCCGCTGGGTCTCGTTGGTCAGCCGGCTGGTCTCGGTGCCCGCCTGGGAGCGGATCGTCGCCGCCTGGGCATGGGCAGCGGCCACGATCTCGGCGGCCTGCGCTTCGGCCGCGGTGAGCATGCCGCGAGCGTGACCGCCGAGCCGGCCGAAATCGGTGGTGCCGGCCGAGGCCTGCGTCAGCTCGAGCTGGTGACGCGACTCACGCGCCTCGGCCGCCTTGCGGGCGAGCTTCGACTCCAGTTCCCGGATGTACGCGTCCACCGCGCTGCGTTCGTAGCCGCGCAGGGCCTGGGGGAAGTTGCCGGCCGCGGTGGCGGTCTCGTCGAAGAGGTCGAGACCCCGTTCATCGAAGGATGACACTGGAATCGGTCCTTTCATGCCTGGGGAAGGGTTGCGAGTCTGAGCCTACCGCTCGCCCCGGACGTTCCAGTGACCGGTCCTCAGTGGTGGGAAGCCGCCGGCTCCACGAGTTCGAGCAGGATGCCGCCGACATCCTTGGGATGGGCGAAGTTGATCCGCGAGCCGCCCGTCCCGATCTTCGGCACGTCGTAGAGCAGCCGGACGCCGCGCTCGCGGAGGGTCGCGCAGACCGCGTCCAGATCGGCCACCCGGTAGGCCACCTGCTGGATGCCGCCCTTGCCGCCGTTGCGCTCGATCCACTTGGCGATCGTGCTGTTCTCGTTCAGCGGCGCGAGCAGCTGCACCTGCGCATTCTCGGCCAGCTGGTCGCCGGTGCCGATCATGGCCTCCTCGACGCCCTGCTCCTCGTTGGTCTCGCGGTGCAGCACCCGCCAGCCCAGCACCTCGGTGTGGAAGGCGATCGCGTCGTCGAGGTTGTGGACGGCGTAGCCGACATGGTCGATGCAGATGAAGAGGCTGTCAGTGCTCATGGAATCAACCCTGGCACAGCGAAACGCCCCGCGTGCGGACTTTGCCAAGGTCGCACGCAGGGCATTCAGCAGGGCTCAGGCCAGGACGGCGTCCACCACCAGCTTGGCCTCGGACTGCACCTGGGCCAGGTGCTCAGGGCCCTTCAGCGACTCGGCGTAGATCTTGTACACGTTCTCCGTGCCGGAAGGACGGGCGGCGAACCAGGCGGAGTCGGTGACCACCTTGAGGCCGCCGATCGGCGCCCCGTTGCCGGGGGCGTTGGTCAGCGTGGCCACGATCGGCTCACCGGCCAGCTCGGTGGCGGTCACGTCGCTGGGGGCGAGCTTGGCCAGCTTGGCCTTCTGCTCGCGGTTGGCCGGGGCGTCCACCCGGGCGTAGCTGGAGGCGCCGTGGCGGGCCTCCAGTTCGGCGTACAGCTCGGAGGGCGACTTGCCGGTCACGCCCTTGATCTCCGAGGCCAGCAGGGCCAGCAGGATGCCGTCCTTGTCGGTCGTCCACGTCGAGCCGTCCAGGGCCAGGAAGGAGGCTCCCGCGGATTCCTCGCCACCGAAGCCCAGATCGCCGCTCATCAGGCCGGGCACGAACCACTTGAAGCCCACCGGCACCTCGACCAGGCGGCGGCCGAGATCGGCGGCGACCTTGTCGATCAGCGAGGACGAGACCAGGGTCTTGCCGACGCCGGCGTCGGCCCGCCAGTTCGGACGGTGGCTGTACAGGTACTGGATGGCCACCGCCAGGTAGGCGTTGGGGTTCATCAGCCCGGCGTCCGGGGTGACGATGCCGTGCCGGTCGGAATCGGCGTCGTTGCCGGTGGAGATGTCGTACCGGTCGCGGTTGGCGATCAGGGAGGCCATCGCGTACGGGCTGGAGCAGTCCATCCGAATCTTGCCGTCCCAGTCCAGGGTCATGAACGGCCAGGCCGGGTCGACCGCGGGGTTGATCACGGTCAGGTCGATGCCCAGCCGCTCGGCGATGTACTGCCAGTACTGGACGGAGGCGCCGCCCAGCGGATCGGCGCCGATGTGGACGCCGGCGTCCGCGATGGCGTCCAGGTTGAGGGCGTTGCGCAGATCTTCGCAGTAGGCGGTCAGGTAGTCGTGACGGACGACCTCACCGGCGATCCGCTCGTAGGGGGTGCGCTTGATCGCCCCCGGGTTGCGCAGCAGTTCGTTGGCGCGGCCGGCGATCCAGCCGGTGGCGTCGGTGTCGGCCGGGCCGCCGTGCGGCGGGTTGTACTTGAAGCCGCCATCGCGAGGCGGGTTGTGGGAGGGCGTCACGACGATGCCGTCCGCGCGCGGACCGGAGTTGTCGCGGTTGTAGACGATGATCGCCCGGGAGACCGACGGGGTCGGGGTGAAGTCCTCGTCGCGCTCGGCGCGGATGTCGACGCCGTGCGCGTTCAGCACCTCGATGGCGGTCTTCCAGGCCGGTCCGGAGAGGCCGTGGGTGTCCTTGCCGATGAAGAGCGGTCCGTCGATGCCCTGGCCGGCGCGGTATTCAACGATCGCCTGCGTCGTCGCGGCGATGTGGGCGTCGTTGAAGGCGGCGTCGAGGGCCGAGCCACGGTGCCCGGAGGTGCCGAACACCACCTGCTGATCCGGATTGTCCGGATCGGGGATGAGGTCGTAGTACGCCGCGGTGAGGGCGTCGATGTCGATCAGGTCTTCGGGCAGTGCGACCTGCCCGGCGCGTTCATGAGCCATGGGCACATCTTGCCCGGTCCGGTTGGGTATGCGCGAGGGCTGAATGGCAGAATGGTCGGCTGTGACACCAGCCGCCTTCAATCCCTCCCGCGCCATGGACCTCTCCGGGATCGCCGCCGCGGCGAAAGCCCCGCCGCCCCCGCCCGGTGCCAGCTACGTGCTCGAGGTGGACGAGACCTCCTTCGAGCCGGCGATCCAGCTGTCGATGCGGCATCCGGTGGTCATCGAGCTGTACTCGCCGCGGGCGAATGCCCAGGCCCTCTCCGACGACCTGATCGCGCTCGCCAACGCGGCCGGCGGCAAGTACCTGCTGGCCCGGGTGAACGTCGACACCAGCCCGCAGATCGCTGCCGCCTTCGGCGTCCAGGCGGTGCCGACCGTGGTCGGCGTGGTGGGTGGCCAGCTGGCCCCGCTCTTCCAGGGCACCCGTCCCAGGGCCGAGGTCGACGCGATCATCGGCCAGTTGCTGCAGGCCGCAGCCCAGGCCGGGGTGGTGGGCATCGCCGAACCGGTGAGCATCGACGCCGACGCCGGGCCCGATCCGCGCTTCGCCGACGCCGACGCCGCCCTGTCGGCCGGCGACTTCGCCCTGGCGGTGACCGAGTTCGAGAAGATCCTGGCGCAGACCCCGAACGACCCCGAGGCCAAGGCCGGCCGCGCGCAGGCCGCGCTGCTCGCCCGGGTGAGCGCCCTCGACCCCGCCCAGGCGCTGGCGGAGGCCGCCGCCCGTCCGGACGACGTGGACGCCCAGCTGGCCGCCGCCGACACCGAGCTGATGGGTGGCGCCACGCAGCCGGCCTTCGAACGTCTGATCGACCTCATCCGCAGGACCGCCGGCCCCGAGCGCGAGGCCGTCCGGCTGCGCCTGCTGGAACTCTTCGAGACTGTCGGCAACGCCGACCCCGCCGTCCTGAAGGCCCGCCGAGACCTGATGAGCGCACTCTTTTAGTCGCCCTAAGCTGGGGCGGGGCCGTTCCGGTCTGCCCCAACGAGGAGGAGTCATCATGAGTGTCACCAGCAAGGCCAGCGCAGTCTGGCAGGGAAGCCTGCTCGAGGGCGCCGGGAGCGTCACCTTCGAGAGTTCCGGGCTGGGCACCTTCGACGTGAACTGGAAGGCCCGCTCCGAGGGCTCCGACTCGGTCACCACGCCCGAGGAGCTGATCGCGGCCGCCCACTCGTCCTGCTACTCGATGGCGCTCTCGCACGCGCTGGCCGGCAACGGCACCCCGCCGGAGAGCCTGAACACCTCCGCCGCGGTGACCTTCGTGCCGGGCACCGGCATCACCGGCAGCCACCTCACCGTGCGCGCGGTCGTGCCCGGCCTGGACGCCGAGAAGTTCGCCGAGCTCGCCGAGGGCGCGAAGGCCGGCTGCCCGGTCTCGCAGGCGCTGGCCGGCATCGAGATCACCCTGGACGCCACGCTGGCCTGACCGTCCGACCGTGGGCTGGGAGATCCCGGCCTACGCCGGGATGACGGTGGTGGGTGAGGTCCGATCGGCACCTGAACCCGACGGCGTTGTGACAGAACCGGGACATTCCTCTGCCAGGGTTGATGGCGGAGGAGGTGGCTATGAGCGCGCTGCTGCTGGTGGAGGACGATCCGGGGGTCGCGGAGGCGTTGCGCCTCGCGCTCACCTCGCTCGGGCACCAGGTCGAGGTTGCTCCGGACGGGCACGCGGGGATCGGGGCTCTGGCTGATCGTGGCTTCGACGTGCTGTTGCTTGACCTGATGCTCCCGGGCATCGACGGCTTCGAGACCGCCCGGCGGGTGCGGGCTGGCTCGCTGCTGCCGATCATCATGCTCACCGCGCGATCCGACCCGATCGACATCGTGGCCGGTCTCGAATGCGGCGCCGATGACTATGTCACCAAGCCGGTGGAGCCCCGGGTGCTGGACGCCCGGATCAAGGCGGTGCTGCGGCGGGCTGTTCCGGACGATCCTGGCACCGCCCTCGTCTTCGGTGACCTGGCGATCGACCGGGCGGCCATGGTCGTCATGCGGTCCGGCGAGCCGGTCGCGCTCACGCCGACCGAGTTGCGGCTACTGCTGGAGCTGGCTGAGCATGCGGGCCAGGTACTGAGCCGGCACCAGCTGCTGCAGCGGGTCTGGGGGTACGGCTACGCCGGAGATTCCCGCCTGGTGGACGCCGTGGTGCAGCGGCTGCGGGCAAAGGTCGAGCCCGAACCATCGCGTCCCGCCCTGATTCACACCGTGCGGAGCATCGGCTACCGAATGGACCGGCGATGAGGCGGCTGGGCCTGCGGGGCCGCATCGCGATCGGCCTGGTCGCGACGGTCGCGGTGGCTTGTGCCGGGCTGTCCTGGGGGACGCTTGCGTCGGCGGAG
>JAPUEM010000138.1 GCA_027492575.1 Propionicimonas sp.
AGGCGGCGCAGCGCGCGGTGACAGCGCTGACGCAGGGTGGCCGGGGTGATGCCCAGGACGGACGCGGCCTGGCGGGTGTCGAGCCCGGCGCCGTAGACCAGGCGCAAGGCTCGTTCGGCCTCGGCGTCGATCACCGCGATGCGACGGGCCCGGGCCAGCAGCAGGGCGGCTCCGGCTCCGGCCTGCGCGGGGGTGACCAGGGCCAGCCGGGTCAGATCGATCGCCGGGACGGACGCGCGGCGCACTCGCTTGCGGACGTCCAGGGCGAGATTCGCCGCGATCCGGGAAGGGCGACGGGCCAGCGGATAGGTGGCGATTCCCAGCCAGAGTTCGGCGACGTAATCATCGAGGTCGTGGCACCGATCACGGCCGGCTGCCAGCACCACGCAGCCGAGCATCGCCTGGAGCACCACCCGGTGAGCAGGGCCTCCGAGCCGCAACAACGCGCCCAGCACCGCGTCCGGATCGCCCCGCACCGACGCGAGCACGCCGGCCAGATCGGACGCGCCCACCAGGGCCGGCTCGGTCCGCCATGAGGGTGGGACGGCGGCCCCGGCAAGCTCCTGCCATTCGGCGTTCAGACGCCGCACCGTGGGGTGGCTGGTTCTCATGCCGCCAGCCTCGTGGACGGGTGTTGTGCACGGTGTTGTCCGGCAGCCCGCCAGTGTTGTCCGTCCGAACGCCAGTGTTGTCCGCGCGTCGCTACTGACGATTGCGTAGCTTTGCTAACGATCTGATTACAAGTGACGATTCAACTGGCGCTGACCAGCCTGTTTAACCTTAAAATAGGCCAATCGATGGGAGCGATTTCGCAGCTTCCCGCCGATCCCTGATCGCCCAGGGGGTTGCTCGGATATCCAGCAACCCCCTGGTGCCATTTCCGGCCCGTTCCTACCGCGCCGAGTAGCTCTCCAGCGCCCGCGCCAGGAAGTCGGCCAGCGGCCCGGTCTCACCGTCCCGCCCACCGCGTCCGATCTCGGTCACCGGACGAGCCGGCTCAACGGTCACCCCGGTGAACCGGGCGAGCGGCGAGCCCGCGGTCACCAGGTTGTAGAACTCGCCGGCCGCGCCGACCGCGATCGTCCGCGCGGCGTTGACGTACCAGCCCTTCAGCGGAGTCTTCACCCGGCGACCGGTGAGCAGGGTGGCCTGCAACGGCTCGGGCGCCAGCCCTCGGGCGGTCGCCTCGGCGACGAAGGCATCCAGCAGCGGCTGGGCGGCGGCTGCCTCGGCGTTCGCCGCGGCGGCGGCCAGTTCCAGCCGGCGCTGGGCATCCGCGTGACGCTGGTTCGGTTCGGCCATGCAGGTGAGGGTACCCCGAGCCACCCGCCGCCGGGAGGGGTCGGGGGTTCCTTCTATCATGGGGAGATCCGTGGAAGGGAGTCCCATGCGTCAGCGCGTCCTGTTCGCCGTCGCCGCGCTCGTCGCGCTTGCCGGCTGCACGTCCGCTCCGGCACCCACGACCCCGCCCGGCGAGACCGCCGGCCCGGTGACGTCGAGCGCGCCCCCGTCCACCCCCAGCCCGACTCCACCACCGCGGCAACTCGCGGTCGGCGACTGCACCGGGCCGCTGCCCGCCACCCTCTCGGTCGACCCGATCGAGCCGGTCCCCTGCGAAGGCGAGCACAGCTACGAGGTCTTCGAGGTCGTGTCCCTGGAAGGCGACGCCCTGCCCGCGCCGGATCTGCTGCGGGCCATCGCCAACAACCGCTGCCTGCCCGCCTTCACGGCCTACGTCGGCGTCGAGCCGGCCTACAGCCGTTACGACTCGCACTTCCTCACCCCGGACGCGGCCGCCTGGGAGATTCCCGCGGCACGCCAGCTGACCTGCCTGCTGGGCGCCTCGGGCAAGACGCTGCATGCCACCGCCCGCGACGACAGCACGCTCTTCCCGGCGGTCGGGGAGTGCACCGGCCCGCAGGATGTCGCCGTCCTCGACCTCGAGATCATCGACTGCGCCGAGAAGCACTACTACGAGGTCTACGCCCAGCAGAAGGTGAAGGGCAAGAAGACCCCGGACGAGAAGGAGCTCGCCAAACTGGTGAGCAGCGTCTGCGCGGCCGGGTTCAAGAAGTTCGTCGGCAAGGATTCGGCGGGCTCGAAGTACGAGTTCACCTACTTCATCGCCGACGCCAAGCTGTGGGGCAAGGTCAAGGACCACCGTCTGGTGTGCAGCGTGGGCTCCCCCAAGGGCGGCATCAAGGGCACCCTGGAGGACGCCAAGGCCTGAGCAGGGAAGAATGGGGTCATGCTCTTCGGCTATGACGTCCCCTGGCTCGACAAGGCGCTGCTGATCCTGCTCGTGATCGTGGTGGCGCTGGTGGCGCGCTGGCTGCTGGTACGCGCCATCGGCCTGATCACCCGCGGCATGATGGATCGCGCCCAGCGCCGGAAGGCCGCGACCCCCGCCGGGCGTCTGATCGCCGCGGTGACCGGCGTGGACAACACCCGCTACGAGCAGCGCGCCGCCACCATGGGCTCACTGCTGCGCAGCGTGGTGGCGGTGGGCGTCTTCACGGTCACCGTCCTGACCATCCTGGCGATCTTCGACGTGCCGCTCGGGCCGCTGCTGGCCACCGCCGGCGTCGGCGGCGTGGCCCTCGGCTTCGGCGCCCAGTCGCTGGTGCGCGACTACCTCTCCGGCATGTTCATGATCATGGAGGACCAGTACGGCGTCGGCGACACCATCGACACCGGTCAGGTCACCGGCACCGTCGAGGAGGTCGGCCTGCGGGTCACCCGGCTGCGGGATTCGAACGGCCAGGTCTGGTACGTCCGCAACGGCGAGATCCTGCGCGTCGGCAACCAGACCCAGGGCTGGTCGACGGCGATCGCGGATGTCCCGATCGGCAACGACGAGGACGCCGCCAAGGCGCTGGTCATCCTGCAGACCGTGGCCGAAGCGGTGGGCGAGGATCCGGAGTTCGCCGACGTGCTGATCGACCTGCCGACCGTGGTCGGGGTGGACGCGGTGACCGCCACCGGCACCGTGCTGCGGATCACCGCCAAGACCGCCCCCAACAAGCAGTGGGGCGTGAAGCGGGCGCTGCTGCAACGCAGCCTGGAGGCCCTCGGGGAGGCCGGCTATCACGGCCCGGCGGTGCCGGGAGTGCCCACCCCGCCCGCCTGACGCAACTTCCTGCCAAATAACGACTCTCCGCGACATATCTGTCGCGCAGGTGCGCTATTTGGCAATTACTGCACGGGGGCGGACGAGACCCGGCGCGTGAGCGTCTGGGTGGCGCCCACGCTCGCGACGATCACGCAGGCCATCGCGACCAGTTCGACCGGTGATAGCCGCTCGCCCAGCAGGACGAGCGCCGCCAGCGCCGCGACCGCCGGCTCCAGGCTCATCAGAATGCTGAAGGTGCCGGACGGGATGCGCCGGCGGGCCACCAGTTCCAGCCCGTAGGGGATGGTGGACGACAGCACCCCGACCCCCAGCCCGACCGCCAGCACCCAGGGCTGCCAGAGCATCGCCCCGCCCGCGATCAGCCCCGGCACGGCGAACCCGATCGCGCCGACCAGGCTGCCAACGGTCGCCCCAGTGAGTCCGGACCAGGCGCGGGCGGTCGGCCCGGCCAGGACGATGTACCCTGCCCAGCCCGCTCCGGCCAGCAGCGCGAAGCCGACGCCGACCGGATCCAGCGGCGCCGGCGACCAGCCCAGCAGCACCACGCCGGCGGCGGCCAGCCCCGCCCACAGGTAGTCGCGCAGCCGCCGCGAGGTGATCACCGCCACCGCCAGCGGGCCCAGGAATTCGATGGTCACCGCCAGCCCCAGGGGTATCCGGGCGAAGCTCTGGTAGATCGACCAGTTCATCACGGCCAGGCAGATCCCGTACCCCAGGGCGACCCGCCAGTCGGCCCAACTCCGGCCGCGGAAGCGGGGCCGGGCGATCGCGTAGAAGACCAGCGCCGACAGCACCATCCGCAGCCAGGCGATCGCGGTGGGGTCGACCACGCCGAAGACCGACTTGGCGATCGCCGCGCCGAACTGCACCGAGACGATCGCGCCGATCACCAGCCACACCGGCGACAACCAGGCCGGCAGGCCCGCCTTCACCGGGTTTCCGGGTGGGACGCCGAGGACGGTTCCTGCTGTTCGACGTTGTCGGAGGGCGAAGCCGAGGGTTCGCCCGCGAGATCGGCGTACCGGGGGCAGTCGACGACATGGTCGTTCACCATGCCCACCGCCTGCATGAACGCGTAGACGATGGTCGGCCCGCAGAACCGGAAGCCGGCCTTCTTCAGCGCCTTCGACATCGCCTCGGAGATCTCGGTGGCCGCCGGCACGTGGGCGAGCGTGTGGCGGGCGGGCTGCAGCGGACGTCCGTCCACGAACTCCCACAGGAAGGACGAGAAGCCGCCCTCGGCCTCGATCCGCTGCCAGGCGCGGGCGTTGCCGATGGCGGCCTCGATCTTGCCGCGGTGCCGGACGATCCCGGGGTCGGCCAGGCAGCGGGTCACCTCGTCCTCACCCCACCCGGCGATCAGGTCGGGGTCGAGCCCGTCGAAGGCGCGGTAGAAGCCCTCCCGCTTGCGCAGGATGGTGATCCAGGCCAGCCCGGCCTGGAAGCCGTCGAGGATGAGCTTGGCGTACAACGCCTTGGAGTCGCGGACGGGCACACCCCACTCGGTGTCGTGGTAGGCGATGTAGAGCGGGTCGTCCCCGACCCAGCCGCAGCGCTCACCCATCGCCTCTCCTTCCGCCGGTTCATGCTATCCCTGCGGCTCGCCCGCCGCTCCCACCCCACCTCTCCACGTCGAGGGCCTCCCTTCGCGTCGAGGGCGCCCTCCACCCTCTGCCGGCGTGCCTGGCCCCTCTCCCCGTGTGGCGCTTCTTCCGATGTCGGGGAATCGGCAACACCCTGTGGAGTGAGGGGTGCGAGGTCGAGGTGCACCGCGCCAAGGTGCGGCGGGCGACCCGACCACGGGGAATCGGCAACACACTGAGGTGGCATCGAGGTTTTTCACCACTTAATGAGATCGAGCGGGCAGGATGGACCCATGAGCGATGACGCCAACCCCGAAGCACCCTGGGTCAGGCACTACCAGCCCGGAGTGCCTGCCGAGATCGAACTGCCCACCGAATCGCTGGTGGCATTGTGCGAACGTTCGGTGCGCGAGGGTGGAGACTCCGTCGCCGCCGACTTCTTCGGACGGACGACGACCTACACCGAGCTGGGCGACCAGATCACCCGGGCCGCCGAGGGGCTGCGACGGCTCGGCGTGAAGGCGGGCGACCGGGTGGCGCTGATCCTGCCGAACTGCCCGCAGCACGTGGTGGCGTTCTACGCCGTCCTGCGGCTGGGCGCGATCGTGGTGGAGCACAACCCGCTCTACACCTCCCGCGAGTTGCGGCACCTGTTCGAGGATCACGCCGCCCGGGTGGTGATCTCCTGGGACGCCGCGGTGGCGAAGCTGCGCGAGTTGCCCGCTGACGTCGCCCCACAAGACATCGTCGCGGTGAACCTGCTGAAGGCGTTCCCCCTGGTCAAGCGGTTGGCGCTGATGCTACCCGTCCCGTCCCTGCGGGCCACCCGGAACCGGCTCACCCAGCCCGCACCGGGCACCATGAGCTGGCAGGAACTGCTCGCCGCGCCGCCGATCGACCCGGCGCATCCCCGTCCGGCCGTCCAGGATCTGGCGGTGATCCAGTACACCTCGGGCACCACCGGCCAGCCCAAGGGCGCGATGCTGAGCCACTTCAACCTGTACTCCAACGCCCTGCAGGGTGAGGCGTGGATGCACGGCGCGCAGTACCGCAAGGAGGTCTTCTACGCCATCCTGCCGATGTTCCACGCCTTCGGCATGACCCTCTTCCTCACCTACGGCATCCTCAAGCAGGCCCGGCTGGTGCTCTTCCCGTCCTTCGACGCCGATCTGGTGATCGACACCGCCCGCAGGAACCCGCCCACCGTCTACTGCGCGGTGCCGCCGATCTACGAGACGACCGCCAGGAAGGCGATCGAGAAGGGCGTCGATCTGAGCACCGCCAAGTACTGCATCTCGGGCGCGATGAACCTGCCGGACGCCACCGCCGCCCTGTGGGAGAGCGTCTCGGGCGGCCTGCTGGTCGAGGGCTACGGCATGACCGAGGCCTCCCCGGTCTGCCTGGGCAACCCGTTCCACCCCAGCCGCCGCACCGGGACGATCGGCATCCCCTTCCCGTCCACCTGGATGCGGGTGGTCGACCCGGACGATCCCACCCGGGACGTCCCGCAGGGCGAGCGCGGCGAGCTGCTGATCAAGGGCCCGCAGGTCTTCGGCGGCTACTGGAACAACGAGGCCGAGACCGAGAAGACTCTGCTGCCCGGCGGCTGGCTGCGCACCGGCGACGTGGTGACCGTGGACGCCGACGGCTTCACCACCATCGTCGACCGGGTCAAGGAGTTGATCATCACCGGCGGCTTCAACGTCTCACCGTCCGAGGTCGAGGTGGCGCTGAAGGCGCACCCCGGGATCGCGGACGTCGCGGTGGTCGGGCTACCTGCCGCCGCCGGCGGCGAACGGGTGGTGGCCGCCCTCCAGCGGCAGGACGACGTGCCCCTGGACGCCACTGACTTGCGCGCCTTCTGCAAGGAACGCCTGGCCGGCTACAAGGTGCCCCGCGAGTTCTACGTCCTGGACGAGCTGCCGAAGTCGATGCTCGGCAAGGTCCTGCGCAAACAGGTCAAGGAGTCGCTCGAAACCGCCACCCCGCTTCCCTGACCCGCGCCCCGTCCGTCCAGCCACCGAGGGCCTCCGCTATCGCCGAGAGCCTGTCCCCCAGGAGGAGCCCTCGGCGAGAAGGAAGGCCCTCGATGCTGATAGATGGGGCGTCGACGGGCCGGGCCGCTAGCGGGGTTCTTCGACGAGTTCCAGCTCGGGGTCGTCGGGGGTGCGTAGGCGCGGCCATTCCCAGTGGTTGCGGCGCAGCAGGTAGAGGCCGGCGATCACGACGGCCAGGCCGCAGGCGATCGAACCGATCGCGAGCGTCCAGCGCGGGCCCCAGGCCTCGCCGACCCAGCCGAGCAGCGGCGAGCCCAGCGGCGTCCCACCCAGGAAGACGGCGGAGTAGATCGCCATCACCCGGCCGCGCATCTCGGGCGAGACCGCGAGCTGGACGGACGCGTTCGAGGCGGTCATCACGGTCAGCGCCAGGAAGCCGGTGGGCATCAGGATCACGACGTACGACAGGTAGCTCGGCGCGAAGGTGAGCGCCGCGGTCGCCAGGGTGAAGCCGGCCAGCGCGCTCAGGATCAGCCGTAGCCGCAGGGTGGTGCGCCGGGCGGCCACCAGGCCGGCGGCCAGCGAGCCGATCGCCATGATCGAGCCCATCAGGCCGAACTCCTCCGGCCCCACCTTGAACTCGGCGGTGGCCATCAGCGAGTTGGTGAGCTGGAAGTTCATGCCGAAGGTGCCCAGCATGAAGACGACGAAGAGGACGACCATGATCTCCGG
>JAPUEM010000139.1:0-6387 GCA_027492575.1 Propionicimonas sp.
GCCGCCACTTCCGCCTCCGGCAGATCCGCGAAGTAGCGCAGCACGATGATCCGGCGTTGCTGCGGAGCGAGGCCGGCCAGCAGCCGGCGCACCTCGTCGTGGTCGTCCGATCGTCCGTACTGGTCGTGACGATCCGGCTGCTCCGACCATGCCGTGGGCTCGGGCGTCCGCCTGCGGCGCTGGTCGATGTGCAGGTTCACCAGCACCCGCCGGGCGTACCGCAGGGCATCCGGCCGGCGCACCCGCCACCACGAGGCGTAGGTCCGGGTCAGGGTCTCCTGAACCAGATCGCGCGCGGCCTCCCGATCCCCGGTCAGCAGATAGGCGGTCCGTGTCAGGTACGCCGACGCGGACGCAACGAAGTCGCTGAAACCGCTTGGCGATCCTGACCCCATGACCCTTCCTTCGTGTTCTTCAGTGTCAACCCTTCCCTACGGGACGGGATGGGGAAAGGTTGCCGTTATGGAACTGCAACCCTCTGCCTCTTGACGATGAGAGCGCTTTCATCATGTAATGGAAGCGCTCTCAGTGATCGTCCACCGAGTTAGGCACACAGACGAAGGAGTCCAGATGCGTTCCTCTACCCTGCTGCGAGGCACGGCCGCCACCGCGGTCGCAGCGATTCTGTTCGCGGGCTGTTCCGCGCCGGCGACACCGTCGCCGGGGGGCAGCGAGTCGGCATCGCCGACCGATGCCCCGGCCGAACAGATCACCCTTACGGTCGCCACGTTCAACGAGTTCGGCTACGACAACCTGCTGGCCGAATACACCAAGCTGAACCCGAACATCAAGGTCGAAGGCAAGAAGGCCGCGACCTCCAACGAGGCTCGTGACAACTTCCGCACCAAGCTGGCGGCGGGTTCGGGTCTCTCCGACATCGAAGCGGTCGAGGTCGACTGGCTGCCCGAGATCATGCAGAGCGCCGATCTGATGGCCGACCTCACCTCGCCCGACGTCGAAGGGCGCTGGCTGGATTGGAAAGCCGCCCAGGCCACCACCGCCGACGGCAAGCTGATCGGCTACGGCACCGACATCGGCCCCGAGGGCGTCTGCTACCGGGCCGACCTCTTCGAGAAGGCGGGTCTTCCGACCGACCGCGCTGAGGTCGCTAAGGCACTCGGCTCCAGCTGGGACGACTACTTCGCCCTCGGCAAGCAGTTCACCGACAAGACCAAGATCCCGTGGTTCGATTCCACCGACGCCATCTTCCAGGGCATGGTGAACCAGGTCGCGAATCCGTTCTCGTCCACCGAGCCGGAAGAGACCATCATCCCGCTCGACCAGAACACCGCCATGAAGACCATGTACGACCAGGTCCTCGGCGCGGCAGGCAGCGGTCTCTCGGCGCACTACTCGCAGTGGAGCACCGACTGGACCAACGCCTTCCAGAACGACGGCTTCGCGACCATGCTCTGCCCGGGCTGGATGCTGGGCGTCATCGAGGGCAACGCCAAGGGCGTCGAGGGCTGGGACATCGCCAACCAGTTCCCCGGCGGCGGCGGCAACTGGGGTGGCTCGTTCCTGACCGTCCCGGCTCAGGGCGCCCACGTCGAGGAGGCCCGGAAGCTGGCCGCGTGGCTGACCGCTCCCGAGCAGCAGATCGCGGCCTTCAAGCTGAAGGGCACCTTCCCGAGCCAGGTCGAGGCCCTCTCCAGCCAGGATCTGCTGAGCGTCACCAACCCGTTCTTCAATGACGCGCCGACCGGCCAGATCCTCGCCGATCGCGCCAAGGCGGTCACCGTGGTGCCGTTCAAGGGCCCGAACTACTTCGCCGTCCGCCAGGCCATCTCGGACGCGATCAACCGGGTCGATGTCGACAAGACCGACGACGCGGCGGCATCGTGGGAGAAGGCGGTCAAGGAAGTCGCCGCCCTCGGCTGACCTGACGACAGCTGTGGTGCGGCACGGCGGCTTCCCGCCGCCGGCCGCACCACAGACCGCCCCTTGCCCACCGACGAGCCAGGAGATGCCGACGTGACAACCACCTCGCCCCCCTCGGCGCCGATGACCTGGCGCACCCGGCTCAGCCGCTGGGACGTGAAGTCCGCGCCCTACCTCTACATCGCCCCGTTCTTCATCGTCTTCGCGATCGTCGGCCTGTTCCCGCTGCTGTACACCGCCTTCGTATCGCTGCACAAATGGGGCCTGCTCACCAAGAACAAGGGCTTCATCGGCTTCGACAACTACGTCTACGTGCTCGGCGCCGAACGGTTCTGGCAGGCGCTGGGCAATACCTTCAGCATCTTCCTGCTCTCGTCGGTGCCGCAGATCATCGCCGCGATCGCCATCGCGGCCGTCCTGGACGCCAACCTGCGGGCCAGGACCTTCTGGCGGATGGGGGTGCTGGTGCCCTACGTGGTCGCGCCGGTCGCCGTCGGCCTGATCTTCAACCAGCTCTTCGCCGACCAGTCCGGCTTCGTCAACGCGGTGCTGAGCGCCGCCGGCCTCGACCCGGTCGGCTGGCACAAGGAGCCGCTCGCCGCCCACTTCGCGATCGCCACCATGGTGAACTTCCGCTGGACGGGCTACAACGCGCTGATCTTCCTGGCCGCCATGCAGGCCATCCCGCGCGACCTCATCGAAGCAGCGGTGGTGGACGGCGCCACCCGGCTGAAGACCTTCTTCTCCATCACCGTCCCGATGCTGCGGCCGACGATCATCTTCGTGGTCATCACCTCCACCATCGGCGGCCTGCAGATCTTCGACGAACCCCGGATGTTCGACCAGATCGGCCTCGGCGGCGCCGACCGGCAGTGGATGACGCTCACCATGTACATGTACGAACTCGGCTGGGGCAACCAGCAGAACTTCGGACGGGCCTCCGCCGTCGCCTGGATCCTCTTCGTCATCATCGTCGCCTTCGCGCTGATCAACTTCACCATCACCCGGCGGATCGCCTCCACCGAGGGCCACCGCCCGGCGAAGGGAGGCCGGCGATGAGTTCTCCGATGTCGGTCCCGATGATCGAGCAGGTCGCCGGTAAGGGAGCTGCCCGGGCCGCCGCCCGCCGCCGTCACCGCTACGAGCAGGGCATGCGCCGTCCGGGCTGGGTCACCTACCTGCTGCTCGGCCTGCTGCTGATGGTCTCCGCCTTCCCGCTCTACTACGCCTTCCTGCTCTCCTCCTCGACGGCCTCCGACATCGCGCAGAACCCGATCCCGTCGCTGATCCCGCAGGGCCACTTCGTCGAGAACATCACCCGGGTGATCACCTCCGACATCAAGTTCTGGCAGGCGGTGGCGAACTCGGTCATCGTCGCGGTGATCACCTCCGCCTCGGTCGTCTTCTTCTCCACCCTGGCCGGGTACTCGTTCGCGAAGCTGCGCTACCGCGGCCGCAACGGGCTGCTCGCCTTCGTGATCGGGACGATGGCCGTGCCCACCCAGCTGGGCATCATTCCGCTCTTCATCGTGATGGCGAACCTGGGCTGGACGGGCAAGCTGGTGGCGGTCATCGTCCCGGCGATGGTCACCGCCTTCGGCGTCTTCTGGATGACCCAGTACCTCTCCGAGGCGCTGCCCTACGAGCTGATCGAAGCCGCCCGGATGGACGGCTGCTCGATGATCCGCACCTTCTGGCACGTCGCGATGCCCGCCGCCCGGCCGGCCGCCGCGATGCTGGCGCTGTTCACCTTCGTGGCCAGCTGGACGAACTTCTTCTGGCCCTTCGTGGTGCTGGGGTCGTCCAATCCGACCCTGCCGGTGGCGCTGCAGCTGCTGCAGGCCTCGTACTTCAAGGACATGGCGCTGATCATGGCGGGAGTGGTGCTGGCCACCATCCCGCTGCTGGTCGGGTTCGCCGTAGCCGGACGGCATCTCGTCTCCGGCATCATGAGCGGAGCGGTGAAGGGATGACCATGCTGCAGTTCCCACCCGGGTTCCTCTGGGGGACCGCGACCTCGGCCTTCCAGGTCGAGGGGGCCGCCGATGTCGACGGCCGCCGTCCGTCCATCTGGGACGAGTTCTGCGACCTCCCGGGCGCGATCGAGGGCGGCGACGACGGCCGGCTGGGGGTCGACCACTACCACCGCTATCGCGAGGACGTGGCGCTGATGGCCGGGCTCGGGCTGAACAGCTACCGGTTCAGCGTCAGCTGGTCGCGGGTGATGGACGGCGACCGGGTCAACCCGGCCGGGGTCGATTTCTACTCCCGGCTGGTGGATGAGCTGCTGGGCGCCGGGATCGAGCCGTGGCTGACCCTCTTCCACTGGGACCTGCCGGCCTGGCTGCCGGGTGGCTGGACGAACCGCGACACCGCCCATCGGTTCGCCGACTACAGCGCCGCCCTCTACGAGCGGCTGGGCGATCGGGTGCCCACCTGGACGACCCTGAACGAGCCGTGGTGCTCGTCCTTCCTGAGCTATGCCGGGGGCGAGCACGCACCCGGTCACACCGACCCGGTCGAGGCGGTGAGCGCGATGCACCACCTGCTGCTCGGGCACGGGCTGGCCCTGCAGGCGCTGCGGGCCGGGGGCGCCCAGCAGGCGGGCATCACGCTCAACTTCGGCCCGGTGCTGCCGGCGACCGACGACCCGGCCGACGTGGAGGTCGCCCGCCGGGTGGACGGCACCGCGAACCGGGCGTTCATCCATCCGATCTTCACCGGCGCCTACCCGCCCGACGTCCGCGCCGATCTCGACCGGTGGTGGGACGCGGAGCTGGTCGCCGACGGCGATCTCGATCTGATCTCCGCCCCCATCGACGTGCTGGGCGTCAACTACTACACCACCGCGATGGTGCGCGCCGGGCAGCCGGTGGAGCCCTGGCTGGTGCGTGGCCGGCGGCGCTGGACGCCGAACATCACCGCTCCCGACGCCGAGTACGTCACGCGTGACCTGCCGGTCACGGCGATGGGCTGGCCGGTGGAGGCGGACGGCCTGCGCCGGCTGCTGCTGTGGCTGCATCGGGACTACGCCGGGCCGGCCGGGGTGCCCCTGGTGGTCACCGAGAACGGCGCCGCCTACCCCGACGACCGGTTCACCCCCGAGGGCGCGGTCGATGACGCCGACCGGATCGGCTACCTGCGCGGCCACCTGGCCGCCGTCCATGCCGCCATCGCCGAGGGCGCGGACGTCCGTGGCTACCTGGAATGGTCGCTGCTGGACAACTTCGAATGGGCCTGGGGCTACGACAAGAAGTTCGGGATCGTGGCGGTCGACGCCGCGCTGAACCGCGTCCCAAAGGCCAGCGCCGCCTGGTACGGTGCGGTCGCACGGCGAGGCGGCCTGGCGGACTGACTGGATCGAAGCGATGACGCACCCGGGAATCAACGGCGAGTGGAATCTCCCCACCCTCGACGATGTGGCGCGGGTTGCCGGGGTCTCCCGGGCGACCGTCTCCCGGGTGGTCAACGGCGGACGGCTGGTCTCCCAGCGCACCTGCGACGCGGTCAACGCGGCGATCGCCGAACTCGGCTACCGGCCCAACCGGGCGGCCCGCGCGCTGGTGACCCGGCGGGCCGGGGCGGTGGCCGTGGTGGTGCCCGAAACCGACGACCGGGTCTTCTCCGATCCCTTCTTCCCGCAGGCCTACCACGGGGCGCTGGCCGCCTTCGCCGGGGTGGACATGCAGGTGCTGCTGGCGATGGCGCCGCCCGGCGAGAGCGTCGCCCGGATGGCCCGCTACCTCGACAGCGGCCATGTGGACGGCGCCATCGTGATCTCCCACCACGGCCCGGAACTGGCCACCTGGCTGGCCACCAGCGCCCATCCGGTGGTCTTCGTCGGCGACCCCGAGGTGCCCGGCCTGCCCTATGTCGAACTCGATCAGAAGGCCGCCGCCATCGTCGCCACCAGCCACCTGATCGAACGCGGCGCCACCCGGATCGCCACCGTCACCGGCCCGATGGACATGAATGCCGGCACCTCCCGGCTGCTGGGCTTCCAGGCAGCGCTGGACGCCGCCGGCATCGCCCCGGCCGGGGTGGCCGAGGGCGATTTCAGCGTGCGTGGCGGCGAGCTCGCCGCCCGCCGGCTGCTCGAGGAGGCTCCGGAACTGGACGGGCTGTTCGTCGCCTCCGACCTGATGGCGCTCGGTGCGCTGCGGGCGCTGCGTCGCGCGGGCCGCCGCGTCCCGGACGATGTGAAGCTGGTCGGCTTCGACAACTCCACCGCCGCACTGCAGGCCAGCCCGCAGCTGACCACCATGACCAACCCGCCCAGCGAGATGGCCCGGATCGCCGGCGAGATGCTGCTGGGCCTGCTCTCGGGAGTCGCGCCCAGCTACCCCGTGATCCTGACCAGCGAGTTGGTCGTCCGCAACTCCGCGTAGACACCGCCGTTGGGCGCCGCGTCGGCGGTGTGGGAACAGTGCACGATCCCTGAGCTTGTTGAAGGGTCGTGGGCACGGCCGCAGCAGCGACCCTTCGACAGGCTCAGGGATCGTTGAT
>JAPUEM010000139.1:6487-27944 GCA_027492575.1 Propionicimonas sp.
CGCAGCAGCGACCCTTCGACAGGCTCAGGGATCGTTGATTCAGTGTTTTCCAGATGCTGCTGAGCGCCATGGGCGTATAGCCATCCCACTCATATGAGTCCGTTAGTGGCCATTGGTGACGCGAACTTCCGCGAATAATCCGATCAAAAGTTTCTTTGGTGACATCGCGTCACTTTCGCGGCTCCCACCACTCCCTCCACAAAGCAGGGCGATCCAGGTAGACCCACTGTCGCCATGCCCGAGAGACAGAAACGGAGCAGTATGCATCCCCCGAACCGACTTGCGGCATCGATACGCCGTGTCGTCGCCGCAGCGACCCCGTCCGGACCAGTTCGCCGCTTGCGTGGCACACCCGCGAATGGCCAGGCTCCGGCAGCCGGGAATCGCCGGCCCAGCCTGTTCCGCAAGGCGACCGCAGCGGCAGTCGCGATCGGTCTCGTCGGTGGCGGGCTGGTGCTCAACGCGACCACCGCGGCCGCCGCGGCGCAGGTCACCGGCACGGTCTTCCTCGACTACGCCGGCGACGGTGCCTTCGACAACGGCGGGGCAGTGCGCGACGCGCTGTTGAGCGGTGTCACGGTCACCGCCTTCGACGCCGCGGGCGCTCAGGTCGGGCAGGCGTTCAGCCAGCCGGCGTTGACCGGTGGGGGCAACTACACCCTCGATCTCGACGCGGGCGTCGCCGCCGGCGATCCGCTGCGCATCGAGTTCACCGGGCTGCCGACCGGCAGCTACGACACCTTCGACGCCGGCGCCAGCGGGGTGCAGTTCACCACCGCCGGCGCCGCTGCGGTGAACTACGGGGCCTTCGATCCGCGGCAGTACAACCCGGTGACCACCAGCCCGACGCAGCAGAACCCGGCGCTCTTCGCCGCGATCATGGTCGCCGGCGCGCGGGAAGGCACGCGCTCCTCCAACGAGCCGGTCGTGGTCGGCAACCGCTGGACGGAAGCCGGCAACGTGAGCGGCGGCACCGCCTCCTTCGCGACGCGGGTGACCCTGGCCACCTACACCCGGGTCGGTTCCGTGCACGCGCTGGCCTCCGACTACGAGACCGGCAATGTCTACGCCGCCGCGAGCTACAAGCGGCTGTCGGATCTCGGCCCGGCCGGTCTGGGCGGCATCTACCTGATCCAGGACGCGCTCGCCGCCAACGGTGGAGCGAAGACCCCGTCCGGCATCGTGGACATCGACGTGACCAGCCTGGGGATCGTCGTCGGCTCGGCGAAGACCACGGCCGAGCGCGAACTGGGCGATCCCAACCTGCTCATCCGGGACGTGGACGGCTTCCAGCAGGCCGGCAAGATCGGCATCGGCGGCATGGCGATCGATCCGGAAGCGCGCATCCTGTACTTCACCAACCTCCTCGACAAGCGGATCTACGCGCTCGACATCACCGTCCCCGCCGCGCCGACGCTGATCGGGTCGGTGGCCTCGCCCGCCGGCGACGGGCAGCGCGCCTACGCGCTGACCATCCACCAGGGCCAGCTCTACGTCGGCTACAACGACACCGGCGAGGACGAGGCCTGGCGTTCGGCCGATGACGCGAACATGAACTTCTATGTCTCCCGCACCCCGGCGCTGACCGCCGAGAACCATGCCTTCGGCAGCTGGACGACCGTGCTGACCGGCGATCTCGGCTACCTCAAGGGCAACCCGGCGGCAGGCTGGGGCGGCACGGCGACCAACAACTACGCCACCGCGAACCCGCAGATCACCCGGTGGAACTCCTGGACCGACAAGTGGTCCGAGACCGTCGGCGGCACGACCCGCTCGGTGGCGATCGCGAGTTCCGGCGGCACCTGGGGCGCCAACACCCACATCTACCCGCAGCCCCTGGTCGGTGGGCTCGCCTTCGACCGCGAGGGCTACCTGACGGTCGGCTTCGTCGACCGGACCGAGTGGCAGAGCGGCAACCGCAACTGCGCGGCCGACACCGTCGCCTGCGTCACCAACGGCCAGAACAACGCGGGGCCGATGTTCGAGACGCTGGCCGCGGGCGACACGCTGCTGGCGGCGCCCAGCTACAACGCGCAGGGCCAGGTGACGGGCTTCGCCCTGGAGAGCAACGGCCAGGCCGGTTCCCGGACTGCCACCGGCAAGGGCGTGAGCCCGCGTATCGGCGCCTCGCCCGCGGGCGGGGAAGGCCCGGGCGGTCACGAGTTCTACGACGACCGTCAGCAGGGAACCACGGCGAACCACCGCGAGAACACGCTGGGCGCGGTGGTGGTTGCGCCGGGCGCATCCCAGGTGGCGTCGACCGCTTACGATCCGCTCAGCCCGATCCGGGTGACCGGCGTCCAGTGGTTCGACCTCGCCGACGGCGACTACGCCCGTGGCTACCAGCACACCCAGGATCCGGGCGATCCGACCACGGCGCTGAACTCGGCCGCGCGCACGAGCTTCCAGAAGGGCGGCGGCATGGGCGGCCTGACCCTGCTGACCAAGGCGGCTCCGGTGGAGATCGGGAACCGGGTCTGGTTCGATCTCGACAACGACGGCATCCAGGACGCCGACGAGCCCGTGATCGCCGACGCGATCGTCGAGCTGTGGGCGGTGGACGCCGACGGAAACCCGGTCGGTGACGATCCGATCGCCACCAAGACCACCGGCCCGGACGGCAGCTACTTCTTCCGCACCGAGGACGCTCCCTCCGGCGGTTCGACCGGCTTCACCAAGGACGGCGACTACGTCGTCATCTTCAAGCCCGCCTCGGCCAATGGTCCGGTGGCGCTGCGTGACGCGGACGGCTCGGCCTACTCGGGCGCCCTGTCGCTGACCTGGGATCAGCTCGAGCTGACCACCCAGAACGCGAGTTCCGCCGTCCCGGATGCCGCGCAGGATCCGCAGCGGGATTCCAACCCCGATCCGGCCACCGGACGAGCTCCGGTGACCGTCGGCTCCGCCGGCCAGAACGATCACTCGATCGACGCCGGCTGGCGGCTTCCGGTGAAGGTGTCGATCGGCGACTTCCTGTGGATCGACGCCGATGGCGACGGTGTGCAGGACGACGGTGAGGCTCCGGTTCCGGCGGGGACGGTGGTGAAGCTCTTCAAGGGCGAGACCGAGGTCGGCTCGGCTCTCACCGATGCCGATGGTTACTACTTCTTCGCGGATCTGGATCCGTCGACGGCGTACACGGTGGTCTTCCCGACCACGGTGACCGTTGCCGGGGTGACCTATGAGCTGACGCTCGCGGGTCAGGGTGACGATCCGGCGGCGGATTCGAATCCGGGTGCGGACGGTAAGGCTCCGGTGACGACTCCGGCGACGGGCGAGAACAAGACCGCCGCCGGTGAGGCCGACGATCCGACGATCGACGCCGGCTACAAGCCGGTCCCGGCGGTGCCGGCGGTGTCGGTGGGCGACTTCGTCTGGGAGGACGCCAACGACAACGGCCTTCAGGACGACGGTGACGATTCCGGTATCGAGGGCGTCGAGCTGACGATCTCGCGTTCCGACGACCAGCCGGTGAAGAACCTGGACGGCACGGATCGTGCGGATCTGACCGAGGAGACCGACTCCGACGGGCACTACTCGTTCGACGGTCTGCCGGTGCTGCCGCAGGGCGTCTACTACGTCGTGACGGTGACCAAGCCGCCGGCCGGCATGGACCCGGCGCAGGCCAACGTGGGCGCGGATGAGTCGATCGACTCGTCCACCGGCTCGGAGACCGCTCGGGCGCTGGACGGCACCGAGGGCAACGATCGCGATGACACGCTCGACTTCGGCTTCGTGAAGGCCCCGGTGTTGAGCTACGCGCTCGGTGACGTGGTCTGGGTCGACCGCAACCAGAACGGTCAGCAGGACAGCGTCGGCCAGGACGGTGGCGAGAAGCCGCTGGCCGGTGTCACGGTCAAGCTGCTCGATGCGGCGGGCGACCCGGCCAAGCATGTCGACGGGACCCCGGTTGCGCCGGTGACCACCGACCCCGACGGCCGCTACCTCTTCGACAACCTGCCCGCGGGCACCTACATCGTCGAATTCGTGCTGCCGGACGGCTACCGGTTCACCTCCCAGAACGCCGACGGCGTGCCGGGCGGTGCGAACTCGGATGCGGATGAGGCGACCGGTCGCACCGGAACGATCACGCTCGGCAACGATTCGGTGACCACCGAGTACGACCGTGAGTTCGGGGCCACCGAGGGCATCGACCCGACCTGGGACGCCGGCGTGGTGCCCCAGTCGGTCTCGGTGGGCGACTTCGTCTGGCACGACCTGGACGGTGACGGCATCCAGTCCGACGGCGAGCCCGGCATCCAGAACGTGACGCTGACCCTGACCGGTCCGAACGGCCAGCCGGTGACGAACGTCTACGGCGAGCCGGTCGGCCCCGTCCAGACCGATCCGGACGGCAAGTACGAGTTCAAGGATCTGCCGGTTCTTCCGCAGGGTTCGTACACCGTGACGATCTCCGGCGTGCCGGAGCAGTTCAAGCCGACCGCGCCCGGTGCGGGCGACGACCCGGCCAAGGACTCGTCCACCGGTTCGGCGACCTCCGGGCCGCTGACGAAGGACGGCGACAAGGATCTGACCCTGGACTTCGGCTTCGTGCTGAAGACCCCGGGTGCCACCATCGACAAGTCCGACGAGAACGGGAACAAGGGCGACGACGCGTCCGATCCGGTCGATCTCTCGCCCACCGGCAAGGTCGGCATCGTGCTCACCCTCACCAACAACGGTGACGAGCCGATCACGAAGATCGGTCTGAACGACGCCTCGACGGGTTCGGGTTCGATCTCCTACCCGCTGCAGTGCGTGGCCCCGGGTGGCGTGGAGTTCACGCTCGACACCCCGGAGTCGTTCTGGATGGTCGACGGTGAGGAGGAGCCGGTCGAGGAGACCGAGCCGACCGAGCCGGCGGAGGAGAACGGCGAAGGCGAAGCGACGGAGCCGGATACCGATGACGCGGCGGAGCCGGATTCCGGTGACGCGCCGGAGCCGGAAGGTGACGCGGAGGAGCCGGTGCTGGATGAGGACGCCCCGGTCGTCGTGGAGCCGTTGGCCGTCGTGAAGGAATACGGCGTCCTGGGTCTCGGCGAGCAGATCGTCTGCACCACCACCCTGACCGGCGTGACGGCGGGCGACCCCCACCAGAACGTCGTCACCCTGTGGGCCGAGGGCACCATCAGCCACAAGCCGGTGGTCGATCCCAAGAACCCGGGCACGCCGGAGAAGCCGAATCGTCCGACCGACCCGTACAACGCGGTGGTGAAGACCTACGCGATCGGCGACTACGTCTGGATCGACGCTGATGGCGACGGCATTCAGGACGAGTCGGAGCAGCCGTTGAAGGGTGTCAAGGTGACCCTGCTCGATGACGAGGGCAACCCCGTCCCGGGTAAGACCACCGAGACCGACGACGAGGGCTACTACCAGTTCGACGAGCTCGACCCGGGCACCTACCAGGTGCGCTTCGAGTTGCCGCGCGGGTACGTCCTGACCGTTCCGGATCAGGGCTCGGACGACGCTGTCGACTCCGATGCCCTCCCGACCGACGCCACCAAGACCGTCGGTGAGACCCAGCAGATCACGCTGGATTCCACCAACCCGGCGCTGGTGAGGAAGCCGGGCGTGAAGGCCACCGAGGGCATCGACCCGACCTGGGATGCGGGAGTCCGCCTCGCCGAGGTGACCGTGGGCGACAAGGTCTGGAAGGACATCTCGCGGGACGGCATCCAGGATCCGGGCGAGCCCGGCATCCCGGGTGTGGTGCTGGTGATCGAGCGGACCGACGGCAAGCCGGTGACGGATGTCGACGGCAACCCGGTCGGCTCCGAGACCACCGACGGCAACGGCGAGTACTCCTTCGAGAGGCTGCCGCTCCTGCCGGAGGGCGTCGACTACGTCGTGAAGATCGACCGGGAGGCCTCCAAGCCGGCGCTGGGCAATCTGATCCCGACCGAGCCCGGTCAGGGTGACGATCCCGCCAAGGATTCGTCCACCTGGGAGGCGGCCTCCTCCGGCCTGAAGAAGGACGGCGACAAGGACCTGACGCTGGACTTCGGCTTCATCGTCCCGAAGGTCTCGGTCGGTGACCGGGTCTGGGAGGACTCGAACAAGAACGGCGTGCAGGATGCGGGCGAGCCCGGCATCGACGGCGTCGTGCTGAAGATCACCGGACCGGAGGGCTGGGACGGCAAGGACGTCTTCGGCAACCCGGTCATGCCGGTGACCACGGCCGACGGCGGCAAGTACCTGTTCGAGAACCTGCCGGCTCTGGCGGAGGGTCAGTCCTACACCGTCACGATCGACGCCGAGGCTTCGGCGGCGGCGCTCGCGGGCTTCCAGCCCACGAAGACCGGCCAGGGCACCCGGGAGACCGATTCGGCCACCGGCTCGGACAGCACGCTGGGCCTGACCGCCGATGGCGATGCGGATCTGACGCTGGACTTCGGGTTCATCCGTCCGTCGGTGACGGTGGGTGACAAGGTCTGGAAGGACTCCAACCGCAACGGACGCCAGGATTCCGGCGAGCCGGGCATCAAGGGTGTCGTGCTGGTCATCACCGGCCCGGATGGCGGTGAGGTGACCGATGTCTACGGCAACGTCGTGGGCCCGGTGACCACCGACGGCAGCGGCAAGTACCTGTTCAAGGATCTGCCGATCCTGCCGGAGGGCCAGTCCTACACGGTCAGCATCGACGAGGAGGCGTCGAAGTCGGCGCTGAAGGGCCTCAAGCCCACCACGTCGAATGTCGGCGATCGGGCCGGTGACTCCTCGGAGTGGTCGGAATCCACCGAGGGCCTGACGGCGGACGGGGACGAGGATCTGACCCTCGACTTCGGCTTCATCACGCCGCCGAAGCCCGGCGAGCTGCCGAACACCGGTGCGAACGCCCTGCTCCCGCTGGGGATCGGTGGCCTGCTGGTGGCCATCGGCGCGGGCCTGCTGGCCTGGCGTCGTCGCCGAGAGGGGCTGGTCGACTGACCCCGAGTAGCGGTCAACGCCGCTGACGGAGCGAGCGAGGGGCCGGGATTCGTCCCGGTCACCTCCCTCGCCGACCATCGGCGGCTTGACCGCCCCCACAAGCCAACGGGCCCGGTTCGTCTTTTCCCCGACCGGGCCCGTTGCCCTTGCCGGGAACTCCGCCTCAGGGACCGTTCAGGGTCGAACCGGCGGCCGAAAGGGTTGTCTGTCAGGCAGGACGACCTACCGTTGAAGCATGAACATTCTCGGTTGGATTCTGATGGGGCTGATCGCCGGAACGATCGCCAAGTCGCTCATGAAGAAGAACGGCGGCAGCTGGGTCTCCACCCTGGTCACCGGTGTGATCGGCGCGATCGTCGGCGGCTGGATCGGCAACGCGCTGTTCAACAACGGCGATCTCAACTTCTTCTCGCTGTGGTCGTGGCTGCTGGCCATCGGCGGCTCGGCACTCGTGATCTGGGTCTACGGCCTGATCACCAAGAGGTCCTGACCACTTCCCCAAGCCAACGGGCCCGGTTCGCTTTTCCCCCGACCGGGCCCGTTGCCCTGCCCGCGCACGGTTCGGCCGTCGAACGTATCGATCGTTCGGCCAAAACAAGCAGGAAGCCGAAAAGCCGCTACGTTCGGCAGCCGGCCTCGGATCAGACGAGCTTGCGGTCGGTGGCCCAGCGGGTGAGCTGGTGGCGGTTCGACAGCTGCAGCTTGCGCAGGACGCTGGAGACATGGGTCTCGACGGTCTTGATCGAGATGAACAGCTCCCGGGCGATCTCCTTGTAGGCGTAGCCGCGGGCGATCAGCCGCAGCACCTCGCGCTCCCGCTGCGAGAGCCGGTCGAGATCCTCGTCGATGCTCGCCACATCGATCGAGCCGGAGAAGGCGTCCAGGACGAAACCGGCCAGCCGTGGGGAGAAGACCGCGTCGCCGGTGGCCACCCGTCCGATCGCCTCGACCAACTCGTCGGCCGAGATCGACTTGGTGACGTAGCCGCGGGCGCCGGCGCGGATCACGCCGATCACGTCCTCGGCGGCGTCGGAGACGCTCAACGCCAGGAAGCGGATCTCGGGCTCCACGGCGAGCACCTGCTTCAGCACCTCGACGCCACCGCCGCCGGGCAGATGGACGTCCAGCAGCACCACGTCCGGCGTCGCGGCCAGGACGGCGGCCACCGCGGTGGGGACGTCCTCGCCCTCGCCGACGATCTGCACCCGGGCGCCGATGTCGTGCCGGACGCCGCTGCGGAACATGGCGTGGTCGTCCACCACCACCACCCGCCAGGCCGCCACCGGGCGTGTGTCGTCGACTTCGGGTTCGGGCTGCTCGGTCATCGGGGCAACTCCAGTCTCACTTCGGTCCCCTCGCCGGGGCTCGAACGTATTATCGCGCGCCCGCCGGCCCGCTTCACCCGTTCGACGATGGATCCGCGGACGCCCATGCGGTCGGCGTCGATGCCGGCCGGGTCGAAACCCGCCCCGCGATCCCGGACGTAGACGCTGACCTGATCGGAATCGACCTCGGCGTAGACGTCGACCCGCTCGACGCCGGCGTGCCGGGCGGCGTTCACCATCGCCTCCCGCGCGGCCTTCACCACGGCGGTCAGTTCGGCATCCAGTTCGCAGTCGCCCACGGTCACCAGGTCGATGTCGATGCCGTGGTCGGCCTCGACGTCCTCGGCTGCCACGCCGAGCGCCCGGGTCAGGCTGGATTCGTCCGTGGTCTCGCCGTAGAGCCACTGCCGCAGGTCCCGCTCCTGACGGCGCGCGAGCCGCGCCACCGCCCGCGGATCCTGGGCCTGCCGCTGGATGAGCGCCAGGGTCTGCAGCACCGAGTCGTGCAGGTGGGCGGCCATGTCGGCGTGCGCGTCGGCGAGCAGTTTGTCGTCACGGGCCTGGGCCAGCGCGTGCCGCACCCGCAAGAGCCACGGCAGCCCGGCCAGGACGATGCCCGCGACCGCCAGGCCCAGCACCAGCAGCAGGCGTCCGACCTCGCCCAGCCGGGACTGCTGCATCGCCACCAGCGCGATCGCCGCCCCGATCGCCACCAGCCCGGCCGCGATCGCCGCGATCGTGGAGCGGTGCGCGACCAGCGGCGCCAGCCAGCGCCGCACCCCGGCCGAGCGCACCTCGCGGGTCGACGCCCGGTCGGCCTGCCACCAGATCGCCGCCAGCCCGCCGGCCGCCAGCAGCCCGGCCGCCAGCAGCAGCGGATCCAGCGCCCACGGGCTGGTCTGGACGATCCACAGCAGCCCGACCCCGAGCAGCGCCAGCGCCCCGGCCACCCCGTAATCCACCGGACGCAGGCCGGCAGCCGTCTGCCGCATCCCGGTGCGGGTGGCGGCTTCGATCCCCGGTGCCTGGACGGCGGCCGCCGAGCGCGGCATGACCAGCCACAGCACGAGGTAGAGCGCCACCCCGATCAGCCCGGTGGCCGCCAGCACCACGAAGAGCACCCGCAGCACCAGCGGCGACCAGCGCAGATGATCGGCCAGGCCGGCGCAGACCCCGCCCAGCCAGGCCGCGTTCAGCGGACGGCTGGACCGGGGGACGACATCGCTCACCCCACCAGTGTGCTGCACGTCGCGGCAAGCGGCCTCCTCATGGCCACCGGCGTCCCCGTGGATTCCACCGGATAGACTGTGGACAGTCGCGCTCATGTGGACGGCCACCCGTCCCCGCGGAAGCTTCTTCCCACGTGCGCGTCACTTTTTCCCATGAAGCTGCTCTTGAGAAGTGTCAGGGGATTTTTGTCGCCTCAGGGGGCGGCGTATGCACAGGGGAGCGGCCGCGGCATGCAGCAGGCAATCACCAGGGTGGGGCGTTGAGCGCGAAGCCGGCGGATTCGCCCGCCCCGCGGCTGGACGAGGAGTCGGTCGACGACGCCCAGCTGATCGCGCGTCTGCGGGACGGCGAGCTGGAAGCCTATGAGGAGTTGTGGCGCCGGCACATCGGGCCGGCGCTTAGGCTCGCCAAGCGGCTGACCCCGTATCAGCCGGAGGATCTGGCGGCCGAGGCGTTCACGACCCTGCTCCACCAGATCACGGTGGTCGGTGGCGGACCGGATCAGAACTTCCGGGCGTACCTCAACACGGTCATGCGCAACCTCGCGATCCGCTGGAACCGGGAGAGTCGTCGCGGATTGCCACTCAGCGACGCCGATGGCCCGGTCGTCGACGACGCCCCCGAGCGCCTCATGGAGGACGAGGACGCGCGGATCGTGCTGCAGGCCTTCCGTACCCTGCCGTTGCGTTGGCAGCAGGTGCTGTGGCTGGCCGAAGTGGACGACGAACCGCGGCCCGCCATCGCCGCGCGGCTCAAGATGTCGCCGAACTCGGTCTCCGCCCTGCTGCGCCGCGCCCGGCACGGACTGCGCCACCGCTGTCTGGTCGAGCATGTGCCCGAAGCGCTGCGCACCGACCGCAAGCATGTGGCGCGCGTCCTGCCCGATCTGGTCGCCGGCAAGCTCACCCCCGACGCCGTGGTGAAGGTGACCGCCCATCTGGTCGGCTGCGAGACCTGCCGCGAGGTGCACCGCGATCTGCGGAGTCTGGCCTGGCGGGTGAAGAGCACGACGCTGGGCGCGCTGGGATTCGGCGCCCTGACCTTCTTCATCAAGGAACTCGGCGTCGCCGGTGCGGCCGCCGCCTCGACGACGCTGGCAGGCACCGCGGTCGGCGGGCTGCTCTTCAGCGGCCAGATCGCCACCGCGATCAAGATCGTCGCGGCGGCAGCCTGCGTGATCGCGGTCGTCGGCCCCCTCACCGGGACGATCCCCTGGCCGTCGGATCCACCGGTTGAGGCAGCCGATCCGCCGGTGCAGACCGTCCTGCCCTCGCCGACCGTGAGCGTGCCGCGACCGGAGCCCGTGGCCCCCGTGACGCCGTCACCGAGCGTCCCGGCCACCACCCCCAGCAGTCAGCCGACCCAGACCAGCCCCGACGTCCCGATGATCGAGTTGTCGCATCCCGCGACCCCCGCGCCACCCCGGCCCACCCCGACTCCGGTCGACCCCGATTCGACTCCGGTGCCATCGCCGAGGGTGAACCCTCCGTCGTCGCCGACGACCCCGTCCGCCCCGGCTGTGGCCCCCGGCGGGACGGCGAACGGCTACCTCGCGCCCCTCCTGAACGGCACTGCCGAGCCAGGGGCGACGGTCGCGATCCAGGTCATCCCCGGCGGGCCGGTCGGCTTCTCCGACTACGCGATCTACACCGTGACGGCCGACGCCGGCGGGGCCTGGAGCTTCGACCTCAGCAGCCTGGAGCTGCCCCCCGACACCCACCAGGCGTATGTCTGGCAGGTGGTGGAGTCGGAGAGCTCGCAGGCCACCCTGGTGGACTTCTCCATCCACGGCCTGACGGTGAACGGGCTGCCGCCGCAGACGACCATCGACAATCTGGCCGCCGAGATGGACGGCATCCTGATCACGGTCGTCGCGCCCGGGCAGTCGGTGGCCTGTCTGAGATCCAGCACCGGGCAGACGGCCAGCATCCCGCTGGCCGCGGACGGCACCGCCACCCGGCGCATCCGGTTCGTCGGCCTGGGCGATTTCGACCTGGAGGTGACCATCTGCGACGGCGACCGCCACGGGGCGCCGGTTCGTGGCCGGATCACCGTCTATGAGCTCTTCATCGATCCCTGGTCGGCCGATCTCGATCCGGCCATCATCGTCGAGGAGCCGTAGCGAGCCGCTGTCGGTGGGCTGGCGTACGCTGGGACGGCCATGACTGAAGCCCTGTTGCCCGACCTGTTCACCGACGCTCCGGCGGAGCCGGTGCGCCGCCGCCGGATCACCGAGGAGGAGCTGCTGGCCGATCTCAATCCGCCGCAGCGCCAAGCCGTGGTGCACGCCGGCGGGCCGGTGCTGGTGGTGGCCGGAGCGGGGTCGGGGAAGACCCGCGTCCTCACCCGGCGGATCGCGCATCTGGTGAGCCAGCGCGACGTCCACCCCGGCTCGATCCTCGCGATCACCTTCACCAACAAGGCGGCCGCCGAGATGCGGCACCGGGTGGTCGAACTGGTGGGCAACCGGGCCAAGCTGATGTGGGTCTCCACCTTCCACTCGGCCTGCGTGCGCATCCTGCGTGCCGACATCAACCGGTTCGGGATGTCGCGCACCTTCTCGATCTACGACGACACCGATTCCAAGCGGCTCATGCAGCTGGTGCTGCGCGACGCCGATCTCGACCCGAAGCGGTACCCCGTCCGGGCGGTGCTGAACTGGGTGTCGAACTGCAAGAACGAACTGGTCGACCACGAGACCGCGCGCAGCCGCGCCGCAGCCGGCAACGAAGAGGTCTATGCCGACGCCTACGCCGAGTACCAGCGCCGGCTGAAGGCGGCCAACGCCCTCGATTTCGACGACATCATCATGACGACCGTCCACCTGCTGCAGGCCTTCCCCGACCTGCGCGAGCAGTACCGGCGCCGGTTCCGGCACGTCCTGGTGGACGAATACCAGGACACCAACCACGCCCAGTACGTGCTGGTCCGTGAGCTGTGCGGCGTCCATCCGGTGCCGGAGGGGCAGCCGGTCGTGGATCCGCCGGAACTGATGGTGGTGGGCGATTCCGACCAGTCGATCTATGCCTTCCGCGGTGCGACGATCCGCAACATCCTCGACTTCGAGAAGGATTTCCCGGGGGCGACCACGATCGTCCTCGATCAGAACTACCGCTCGACGCAGAACATCCTGAACGCCGCCAACGCCGTCATCACCCGCAACCCGAATCGTCCGGAGAAGAAGCTGTGGTCGGCGCAGGGGGACGGCGAGCTGCTGGTCGGCTACGTCGCCGACACCGAGCACGACGAAGCGCGCTACATCGCCGAGGAGATCGACCGGCTGACCGATGCGGGGCAGGTGAAGCCCTCCGGGGTCGCGGTCTTCTACCGGACGAACGCCCAATCCCGTGCCTTCGAGGATGTCTTCATCCGGGTCGGCATGCCGTATCGGGTGGTCGGCGGCGTCCGGTTCTACGAGCGCAAAGAGATCCGGGACGCGATCGCCTACCTGCGCGGGATCGCCAACCCGTCCGACGACGTCTCGATCCGGCGGGTGCTGAACGTGCCCAAGCGGGGGATCGGCGATCGGGCCGAGGCGGTGGTCGAGGCCTTCGCGTCGGCCAATCGGATCCCGTTCTATGCGGCCCTGCAGCGGGCCGGCGAGGCGCCCGGGCTGGCCACCCGCTCGTTGAACCAGATCCAGGGTTTCGTCGCGCTGATCGAGCAGCACCGCCAGCAGGTCGCTGATGCCAGGCCGGCCGACCACGTGCTGGCCAGCATCCTGAAGGAATCCGGCTACCTGGACGAGTTGCAGAACTCGAACGACCCGCAGGACGAGACCCGGCTGGAGAACCTGGTCGAGTTCGTCAGCGTCGCGCAGGAGTTCGTCGCGGCCGCCCACGCGGTGGATCTGACCCCGGACGGCACGCCCCCGGCCTCGGAGGCCGCGGAACTCGGCGACGAACTGGCCGCGGGCGCCCCGGAGCCGGACGACTCGCTGCCGGCCTTCCTGGAGCGGATCGCGCTGGTCGCCGATTCCGACCAGCTGCCCGACGCCGACGGCGAGGGCGACGGGGTGGTCACCCTGATGACCCTGCACACCGCCAAGGGGCTCGAGTTCGACACGGTCTTCCTGACCGGCTTCGAGGACGCGATCTTCCCCCACCAGCGGGCGATGACCGACCCGGCGGAGTTGCAGGAGGAGCGGCGGCTGGCCTACGTGGGCATCACGCGGGCGCGCAAGCGGCTCTACCTGACGCGGGCCACCGTCCGCACCATGTGGGGGGCGCCGCAGTACAACCCGGCCAGCCGGTTCACCGAAGAGATCCCCGCCCACCTGCTCGACTGGCGCCGGCTCGGCGTGGCCCGGACGAGCTGGGCCTCATCGTCCTCGGTGCGGACGACGACCGCCCGGCAGCAGGTGAGCTTCGGCAACCGCGCGCCGATCAAGACGGTGGCCTCGGTGTCGGTGGGGGATCGGGTGCTGCACACCAGCTTCGGAATGGGGACGGTGCTCGCGACCCACGGCGCCGGCGACAATGCCAAGGCGGACGTGGATTTCGGTTCGGTGGGCGTCAAGCGCCTCTCGCTGCGCCACGCCCCGATGGAGAAGCTGTAGGTCAAGAACTGGAGAACGTCACTCCTGAGGAACGTCCGCCTCGTCGAGCTCGTGGTCGGCGGAGTTCTCGTCGCCCTTGGCTTCCTTCGGATCGTGCTTCTCGGACTTCTTGACGTACTCCAGCGGATCGCTGTTCACGCCGTCCTTGTAGAGCGAGAGGTGCAGGTGGCAGGCGGTGGAGAGGCCGGTGCTGCCGACCTTGCCGATCAGGTCGCCCTTGGTGACCTGCTGGCCCTCCTTCACGCCGATCTCGCTCATGTGAAGGTAGGCGGTCTCGACGTGGATGCCGTTGATGTCGCCGTGGTCGATGCGGACGTTGTTGCCGGAGCCGCCGTTGTAGCCGCCGCCGTCGGCCTTGGTGACCTTGCCGGATTGGGCCGCGTAGATCGGCTGGCCGCAGCGTCCGCCGATGTCGGCGCCGCCGTGCAGCCGGTAGTAGTGCAGGATCGGGTGCAGCCGCTGGCCCCAGGGCGAGCCGACGCCGCCCTCGGTGGGCCACAGGAAGTTCGCCAGGTTGCGCAGCCGGTCGGCTTCGTCCTCGACCGAGGCGGCGGTCTTCTCCAGCTGGGAGCTCCGCTTCGCGGCGGCCTCCTCGTAGCGTTCGGCCTCGACCGCTTCGCCGGTCTGGGCGAGGGCCTGGGAGCGCTGCTTGGCGAGATCCTCGAAGGAGGGGGCGGCGCGCTTGGCGCTGCGGCCGGCATCGCCGGCGCGAGCCTGCTCGATGTCGGACGGGGTGGGGGAGGCCTGGTTGGCGAAGGCCGTCACCGAGGGGTAGTTCGCCAGGCCGAAGGCGCCGACCACGGTCATGGCCAGGCCGGAGGCGACCGCCAGCGCGATCCCGTCGCGGAGGCCCTTCGTGCGGCGCCCGGCGGGGCGGCGGGTTGGGTCGGCAGCAGCACGTCGCGGCTTGTCAGCCTGCATCCGCTCGTGTACCACAGGGCCCCTGTCGAGAAGGTGAAGAGGCGCCCGTTCAGGGTCGGCCTCGATTCCGTTCGGAAGCTTAGCATTTGGCAGCAGGTTTCTCAGAATCGGGGACAGATTTCTCAGAATCGAGGACGAGGGCCGACGCGAGCTTGCTCTGATGCCACCCCAGACCTCGTCTCCTTCGCATCGAGGGCCACCCTTGTGCTTCGAGGGCCGGCGTTGAAGGCAGGCCCTCGCCACTTAGGGCAGGCCCTCGATGCGAAGGAGGTGCATGGGGGTGGCGGGAGGTCCTCTGGCCCGGTCCGATCCGCGTCGCTCTCTCGTCTGGCGACCGTGGAGATGCGAGGGCGGCGGTTGAGGGTTAGGGTTCGACAGGTTGGTGGTGAGCATTGCTGGCTCGTCACAACGGGAGATGACCAAGAAACGGAGGAGCCGTGGATCTCTTCGAGTACCAGGCCCGGGATCTCTTCGAAGCACACGGTGTGCCCGTCCTGCGGGGCATCGTCGCGACGACGCCGGAACAGGCACGAGCGGCGGCCGAGGAGCTCGGAACGTCCGTGGTGGTCGTCAAGGCCCAGGTGAAGACCGGCGGACGCGGCAAGGCCGGCGGCGTCAAGCTCGCCCGCTCGCCCGAGGAGGCCGAGCAGCGTGCCGCCGAGATCCTCGGCATGGACATCAAGGGCCACACCGTGCGGGCCGTGATGATCGCCGAGGGCGCGAATATCGTCGAGGAGTACTACTTCTCGCTGCTGCTGGATCGCGCGCACCGCAACTACCTGGCGATGTGCAGCGTCGAGGGCGGCATGGACATCGAGACCCTCGCGGTCGAGCGTCCCGAGGCCCTGGCCCGGGTCGCGGTCGATCCGCTGGTCGGCATCGACCAGGCCAAGGCGGAGGAGATCGTCGCCGCCGCGGGCTTCGCCGAGGCCGACCGGGCCGAGGTGGCCCGCGTCCTGGTGCTGCTGGGCACGGTCTACCGCGAGGTGGACGCCACCCTGGTCGAGGTCAACCCGCTGGTGAAGACCGGCGACGGACGGATCGTCGCCCTGGACGGCAAGGTCACCCTGGACGGCAACGCCGAGATCCGGCACCCCGAGTGGGCGACCTACGCCGACGAGGCGAGCGACGACCCGCTGGAGGTGAAGGCCCGCGAGAAGGGCTTGAACTACGTGAAGCTGGACGGCTCGGTCGGCGTGATCGGCAATGGCGCCGGGCTGGTGATGAGCACCCTGGATGTGGTGGCGAAGGCCGGCAAGGATCTGCCGGGCAGCCCGCTGCCGGCGAACTTCCTCGACATCGGCGGCGGCGCCTCGTCCGAGGTGATGGCCAACGGGCTGGAGATCATCCTCTCCGACGCCCAGGTGAAGTCGGTCTTCGTGAACGTCTTCGGCGGCATCACCGCCTGCAGCGAGGTGGCCCGCGGCATCATCGACGCCCTGGCGATCCTCGGCGAGAAGGCCACCAAGCCGATCGTGGTGCGGCTGGACGGCAACGCCGTCGAGATCGGACGCCACATGCTCACCGAGGCCGCGCACCCGCTGGTCACGCTCGAGGAAACCATGGACGCCGCGGCCCGCCGGTCCGCCGAACTGGCCGCCGCGGCCGAATAGGGGAGTACGCGCAATGTCGATCTGGCTGGATCAGAGCTCCAAGGTGATCGTCCAGGGAATGACCGGTTCCGAGGGACGCAAGCACACCGCCCGCATGGTCGCCTACGGCACCCGCATCGTCGGTGGCGTCACCCCCGGCAAGGGCGGTGAATCGGTCACCTTCGAGGAGCAACCGGTGCCGGTCTTCAACTCGGTCGCCGAGGCCAAGGAAGCGACCGGCGCGAACACGTCCGTGGTCTTCGTTCCCGGCCGGTTCACCAAGGCCGCCGTGATCGAGGCGGTGGACGCCGGGCTCGACCTGGTCGTGGTGATCACCGAGGGGGTTCCGGTCAAGGACACCGCCGAGTTCTACTCGTACGCCCGCGAGAAGGGCACCACCCGCGTGATCGGCCCGAACTGCCCGGGGCTGATCAGCCCGGGGAAGTCGAACGTCGGCATCATCCCGCCGAACATCTCCGGCCCCGGCAGGATCGGCCTGGTGTCGAAGTCGGGAACGCTGACCTACCAGATGATGTTCGAACTGCGCGACATCGGCTTCTCGACCGCGGTCGGCATCGGTGGCGACCCGATCATCGGCACCACCCACATCGACGCTCTGGAGGCCTTCGAGGCCGATCCGGAGACCGCCGCGGTGGTGCTGATCGGTGAGATCGGCGGCGACGCCGAGGAGCGCGCGGCCGACTACATCTCCAAGCACATGACCAAGCCCGTGGTGGGTTACGTCGCCGGCTTCACCGCCCCCGAGGGCAAGACCATGGGCCACGCCGGCGCCATCGTGACCGGCTCGGCCGGCACGGCCCAGGCCAAGAAGGAGGCCCTGGAGGCCGCCGGCGTCCGCGTCGGCACCACCCCCAGCGAAACCGCCCGCCTGATGCGCGAGATCATCCAGGCGCTGTAACCGACCCGACCAGGTCATCCCGGGTCAGGCCCGAGATGGCAGTGGGTGGGGCTGTAGAAGCCCTCAGGGCATCTGGCTGACGCGCTCGCCGGTGCGGGCGAGGATGGCCTTCCACTGGGCGTCGGTGAAGTCGAAGTCCTCGCTGGGGTTGGCCAGCAGATAGGCGACCCGCTCGGCGATCCGGACGACCCCGACGCGGTAGGTGGCCGACTTGGTGCCGCCGGTCTGCTGGGTGACCAGGAAGGACTTGCCGGAATAGGCGATGGCCTCGGCGGCCTCGCCCTTGACCGACGGGCCCTTCTCCACGGCCGCGGTGGGCACGGTGTCCGAGCAGTCGGTGAGGTTGCCGGTCACCTTGTCGGCGAAGCTCTTGGCGGCCTTGGCGGTCGGGAAGGTGTAGACGACCTGGTCGACGCCGAAGACCGTCGGCGCGGCCGGGTCGTCGGCCAGCAGCAGGGTGCGCTGGCCGCTGGAATCGATGCCCTCGACCTTCTTCAGGTCGACCAGTTCGCACTGGCTGCCGACGATCCGCAGCGTCGACTCGGGGGTGCTGGCGGCCCATCGGCCCGCGCCCGGGGTGATCCTGGGCAGATCGGCCTCCACCAGCCAGCCCGGATACTGCCCGGCGGCCGGGACGGCGGCCTCCGCCTTCGGGGTGGTGGGGCAGGTGCCCTGACCGCCACTGCACAGCCGGGCCAGCGGACCCGCCGCGACGGCGGCGATCTCGTCGGCCTTGATCGGCTCGGTGGCGGCGATGTCGATCATCGAGAGGCTGCGCCCCGTCTGGCTGACCAGCACGGTGTGGTTCTCGGAGGTGACGCCCTCCACCTGGATCTGCGTGACGAAGGCGCTGTCGGCCAGCCCGGTGACGTTGTAGGCGGCCACGATCAGCGCGTCCGTATCGACGCAACTGCCCGACTCCAGCAGCCGCTGCTGGTAGGCGCGCGCGGCCGAGACGCGATCCGGGTAGTTGTCCACCACGTGGCTGACGTACTCGACGCCGGCCGTCTGCGAGGTGAGCACCCGGCGGTCGGTGCGGTCCGCGTCCGGCATGGTCTCGACGTCGGCCGGCAGGCAGACCGGGTTGCCGTCCCCGCCGCCGGGAACTTCCGTGGCGGTCTCCCAGGTGCCGGTGCCCAGCGCGGCGAGGTCGGTGGCGCCGAGCAGGGGGTCGAGGCTGGGAGAGGGGGTCGTCGAGTTGGAGGGCGCGGTGATGGTGGCCGGTGCTTTCGGGGCCAGCCAGGTGACGCCGCCGTACACCAGGCCGGCGATGGCGGCCACCCCGCCGAGCACGATGAGGGCTCGCTTGCCCGAGCGGCGGGCGGGCTTGGGGGTGGCCGGGCTGGGAGTTTCGGTTCGCAGCGGGGCCGGTTCGGCGGAGAGTGCCACCGCTTCCGGACGGGTGCGCGGGACGAAGAACTCCTCCGGCGGGCTGGCCACGCTGGCTGCGGAGCGGCGCGGGGTGTAGCCGGCCTCCTCCGGTGAACTGCTGGCGGAGAACCGGCGTCCGGCCGAAGCGGGTGCGGCAGCCGATTCCGGCAGCACCGGACGCGGCGGAGCCGGCGTCCACACCCGTTCGGGGATCGCGGTGGCAGAGGGGCTGACGGGGCTGGCAGCGCTGGCGGCGCTGCTGGGGCCGGCGGGCACGATCCCCCGGCGCAGCACCTGGGTGTCGGCGTCGGCGGGTTCGCGATCCGAGTCGGAGAACTGTGCCCGCAGGCCACGCCGGCCCACTGCCGGCGCCTCCGCGATCTCGTCGGCGAACGGGGCATCGACCTCATCGTCGTCGGGAAGCGGTGCCATGGCACGCCTGGGGCGCGCTGATCCGCTGTCGGTCACGAGGGTTCCTTCGATGAGAGGTTTTTCGGTGGTCAGTCTATCCCCTGCTCAAGACGCCCGGACGGGGGACAGCGCACCGCGGTCGTGCGGTCGGCCCCGGCCCGCCACCGGGGGTGCCGTTCGGCGCGAGGCCAGATGCTCGGCGCGGGCCGGGGACGGTTCCAATTCCGTCCCTGTCCGCGTGTCAGCGCGACCCGGGGTGGCGGGTGGGCGAGCATGGAGGCCAGATGGCACGATCGCGCACCGGCCCCGAGACGATTCAGCTCCGGGTCACCTCGCCGCCGTCCGCCCAGGAGCGGACGGTGCGCTTGGCGTCCGTCCCGGTCGTTCCGTGGGCGGCCGCCGCCGCGATCGGCGGGGCGGGTGCCGCGCTGCTGGGCTGGCTGCTCATCGTCGGGGTCGCCACGGTGGCCTGGTTCAGCGCCAGCGCGATCCCGCTGCCGGACGTGCTGGCCTTCTGCTCGGGCATCTGGCTGCTCGCCCACGGGGGCACCGCCGAGATCGCCGGCTCGCCGCTCACGCTGATGCCGCTCGGCCTGACCCTGACCGGCGCGGCGCTCGCCCGCGCGGTCGGACGGTTCGCCGCCGGGCAGGCCTGGCTGGCCCGGCCCGGCGCGCAGCGGGTCGCCGAGCGGCTGGCGCTGGCGGCCCAGGTCGCCGGGCTGGTCGCCGCCGGCTACCTGCTGGTGGCGGTGGCGCTCGGGATGAGCATCGGCAGTTGGCAGGGGCTGGCCGCGCCGGCCGGCGGAGCGCTGGTGATCGCCGCGGTGGCCGCCCTTTCCGGTGCGCTGCGCGGTCTCGGCTTACGGCTGCGGCACCTGCTGCCCGGCTGGCTGGCCGACGGCCTGCGCGGCGGCCTGGCCGGCTTCCTCGCGCTGCTCGGCATCGGGGCGGTGGTGGTCGCCCTGGCGATGCTGCTCGGCGCCGAACGCGTCGCCGCCATCGAGCACGGGCTGAAGCTGGACGGCGCCGGCGCCTTCGTCTGGGCGATGATCGCGCTGGCCTACCTGCCGACCCTCCTGCTGTGGGCACTGGCCTGGGCGCTCGGCGGTGGCATCACCGTCGGAACCGGTTCGCTGGTGACCATCTCGGGCACCAAGCTCGGCATGCTGCCCGCCATTCCGCTGCTCGGCGGGCTGCCGCCGACCGGCCTCACCCCCGACGCCACCATCGCCTGGCTGGCCGGCGGCGTCGTAGCGGGCCTGCTCGCCGGCGCGGTGGCGGCAGGCAGCCGGCGGCTGGCCGGAAAAGAAACCGACCCGGCCCAGCGAAAAGGTCCTGCCGGTGAACCGACCTCGGTGAATCCGCCACACCTTGTGCGGACGGGGAGGCTGCTGGCCGCCGGACGGGCCGCGCTGGTCGGCCTGCTCGCCGGCCTGGTCACCACTGGATTGCTGCTGGGCGCGGCCGCGGCGAGCGTCGGCTCGCTGGGTGCCCTGCGGCTGGTCGATCTCGGCCCGCGCCTGCTGGAGCTCGCCCTGATCGCCGGGCCGATGATCCTGCTCTCGGCCGTGCTCGGCGGGCTGGGACGCTGGCTGGTGGGCATGCTGCGAAGCCGCCGGGCGGCCTCGGTAAGCTGAGCCCATGCCGTTGCGCCTGGTTGTTCTGGTTTCGGGCTCGGGCACCCTCCTCCAGGCACTGCTGGACGCGCAGGCCGCCGGTGCGCTGGCCGCCGAGGTCGTGGCGGTGGGCTCCGACCGCGCGGACGCCTACGGGCTGATCCGCGCCGAGCAGGCCGGCGTGCCCGGCTTCGTCCATCCGCTGGTCAAGGGCTCCGACCGGGCCGCCTGGAACGCCGGGCTGGTCGATCTGGTGGCGCGGTTCGACCCCGACCTGGTGGTGAGCGCCGGCTTCATGAAACTGGTCGGACCGTCCTTCCTCTCCCGGTTCACCATGGTCAACACCCACCCGGCGCTGCTGCCGTCCTTCCCCGGCATGCACGGGGTCGCCGACGCGCTCGCCCACGGGGTGAAGGTGACCGGCGCCACCTTGTTCGCCGTCGACGACGGCGTCGACACCGGCCGGATCCTCGCCCAGGAGGCCGTCCGCGTGCTCCCGGAGGACACCGAGGAGACCCTGCATGAACGGATCAAGGTGGTCGAGCGCCGGATCCTGGTGGATTTCGTGAACGAGTACGCAGGGA
>JAPUEM010000139.1:28044-45961 GCA_027492575.1 Propionicimonas sp.
ATCAAGGTGGTCGAGCGCCGGATCCTGGTGGATTTCGTGAACGAGTACGCAGGGAAGACCCTTCGACAAGCTCAGGGATCGTCTGTGAACAAGGAGTACCATGACTGATCGACAGCCCATCCGCCGCGCCCTGGTGTCGGTCTACGACAAGGCCGGGCTGACCGGGCTGGGCCAGGCGCTGGCGGCGGCCGGGGTGGAGATCGTCTCCACCGGCTCGACCGCCAAAACCCTGGCGGAGGCGGGCGTGCCGGTGACCCCGGTCGAGCAGGTGACCGGCTTCCCGGAGTGCCTGGACGGCCGGGTGAAGACCCTGCACCCCGCCATTCACGCCGGGCTGCTGGCCGATCGGCGGCTCGATTCCCACAATCAGGCCCTGCTCGACCTGGACATCGCCCCGTTCGACCTGGTGGTGAGCAACCTGTACCCCTTCGAGGCGACGGTCGCCTCCGGCGCCACCCCGGACGAGTGCGTCGAGCAGATCGACATCGGCGGGCCGTCCATGGTGCGGGCGGCGGCGAAGAACCACCCGTCGGTCGCGATCGTCACCTCCCCCGATCAGTACGGCCAGGTGCTGGCGGCGCTGGACGCCGGCGGTTTCACCCTGGACGAGCGCAGGGCGCTGGCCGCGGCGGCCTTCGTCCACACCGCCACCTACGACGTGGCGGTGGCCTCGTGGATGGGCTCGGTGCTCACCGATTCGTCGGACGGCGACGGCTTCCCGCACTGGATCGGCGCGACCTGGAACAAGGCCGGGACGCTGCGTTACGGCGAGAACGCCCACCAGCGCGCCGCGCTCTACATCAACGGCCACCGTCCCGGTGGGCTGGCGGTCGCCGAGCAACTGCATGGCAAGGAGATGAGCTACAACAACTACACCGACGCCGATGCCGCCTACCGCGCGGCCTACGATTTCGAGGCGCCGGCGGTGGCGATCATCAAGCACGCCAACCCGTGCGGGATCGCGGTCGGCGGCGACATCGCCGAGGCCCACCGGCGGGCGCACGCCTGCGACCCGGTCTCGGCCTTCGGTGGGGTGATCGCCGCCAATCGTCCGATCACCCTGGAGGCGGCCCGGCAGATCGCCGAGGTCTTCACCGAGGTGGTGATCGCCCCCGGCTACGAGCCGGAGGCGCTCGAGGTGCTGCAGGCGAAGAAGAACATCCGGCTGCTGGTGGCCGGGCCGTACCCCGCGCGCGGGGTGGAGCTCAAGCCGATCAGCGGCGGGCTGCTGCTGCAGGCCGCCGACCGCATCGACGCCCCCGGCGACGCCCCGGAGAACTGGGAACTGGTCGCCGGCGAGCCCGCGGACGCTGCCACGCTGGCCGATCTGGAGTTCGCCTGGCGGGCCTGCCGGGCGGTGAAGTCGAACGCGATCCTGCTGGCCGCCGACGGGGCCTCGGTGGGCGTCGGCATGGGCCAGGTGAACCGGGTGGATTCCTGCCGGCTCGCGGTGGAGCGGGCCGGGGAGCGGGCCGCCGGCTCGGTGGCCGCTTCCGACGCCTTCTTCCCGTTCGCCGATGGACCCGAGATCCTGATCGCGGCCGGGGTGAAGGCGATCGTCCAGCCGGGTGGCTCGGTGCGCGACGCCGACACCATCGCCGCCGCCCAGGCAGCCGGGGTCACCATGTACACCACCGGCACCCGCCACTTCTTCCACTGATTCCACGAGGGGTTTCGCGATGACCGCGCAGATTCTGGACGGACGGGCCGCCGCCGCCGCGATCAAGGACGAGCTCATCGCCCGGGTGGCCGCGCTGGCCGCGCGCGGGGTGCGTCCGGGGCTGGGCACCGTCCTGGTCGGGGAGGATCCGGGCAGCCAGTCCTACGTCCGGATGAAGCACCGCGACTGCGCCGAGATCGGCATCGAGTCGATCCGGGTGGATCTGCCCGCCGACGCCTCCGCCGAGACCGTCACCGCCGCCATCGCCGAGCTGAACGCCGATCCGGCCTGCACCGGCTACATCGTGCAACTGCCCTTGCCGAGGCACCTGGACGAGAACGCCGTCCTGGCCCTGATCGATCCGGCCAAGGACGCCGACGGGCTGCACCCGGTGAACCTCGGCAAGCTGGTGCTGAACGAGCCGGCGCCGCTGCCCTGCACGCCGCGCGGGGTGGTCGAACTGCTGCGGAGGCATGACATCCCGCTGGCGGGCGCCGAGGTCTGCGTGGTGGGCCGGGGGATCACGGTCGGCCGTCCACTCGGGCTGATCCTCACCCGCCGCAGCGAGAACTCCACCGTCACGCTCTGCCACACCGGCACCCGCGACCTGGCTGCCCACACCCGCCGCGCCGACATCGTCGTGGCCGCCGCCGGCGTGCCGCACCTGATCACCGCCGACCTGATCGCCGAAGGCGCGGTCGTGCTCGACGTCGGGGTCAGCCGGGTGGACGGCAAGCTGGTCGGCGACGTCGCCCCGGATGTCGCCGAGAAGGCCGCCTGGGTGGCCCCCAACCCCGGCGGGGTGGGCCCGATGACCCGCGCCATGCTGCTGCGCAATGTCGTCGAGCGCGCCGAGCACATGGCATGACCGACCCCACGATCCCAGACGACAAGGTTACGGACGCGTCAGCGGCCGAAACCGCCGGAGTCTTGACGAGCGGCGCGGCAGCGACGCGAGGAACAGAGCCTGTCGAAGGGTCGCCCACTCGAGACTTCGACAAGCTCAGCCATCGTCCGCCGAAGAACCTGTTCCAGCAGGTGCTCGGCCAGTGGCCGCTGGCCGTCGTCCTGGCCGGCGTGCTGACCGGCCTGGCGATCGTCGCCACCAGCCATTGGCGGATGGGCGCCACCCTGATCGGCGCCTCGATCACCCTGGGCGGCCTGCTCCGGCTGCTGCCCAACCGCCGCGTCGGCCTGCTGGCCGTCCGCGGCAAGGCCCTCGACGCCATCGTCCTGCTGGGTGTGGGCATCGGCATCGTCGCCCTCGCCTTCCTGGTGCCCCCCAGCCGCGGCTAGCGAACGGGCAGCCTGGTGGTGATCCGGGAAGTCGTTTTGGGACGGCCTTCGGAGGTGCATGAGCCGCGTCGCTGCAGGATGGTTGTTCTCAGACGACGGGGAGGCCTGAGAACAACCATCCTGACGCGAAGCCCGAGAGTTCACCTCGACACCATCTTCAAAACGACAATCGTGCAGCGACGGCCGGGCTACAGACCGAGTTTCCTCGCGACCCGGGCGACGACCAACGGCGGTGTCCACCAGATTTCGTTGCCCGACCAGCGGACGAAGCGGAAGTCCTGGTCGTCAAGGGTCTGCTGACGCCTCTTCTCGCGGGTGATCTCCTCGGGGTCGCGGTATTTCACCTTGCCGTCGGCCTCGCCGATGAGCCGGGCGGCCTCCCAGTAGCAGTCGGCGTAGTACCACCCGTTTGCGGTACGAATCGGGTGCTGGAACTCGGGGGTCGGCAACCCGGCCACATGGAAGTGGCCTGCGCTCAGCGACTCGATCGGGCTCTCCCGCCGTGGGTCGGTAAGGGCGATCGCCCTTCGAAGCGCAGCTGCCCCGTGACCGAAGACCGCCTCGTCGAGCGACTCGCGGGCGGCGCGGAGAAGACGCGAGTTGGCATAGTGCTCGCGTCGAGGCTGGGACACGATCTCGGCAACCAGCAGCCGCGCGGCCGCGTCGAGGACCACCAGCGCCTGCGGCAGTTCTTCGCCTCGCGCGAGGTCGACTGCCGTGCGGGAGACAGTTGTGACGTCATACCCGTCGGGGTCGCAGGTGATGTGGTGCGACGGCACCGCCGCAGTTCGGTAGGACGCGAGCCCACCCCGGGATCGATTGCCGGAGCGGCGCGGCAGAGTGATGGCGGGCACGTGCTCGTGCCAGTCGCGAGCGGGCGAGGGCAACCCCCACAGCACGCCCGCTGATTCGTGACTCATCACCCCGCCCGGGTGCACGGTCAGTTCGGCCCGAGCCAGCACCAGGTGCTGCTGGGCCGGATCGTCCGGCCACTGCTCGGCGGCCAGATAGACAGCGGGACGCACGCGCCGGAGCGCGCCGTTCTTGATGGCGGTGCGAAGCATCGCGGCAGTGATGGTAGGCGAGAGCAGTTGCTCGCGGGTAGCCGGCTGCTGCGGCAATGCCCAGGGACGGGGAACCTTCATGCCCTAGCACTATGGCCAGCTGCGACCGGAGTCCGCCATCGAGTTGCCAGAGCTGTGGATAACGAGACATACGGCTCCAGTGCTTTTCCACAGATGGCCTCGGTGGAGGCGGGTGCACCGACGGCCCGGTTGGGCCTGGTCATCGACGCTCTGCGGTATGTCGACATCCTGCTGGTCACCCGCGTCGACGACGAGTCCCAGGCGATTCTCGATGCCGTTCCGGGCTTGCGGTCATGACGCGCTGAGCCACCGACTCAGCGGTAGTCGCGCTCCAGGAACTGGCCGTCGGTGGTCTGGGCGGCGACGCGGGCGGCCTCCTGTTCGCGGAGTTCGACGCGGCGGATCTTGCCGGAGATGGTCTTGGGGAGTTCCTGGACGAACTCCAGGATGCGCACCCGCTGGAAGCCGGAGAGCCGCTGCCGGGCGTGGGCGAAGATGGCGCGGGCCGCGACCTCCTGCTCGGCGGCGAGATCCTGCACCAGGCAGACGAAGGCCTTGGGGACGGCGGCCCGCACCGGGTCGGGGCTGGGGACGATGGCCACCTCGGTGACGTAGGGATGCTCCAGCAGGATCGACTCCAGCTCGAACGGGGAGATCTTGTAGTCGGAGGCCTTGAAGACGTCGTCGGCCCGGCCCACGTAGGTCAGATAGCCCTCTTCGTCCGTAGAGGCGATGTCGCCGGTGTGGTAGAAGCCGTCCCGGCAGGCTTCCGCGGTGAGTTCCGGGTCGTCGTGGTAGCCGGCCATCAGGCCCAGGATCGGCACGGAAAGATCCAGGCAGATCTCGCCCTCGTCCGGGCTGCGCTCCCCGGTCACCGGGTCGAGCAGGACGACCGGGTAGCCAGGCATCGGGCGTCCCATCGAGCCGTCCTTGACCAGCTGACCGGGGGAGTTGCCGATCGCGCAGGTCATCTCGGTCTGGCCGAAGCCGTCGCGGATCGTCCCGCCCCAGGCCTGACGCACCTGGGTGATGACCTCCGGGTTCAGCGGCTCGCCGGCGCCGACCAGTTCCCGCGGGGGCCGGGAGAGCTGGGAGAGGTCGGCCTGGATGAGCATCCGCCAGACCGTCGGCGGCGCGCAGAAGGTGGTGACCTCATGGGTCTCCATCACCTGCATCAGGGCGGCCGCGTCGAACCGCTCGTAGTTGAAGACGAAGACCGTGGCCTGGGCGAGGAACGGCGAGAAGAAGTTGCTCCAGGCGTGCTTGCCCCAGCCGGGGGAGGAGATGTTGAGGTGGACGTCACCCGGCCGCACCCCGAGCCACCACATGGTCGACAGGTGGCCGACCGGGTAGGAGACATGGGTGTGGCCCACCAGCTTGGGGCGGGCGGTGGTGCCGGAGGTGAAGTACAGCAGGCTGAGCGCGTCCGCGGGGGTCGGGCGGCTGGGGCTGTACTCCGCGGGCACGTTGTACGAGTCGGCCATCGGCGCCCAGTTCAGCGGGACGTCCTGGCCGATGCCGATCCGCACCACCGACCGCGGCACCTCGTCCAGCCGGGCGCGCAGCGCGGCAGGCGCCGCCACCGCCCGCGCCTGGCCGTGCTCGACCCGGTAGGCCAGATCGGCCGCCGAGAGCAGGGTGGAGGTCGGGATCGCGATCGCCCGGATCTTCAGCAGGGCCAGCAGCAGTTCCCACAGTTCGATGGTGTTGTTGAGCATCACGATCACCCGGTCGCCCTCGCCGATGCCCAGCCCGCGCAGCCAGCGCGCCACCTGATCGGAGCGCCGCGACAGCTCGGCGTAGCTCCAGCTCTGCGCGGTCAGGTCGGCGGAGACGATGGTGACGGCCGGACGGTCCGGGTGCTCGCCGGCGACCACGTCGAACCATTCGGTGGCGAAATTGAACTCGTCGAGGGAGGGCCAGTGGAAACCGGTAACCGCGCCGGTGTAGTCGAGGGCGTGATCGAAGAGGAAGTCGCGAGCCTCGCGCACGGCGAGGGTGGCGGGGGTGGCCGGCCGGCCGGTGAAGGGCATCCGTGCTCCTAAGTTACTGAACCGTAGGTTTCGAGGGCAGCTTACTCCTGTGGGATCGGTTCGACGTTGAGCGGGATCGATTCCCCTCGCGCTGAAATCGATCCCGTGGGCTTGCGGATTGACATTCTGGTCGGCCGGGGCTTGTCGCACGACAATTTCGGGCCCTGCCGCGTCCCACGACCCGAGACTTAGTTGACGGACGAAACGATCCACCGCTTACATAGCGTCCGGTTAACACCGACTTCTATGTCCAGAAGTGTGCAAGTCAGGGGAAAGGTACATAGCGTCCGGCTAACGCCGGCTCTGTGTGCCGAAGTGCAAGTCAGGGGAAAAGACTTCATGAGGCTGTTTCGTCGTGCCATGCCCAAAAGGGCTATCACTCCGACCGCATCGACCGGCAGGTGGTCGCTCTTCCGGAAGGTGACCGCGGCGACAGTCGCGATCGGTCTGGTCGGCGGGGGGCTGGTGCTCAACGCCACGACCGCGACAGCGGACGTGACGATGGGCGGCAAGGTCTACCTCGACTACAACGGCAATGGCACCTTCGACGCGACCGCGGGCGCCCGCTCGCAGGACGTGCTGCTGGGTGGCATCACCGTCACCGCCTACAACTAGGCCGGCGCGGTCGCGGGCTCGGCTGTCACGACGGTGAACGCGACCAATGGCACCGGCAACTACACCCTGAACGCCTCCGGCGTGAACGCGGGCGATCCCCTGCGCCTCGAGTTCACCAATCTTCCCGCGGGCATGCGGGACACCTTCAACGCGTCGCAGTCGGGTGTCCAGTTCGTCAAGGCGGGCGATGTCGTCGACTACGGCGTCTTCGACTCCAGCCAGTACGTTCCCCTGAGCACCACCGACCCGAACCCGGCGCTCGCTACCGCGATCAACTACGCGGGCCTGCGCACCTACAGCCCCGCCGTGAGCAACCAGCCCGCGGTCGTCGGCCACCTCTGGAAGACCCGCAACAACACCGGCGGGGCAGGTGGCACTCAGAACTCGACCGCCGAGTTCTCCGGCCGCACCACCTGGGCCACCTACGGCGAGGTCGGCTCGGTCTACTCACTGGCTGCCGACAACGCCACGGGCGACGTGTACGCGGCGGCCAGTTACAAGCGCATCTCCCAGCTGGGCCCGCAGGGTCTCGGCGGCATCTACATCATCCGGGGCGCGGTCAACCCCGCCACGGGCGCTCCGAAGACCAGGTCCTCGCTGGTCGGCTTCGACGCGGCCGCCATCCTCGGTGGAACCAACCCCTTCGGCACGATCGCGGCCAACGGCGGCGACATGAGCTCGGTCGGCAACGCGACCGCACGCGGGCTCGACTTCCCGGCCAAGATGATCAACGACAATGACGCCTTCGCGAAGGCCGGCAAGGTCGGCATCGGCGGCATCGCGATCGACGCGGACGAGGCCATCCTCTACCTGGTCAACCTCAACGACAAGATGATCTACGCGATCGACATCTCCGCCGCGACCCCGGCCGGCTACAGCCTGATCGGGTCGGTCGACTCCGGCGCCGGTGCGGGTCAGCGTCCGTTCGCGCTGACGCTGCACCAGGGCAAGCTCTACGTCGGCTACAACGACACCGGCGAGGCCACCGCGTGGCAGTCGGCCACGACCGCGAACATGAGGTACTACGTGGCGCGCACCCCCGCGCTCACCCGCTCCAACAGCGGCGCCCTCTCCAGCTTCACCGCCTTCACCAAGGTGCTCGACAACGGCAGCCTCAGCTACAACAAGGGCAACCCGCTGACCTCCTGGGGCAGCTGGGACAGCAACGGCGACAACTACGCGCGCAACTACCCCCAGATCACCCGGTGGAACAGCTGGACCGACACCTGGGGCAACCGCACCTTCGCCGCGTCCCAGGCCGGCCAGACCGTCGGCATCGACGACACGCTGAACACCTGGACCGGCAACAACAACGCCGCCATGTGTCAGGGCGTGGGCACCAATGATCGGAACAACGCCCGATGCAACCGCACCTGGGGCGATCTGACCCAGGTCTACCCGCAGCCGCTGCTCTCCGGCATCACCTTCGACCGCGAGGGCTACATGACCCTCGGCATCATGGACCGCAGCGAGTTCCAGGGCGGCAACCGCAACTGGGCGGCGAGCAGCACCGTCGACAGCGGCAGCAGCACCCGGATGTGGGAATCCATCGCCAGCGGCGACACCCTGATCGCGGGCCCCAAGCGCTCCAGCGACAACTCCAACTTCCAATCCTGGGTGCCTGAGACGAACCGCCAGGCCAGCATCCGCACTTCCACGGACACGGTCGTCTCGACCCGCACCGGCTCCAACCGCACGCAGATCCCCGCCGTCGGCGAGGGCCCTGGCGGCGCGGAGTTCTTCCAGGACCAGCAGGGCAACGCCACCCCCAACCACCGCGAGAACACCCTGGGTTCGGCGATCGTCGTGCCGGGCACCTTGGACGAGGTCGCCACCACCTCCTACGACCCGCTCGCTCCCATCCGCGTGCAGGGCGTTCAGTGGTTCAGCCTCAGCAACGGTGATCGTGGTGCGGTCAACCTGAACGGCTACCAGGAGACGAACGACCCGGGCGATCCCATCAGCACCCAGAACGCCTCGAACAACACCCGGAACGGCTTCCAGAAGGGTGGTGGCATGGGTGGCCTGACCCTGATCGGAAAGGCTGCTCCGGTCGAGATCGGCAACCGCACCTGGCTCGACCTGGACCGGGACGGCATCCAGGACGCCGATGAGCCCGCCATCGTGGGCGCGAAGGTCACCCTCTTCGCGGCGGACGCGAGCGGCAAGCCGACCGGCGCTGCCATCGCGACCAAGAACACCGCGGCGGACGGCACCTACTTCTTCCGCTCCGAGGGCGACGGCGCCTATACCTTCGCTCCCGACGGCAAGTACGTCGTCGTCTTCGAGCCCGCCACCGGCCCGGTCCAGCTGAACTGGTCGAAGGCCACGGTTTCGGGCAATGCGCCCGCCGACTTCGTCACGCCGAGTTGGAACCAGCTCGCCTTCACCACCCCGCTGGTCGTCGACCCGGCTATCTCGGGCGGGACGGCCGAGCAGCAGGCCGCGCTCGCGATCGAACGCGACTCCAACGCCGTGCCCTCCGGAGATCCGGCGGTCAATATCAACGAGGCGGCCTACGCACCCGTCACGATCGGCACGGCTGGCCAGAACGACCACTCGATCGACGCGGGCTGGGTCCTCGGCACGGTCACCGTGGGTGACTTCGTCTGGGAGGATCTCGACCACGACGGCATCCAGGACGCCGGCGAGCCGCCCATCGACGGCGTGCTGTTCCGGATCTACCTGGTCGATGGCGGCACCTCGAGAGAGCTCACCACCGACATCTTCGGGAACGTGTTCGACAAGAACCGCACCGTCGACGGCCGGTACTTCTTCGAGAATCTGCCGGTGCTGACCGGGCCGGCCGACCAGAACTTCTACCGGGTGGTCATCGACTTCACCGATCCGGGCACGATCGCTGCGCTCACCGGGTTCACCCCGACACTGGAACGCCAGGGCTCGGACCGCGAGCTCGACTCGAACACGGATCACACGGACACCCGGGACCTCCCCTTCGGGCAGGAGCTGACCGTGCCGGGCCGTGCGGATCTCTCGCTCGACTTCGGCTTCTTCCGGCCGTCCCCGGCTGCGACCATCGTCAAGAACGACGGCAGCAACGAGGCCGACACCCCGGCCGCCGCGGTGGATCTGACCACCACGGGCTCCGCGGCCGGCACCACGCCGCTGAAGTTCACCATCGTGAACACCGGCACCGACGCGCTCCACGACGTCGTCGTGACCGACTCCGTCGTGGAAGGCGCCGCGGTCGTGACCGGCCTGGTCTGCTTCTTCGAGCCGGGTGTGGGCACTCCGGGTGTCTACGACGCGGGGACCAACTCGTGGAAGGTCACCTGGGCGGCGTCACTCGCCGCCGCCGGCGTCGGCCGCAAGTCGCTGGCCGTCAACGGCAGCTTCGACTGCACCGCGACGCTGACCGGCGTGATCGGCGACCACAAGAACGTCGCCACCATCACCGGCACCGGCGTCACGTCGGGCGCCACGGTTCCGGTCAAGGCCTTCGACCCGAACACCCCGAGTGAGCCGGGCACCGACAACCCCTTCCACGCCAAGCGCACCCCGTCCGTCTCCGTGGGCGACCGGGTCTGGCTCGACACCAACAACGACGGTCTGCAGGACCGTGACGGCGACGGCGACTACACCGAGCCCGGCATCGACGGCGTCGTCCTGAAGATCGTCGGCCCCGGTGGCAACCCCGTGAAGAGCGTGGTGACCGGTCTGGACGTGCCGGACGAGACCACCGTTGGTGGCCTCTACACCTTCAAGGATCTGCCGGTGCTGCCGGCGGGCCAGTCCTACACGGTGGAGATCGTCTCGGTCCCGGCCCAATACAAGCCGACCACCCCGGGCACCAACAACGGCACCGGTGAGTGGGATTCGTCGGAGGATTCGTCCGTCTCGCAGGCCGATCTTTCCACCCATGGCGCCAACGACCCGACCCTCGACTTCGGCTTCGTCCTGGTCGAGCCCACGGCCACCGTCATCAAGACCGACGGCGCCGGCGACACCGCCGACACCGCCGCGACCGCGGTGGACGTCAGCCCGACCGGCTCGACCACCATCCGGTTCACCATCCTGAACCCGGCGGACGCCGAGGAGCCGCTGGTCGACATCGGCCTCTCCGACGCGACCAAGGGCGGCACCGGCTCGGTGAGCTACCCGCTGAGCTGTGCTCTCGTCAGCGATGCGACCGTGACCTTCTCGCTGGCCACCGCTTCGGCCACCTGGGCCGGTCCGCTCGCGATCGGCGACGGCATCGTCTGCACCTCGACCCTGACCGGCGTCGCCGCGGGCGGCACCCACCTGAACGTGGTGGAGCTCAACGCCAAGGGCGCGCTCTCGGGCACCACCGTGCTGGTGGAGAACCCGGACGACCCGACCGGCCCGAAGGTGCCGCCGAGCGATCCGTTCAACGCGAAGTTCCCGACCTACGCGATCGGCGACTACGTCTGGATCGACTCCAACGGCAACGGCATCCAGGACGCCGGTGAGCCGGCCTTCGCCGACGGCACCACCGTCCGTCTTCAGAAGCTGGACGCCAACGGCGACCCGGCCGGCGCCCCGCTGACCGACACCACCGACGGCAACGGCCGCTACCTCTTCGACAACCTGGCCGCCGGTCAGTACCGGGTCGACTTCGAGCTGCCCACCGGCTACGTCTGGACGACCGCGGGCAGCACCGCCGGCACAGCCGACGACTCCAACGCGGTCTGGACCACCGAGAACCAGGCCTGGTCCACCCCGGTGACCATCACCCTCGGCGCGAGCAGCCCGCTCACCGCCAAGGGCTCGGAGGCCGGCCGCCCGGTCAGCGCCTCCGAGGGCATCGACCAGACCTGGGACGCCGGCATCGTCCGTCCGGTTCCGAACGCCACCGTCGACAAGAGCGACGAGGACGGCGAGACCGCGAACGACAGCGACCCCGTCGTCGACCTGGGCGCTGACGGCGCCATCGGCATCGTCTTCACCATCACGAACACCGGCGCCGAGCCGCTGACCGGCATCAGCCTCGCTGATGAGACCACCAATGGCTCCGGTGAACTGCAGTACCCGATCGTGCTGACCCTGCAGGACGGCGTGAGCACCTTCCCCCTGACCAGCGCGACGGCCACGTGGAACGGCGTGCTGGGGCGTGGCGAGACCATCACCGGCCGGGCCCAGCTGACCGGCGTCGAGCCGGGGGAGACCCACCGCGACGAGGTCACGCTGAACGCCAGGGGCACCCTCTCCGGCGAACCGCTGGTGGCCCCGCCGACCGACGAGTACAACGGCCGCGTGCCCACCTACGCCCTCGGCGACTACGTGTGGATCGACGCGAACCGCGACGGCATCCAGGATGCCGGTGAGGTTCCGGTCGGCAACGTGACGGTGAATCTGCTCGACGGCGCCGGGAACCCGACCGGCAAGTCGACCACCACCGACCCCAACGGCTTCTACCTCTTCGACGAATTGGTGGCGGGCGATTACCAGGTCGAGTTCGAGCTGCCGGCGGGCCAGTACCGCTGGACCACCTCCGGCACCGGCAACGCGGCGTCGACCAATGACTCCGACGCCGAGTGGACGAACTCCGACGACGCCAAGGCCACCACCCGCACCATCAGCCTCGGTGCGAGCAGCCCGCTGACCCCGTCCGCGGACTACACGGGCGCGGCCCCGGTGAAGGCCACCGAGGGCATCGACCCGACCTGGGACGCCGGCCTGGTGCTGCGCAGCTACGCCATCGGCAACGTGGTCTGGATCGACCGCGATGAGGACGGCCTCCAGGGCGCCGGCGAGCCTCGCCTGGCCGACGTCGTCGTCAACCTGCTCAACGCGGACGGCACCCCCGTCCTGGTGGACGCGAACGGCAACGTCGTCACCACCGGCGGCACGGCCTTCTCCACCACCACGGACGGCACCGGCCGCTACCTCTTCGACGGACTGCCCGCGGGCACGTACATCGTGGAGTTCGAGCTGCCCGACGGCCACCGTTGGACGGACGCGAACGCGGACGACGACGAGAACGACTCCGACGCGGAGTGGACCACCGACACCCAGGCCAAGGCCCGCACCCGGGTGATCACGCTCGGCAACGGCACGGTCGTCGCCACCGATCCCGAGGGCCAGACCGTCACCGCCACCGAGGGCATCGACCCGACCTGGGATGCGGGCGTCGTCCCGCTGAAGGTCTCGGTCGGCGACTTCGTCTGGCACGACAAGGACGGCGACGGCACCCAGAACGACGGCGCCGACTCCGGCATCGAGAACGTGACGCTCACCCTGACGGTGAAGCGGGCCGACGGCACCGAGGAGTCGGTGACCGACGTCTGGGGTCAGCCGGTCGATCCGACCGACACCGACGCGGACGGCTGGTACGGGTTCAGCGATCTCCCGGTGCTCAAGACCGGCGAGAAGTACGTCGTGACGATCTCGAACGTCCCGCCGCAGTACAAGCCGACCATCCCTGGCACCAACAACGGTGAGGGCGCGAACGACTCGTCGACCGGCTCCGCGACCTCGCAGTCGCTGACCACCGATGGCGCCGAGGATCTGACCCTCGACTTCGGCTTCGCGCTGAAGACCCCGGGCGCCACGATCAACAAGTCCGACGAGAACGGCAACGACGCGAACACCGCGTCCGAGGCGGCCGACCTCGGCCCGTCCGCCGGCGAGGTGGAGATCGTCTTCACGATCGACAACGACGGCGAGGAGCCGCTGACCAATATCGGTCTGGTCGACGCCTCGACCGGTAGCGGTGCGATCCAGTACCCGATCGTGCTGACCCTTCCGGGTGGCGGCACCTTCAGCCTGGCCGACGAGGACGCGCGCTGGACGGGCCAGCTGGCCCCCGGTGCGCAGATCATCGGACGCGCCATGCTGACCGGTGTGACGACGGCCGAGCCGCACGCCAACACGGTGACCCTGTGGGCCGACGGCGCCTTCTCGGCCAAGCCGGTGGTGGCGGATCCGGAGAACCCGGGCGACCCGGATGATCCGATCCGTCCGAGCGATCCGTACCACGCCGTGGTGAAGACCTACGCCATCGGCGACATCGTCTGGATCGACCGCAACAAGAACGGTCAGCAGGACAATGTCGGCCAGACCGGTGGCGAGAACCCGCTCGCGGGTGTCACCGTGAACCTGCTCGACGGCGCCGGCGCCCCGGCGAAGGACGTCGACGGCAACCCGGTTCTGCCGGCGACCACCGGCCCCGACGGACGCTACGTCTTCAACGACCTGGTGGCGGGCAGCTACTTCGTGGAGTTCGTGCTCCCCGACGGCTACCGGTTCACCACGCAGAACGCCTCGGGCGTGGGCGCGGCGGCGAACTCCGACGCCAACCCGGCCTCCGGCCGCACCGGAGCGATCGCCCTCGGCAACGACGCGGTCACCAAGACCTACGCCGATCAGCCGTGGAGCGCCACCGAGGGCATCGACCCGACCTGGGACGCCGGCGTGGTTCCGGAGTCGGTCTCCGTCGGTGACTACGTCTGGCACGATCTCGACGCCAACGGCACCCAGGACGGTGGCGAGCCCGGCATCCCCGGGGTCACGCTGACCCTGACCGGCCCGAACGGCCCGGTGACGAACGTCTACGGCGAGCCGGTCGACCCGGTCCAGACCGATGGCCAGGGCAAGTACCTGTTCACCGATCTGCCGGTGCTGGGCGACGGCGAGTCGTACGTCGTGACGATCTCCGGCGTCCCGTCGAAGTTCAAGCCGACGACCTCCGGGCCGAACAACGGCGAGGGCGAGCTCGACTCGTCCGAGGGCTCGGCGACCTCCGGGCCGCTGACCTCCGACGGCGACGAGGATCCGACCCTCGACTTCGGCTTCGTGCTGAAGACCCCGGGTGCGACGATCACCAAGGTCGACGCCCAGGACCGCGACGCGAACGACGCCGCCACCGCGGCCGATCTGTCGCCGAGCAGGGGCACGATCGACATCACTTTCACCGTGGTCAACAACGGCGGCGAGCCGCTCACCAACATCGCCCTGGTCGACGAGACCACGGCGGGTTCGGGTGAGGTTCAGTACCCGCTGGTCTGCACCCCGCCCTCCGGTGTCGAGTTCGAGCTGCAGAACAGCGACGACTCGATCTGGCTGGTCGATGGTGAGCCGGGCGTCCTGGCCGAGGGTGAGACGCTCACCTGTGTCGGCACCCTCGAAGGTGTCGTGGCTCACGAGCCGCACACCGACCTGGTCACCCTCTTCGCGGACGGTGCGCTGACCGGCAAGCCGGTCGTCGATCCGGAGAACCCGGGCACCACCGAGGAGCCGAACCGTCCGACCGACCCGTACAACGCGGTCGTGAAGACCTACGCCATCGGCGACTTCGTCTGGCTCGATCAGCTGAACCCGAACGGCATCCAGGATGCCGGCGAGCCCGGCATCGCCGGGGTGCGGGTGACCCTGCTCGACGCGGCGGGCACCCCCGTCCCGGGCAAGTCCGTGACCACCGGCGCCAACGGCTACTACCAGTTCGACGAGCTCGAACCGGGCCAGTACCAGGTGAAGTTCGACCTGCCGGCCGGCTGGACCATCGTCCCGAACGACCAGGGCTCCGACGACGCGAAGGATTCCGACGCGATCGCCACCTCGCCGACCAGCGGCACCACCATCCTGGTGACCCTGGACGACACCAACCCGGCGCTGGTCGGCCGTGAGGGCGTCCTGGCGACCGAGGGCATCGACCCGACCTGGGACGCCGGTGTGCGCAAGTACACCTTCGCCATCGGTGACGTGGTGTGGATCGACCGGGATGCCGACGGCATCCAGGACGAGGGCGAGCCGCGGATCGCGGGCGTGGTGGTGAACCTGCTCGACGGCGCCGGCAACCCGGTGGAGGACGCGGAGGGCAACGCCATCACGACCACCACCGACGGCAACGGTCTCTACCTCTTCGATGAACTGCCGCAAGGCAGCTACATCGTCGAGTTCGAGCTGCCGGCCGGCTACTTCTGGACGACCGCCAACGCCACCGGCGACGGCGCGACCGTCGAGAACGACTCCGATGCCGGGCACACGACCCCGACCGACGCCAAGGCGCGTACCGGCGTGATCGTCCTCGGCAACACCGCGGTCGATCCCGACTACGACGGCCAGGAGTTCACCGCCTCCGAGGGCGTCGACCCGACCTGGGATGCCGGCGTGATTCCGGCCACCGTCTCGGTGGGCGACCTCGTCTGGCTCGACAGTGACGGCGACGGTCTGCAGGACGCCGGTGAGCCCGGTATCGCGGGTGCGGTGCTGACCCTCACCGGCCCCACGGGCTGGGACGGCAAGAACGTCTACGGCGAGACCGTGGGTCCGTTCACGACGCTGGCGGACGGCGCGTACGAGTTCAAGGACCTCCCGGTCCTCAAGCCCGGCGAGTCGTACACCGTGTCCGTCGTCGCGCCGGAGAAGTACCTGCCGACCAAGCCCGGCCCGAACAACGGTGAGGGTCCGCTCGACTCGTCCACCGGGTCGGCCACGTCCGGCGACCTGACCGAGAACGGCGCCAAGGATCCGACCCTCGACTTCGGCTTCGTGCTGAAGCAGCCGCGGGGCACGGTGAACAAGACCGACGGCACCAACGACGCCGACACCGCGGAAGAGGCTGTCGACCTCGGCCCGGCCGGCGGCAGCACGCCGATCGAGATCACCGTCACCAACACCGGCGAGGAGGCGATCACCGACCTCCGGCTGGCGGACGCCAGCACCGGCACCGGTGAGCTGGTCTACCCGCTGGAGTGCACGATCGAGGAATCGGACGTGAGCTTCGAGCTGGAGAGCGCGACCGACGTGTGGTCCGAGGGCGAGCTGCCGATCGGCGGCACCCTGGTCTGCACCGGCACGCTGGAAGGCGTGACCTCGGCCGAGCCGCACTACAACAATGTGACGCTGTGGGCCGCGGGCGCCCTGACCGGTGATCCGGTGCAGGACGAGGAGAACCCGGGCACTCCGGAGGATCCGAACCGGCCGCAGGATCCGTACCACGCCGTGGTGAAGACCTACGCGATCGGTGACATCGTGTGGATCGACCGCGACAAGGACGGTCAACAGGATGATGACGAGAAGCCGCTGTCCGGAGTGAAGGTCAACCTGCTCGACGCCGCGGGCGACCCGGCCAAGGACGCCGACGGAGCCACGGTTCCGCAGGCGACCACCGACACCGACGGCCGCTACCTCTTCGACAACCTGCCCGCGGGCGCCTACATCGTCGAATTCGTGCTGCCGGACGGCTACCGGTTCACCGAACGGAACGCCTCCGGCGTGCCGGACGGCGCGAACTCGGATGCCAAGGCGTCCGGTGACGAGATCGGCCAGACCAGTGTGATCACGCTCGGCAACGGCTCGGTGACCACCGTGTACGACCGGCAACTGCTGGCCACCGAGGGCATCGACCCGACCTGGGACGCCGGTGTGGTTCCCGAGTCGGTCACGGTCGGCGACTTCGTCTGGCACGATCTGGACGGCGACGGCAAGCAGGGCGACGAGCCGGGCATCCCGGGCGTCACGCTGACCCTGACCGGTCCGAACGGCCCGGTGACCAACGTCTACGGCGAGCCGGTTCAGCCGGTGAAGACCGGACCGGACGGCGCGTACGAGTTCACGGACCTGCCGGTTCTCCCGCGGGGTTCGTACACCGTGACGATCTCCGAGGTGCCGGACAAGTTCAAGCCGACGACCCCTGGCCCGAACAACGGTGAGGGATCGGACGACTCGTCCACCGGTTCGGCGACCTCCGGGCCGCTGACGAAGGACGGCGACAAGGATCTGACCCTGGACTTCGGCTTCGTGCTGAAGACCCCGGGAGCCAGCGTCGACAAGTCCGACGCCAACCAGAACCCGGGTGACGACGCGTCCGATCCGGTCGACCTGTCGCCCACCGGCAAGGTCGGTATCGTCCTCACCATCGTCAACAACGGTGAGGAGCCGATCACCAGGATCGGTCTGAACGATGCCTCCACGGGTTCGGGCGCGATCTCCTACCCGCTGCAGTGTGTGGCGCCGGGTGGGGTCGAGTTCACCCTCGACACCCCGGAGTCGTTCTGGGAGGTCGAGGCCCCGGCCACCGAGCCCGAAACCGAAACCGAGCAGCCGGTCGAGGAGACCACGCAGCCGGAGGCCGGCGACGGCGAGGAAGCGGCGACCGAATCCGTCGACACCGGTGAGGAGTCGCAGGACGAATCCGCCGACCAGAGCGGTGACGAGGCCGGCGAGACCGAGCAGTCCGAGCCCGCGAAGGACGCACCGGAGAAGGCGGCGGCCGACGAGCCGGCGACCGGCTACGGCGTCCTGGA
>JAPUEM010000140.1 GCA_027492575.1 Propionicimonas sp.
GAGGCCGTCGAATCGCCCGTGATCGTGTCGATTCACCCAGCAGAATGGGCGCTGGTTGGCGATGCGTTCCTGGCGTCCGCACGCGAACTGGCGGCCGCGGCATCAGTGCCCGTGGCCATTCAGCTTGATCACGGTTCGACCTTCGCCCAGGTTGTGGGAGCGATCCGGCTCGGGTTCTCGTCGGTCATGATCGATGGCTCGCTCCTTCCTTACGAGCAGAACGTGGCGCTGACCCGCAAGGTGGTGGAGGTGGCGCACGGGGTGGGGGTCTCGGTGGAGGCGGAGATCGGCACCATCGGCCCGCGCGACCCCAAGAGCGTCGCGGAGATGAAGGACTTCTCCTACACCGCGCCCGAGGAGGCCGTTGCCTTCGTCGCCGCCACCGGTGTGGACTACCTCGCCATCGCAGTGGGCACGGCACACGGCGTGTACCCCCCTGGCGTGGAGCCCGAACTCAAACTCGACCTGGTAAGCCGGATCCGGGAGTCGGTGGGCGTTCCGCTCGTGCTCCACGGGGGATCGGGAGCCCGCGACTCCGAAGTCTCCGAGGCGGTCAAGCGTGGTATCGCCAAGGTGAACATCTCAGCGGACATGAAGTCGGCCTACTTCGTTCGGCTCCGCGACGTGCTCGCCGATCCGAAGCAACGTGAGCCCCACGACATCTATCCACCTGCGCTGGAGGCGATGCGGAGTGTCGTCCGGCACAAAGCCGAGGTCTTCGGCTCTGTGGGTGGCGCCCAGCACTACAACTACCGCCCCGCCGGCCTGCACGCACCAAGGTGGACAGCCGCCGAGGTACTCGACTACTGACCACGATTGGCGCCGAGGTCGGGCCGGGCTGCCGCGTCCGTGCTTACCATCTAATGGTACGATCTTCGTGTGAATCGGAGTGACGTTCTGCGGCGCGGGATGGACTCAACTGGCGTCAGTCAGATTGAGTTGTCCCGGCTCACGGGGCTGCCGCCGAGCAAGATCAGTCGTTACGTCTCCGGGAAGCTCGAGCCTTCGGTGCCGACTCTGGATCTGTTGCTGGCGAGTCTGGGTCTTCAGGTCGATTTCGATGTTTCGCCGGTTCCGATGGAACGCACCAAGCGACGGAGCTGGCTACTCCATCGACAGATTTCACGCAAGCTCGGCGTCACTGGGGTTGATGATTCGGGCTGGGGGCGTATGCAACGGAATCTGGATCGTTTGCGCGCGAACGTCCAGGGTTCCGTCCATGAGCGCAACCTGGATCGTTGGCAGCGCATCATCGACGGCAAGAGCTTGCGGGATCTCCACCGTGTCCTGGTCGACACGTCGACCGAGGGCATCGAGATGCGCGAGGTGTCGCCGATGACAGGCTTCCTCACCGAGGATGAGCGTCTCAGCGTCTTGGCGGAGATCCGGCGGTGAACCGCCAGCAGTTGTACCACGCGATCCGTGCGGCCTGCGACATCGCGGGTGTGGATCGTGTGATCGTGGTCGGCTCGCAGTCGATTCTCGGTTCGTTCGACCTCGATGAACTCCCGCCAGTCACCCACTTTTCGGCCGAGGTCGATGTCATGCCCGATGTCGAGGACTTCAGTCTCATGGTCAGGCTCTCCGACTTGATCGAGGGAGTTGGCGGGGAGCTATCGCCTTTCGAGGAGTTGCATGGATTCGCCCTGGATGGCGTCGACCTCACCACGTCGGTCCTGCCACTTGGCTGGCGCGATCGTCTTGTGGTGGTCCGCAATGAGTCCACCAAGGATGCGGTGACGGGCAAGCAGTACACCGGGCTGTGTCTCGACCCTGCCGACCTGTGTGTGGCGAAGCTGTGCGCGGGCCGTGAGAAGGACCGAGCCTTCGTCAGTGCGCTGTTCGACTCCGGACTCGTGGACCGTGACGTCGTGCGGGCGCGGCTCATGAGAATGCCCTCCGAACATGCCGAGGTCGCAGCGATCGTGCTCGCCGAGCACTTCCGTCACTGAGTCCTGCTGGTATCGAGGCCGGTGAAAGGCCTACCCGCGAGGGGGTGCGGTCGTGTTGCGGACGACGATTGACGGCGTGAGGGTGCGCTGTTCGCGGCCGCAGAAACGTTCGGGCCGGCAGATGTTGCATCTGCCGGACCCGAACTTCGCTCTGGGATCGATCGAGAATGTCCTCGCACGTGGATAGCGGTGCCTCGTCCGGGTCCGTGGAAAGCAGGCTGGAGGCGCTCGAGGCTCGGGAGCGGGTGCTGCGCGCCATCGCCATCGACGGCGAGGCCTGCGATGTGGGCCCCTACGACGGACCGAGGCTGGTCTCGATGTGGGTCGAGGGCGGCGAGTTCGATTCGGGCTCGACGGTGTACCGCGGCGAGCAGGAGATCCTCGGCTTCTACGACGCTCTCGCGGCGACCTCGACGTTGCACTACTTCACCAACGTGATCGTCGATCTCGACGTTGTCCGCGGGACCGCCACCGCGGCCTGCGACGGCTTCGAGGTGCCGGTGCTCGGCGGGCGAAGCCTGTACGGCTGCTTCGAGCACTTCGTCTCCTGCCTCTCCGGCGACGTCGACCGGGTGTGGCTCAACTGGCGGCAACGCGTCCACTTCCTGGTCCCGTCCGGGCGGGGCTGGGAGAACGGCGCGCGGGTCGTCAATCAATACGCGGACAGCGACTAACGACATTGCCCGCCGGGCAGACAAAGGAGTACGTGATGACAGGCATTGACACGAGGCTGGGACGGCTGGAGGATCTGGCCGCGATCGAGCGGGTGAGGTACCAGGTGAGCCGGGTCGTGGACGAATCGGCGAACGACGGGAGCGCGCTGAACTCCCTGCAGGTCCACCTCGCGGAGGACTACACATGGGAGTTCAACGGCCCCGCCGACACGGTGGCGGCCCCGACTGCGCCGTCGCCCACGGGCTCGGCGGCCGAATTCGTCGCCTTCCTGGCCGGGCTGGCCGGACGGCTGACCTTCTCGTTGCAGTTCCTCGCAGGCGGAATCATCGACCTCGATGCGAATGGCGACTCCGCCACCGGAACCTGGGTGGTGTGGCATCCGTTCACCATCGACGGACGCGCCTGGGTACTGGCCGGCCGCAGCCACGACCGCTTCGTCCGAGGGGAATCCGGCTGGCTGCTCGCCGGAACCCGCCTGGAAGCCTCGCTGCTGAGCCCTTGGGACGTCGACTGGGCCAAGGGCGTCTGAAGTACGCCCACCCTCGAACGCGCGTTCGGGAGAGCCATCGCGCGGTTGTCGATGGGCTCTCCGGCATCCAGCCTGTTCTCAGCTCAGCCGAAGCCAGACTGTGGTGTCGGACGTGAGGATGCCATCTGCCTGCGGTCCACTGGCGATCAGCACGTCCGAGCCCGAGGGCAGCTCCACGGGAGCCTCACCGAGGTTCAGGTAGCAGGCGAAGCCGGGGCCGCGGCTGAACGCGAGGACGTCGGGGCCGGCGTCGATCCAGGTCAATGACTCGGTGTGCAGGGCTGCGAGTTCGGCGCGCAGGGCCAGGGCCCGGCGGTACAGGTTGAGGGTCGACTCCGGGTCGTCCTGCTGGGCTTCGGCGCTGAGCCGGCCCCAGTCGGCCGGCTGGGGGAGCCAGGGCTGGACGCCTTCCGGCCCGAAGCCCAGGCTCGTCCCGCCGGTCGTCCAGGGCAGCGGGACGCGGCAGCCGTCGCGTCCGAGGTCGGCGTAGTTGGTACCGAAGACCACCGGATCCTGCATGGCTTCGCGTGGGATGTCCTCGACCTCGGCGAGGCCCAGCTCCTCGCCCTGGTAGATGTAGGCGCTGCCGGGCAGGGCGAGGCTGAGCAGCGCGGCGGCCCGGGCCCGGCGCAGCCCGACCGCGTAGTCGGCGGGCAGGTCGATGAAGTGGCTGAGATTCCGGGCGCGGATCCGGAGCGAAGCCTGGTCGCGGGCGTAGCGGGAGACCGGACGGCAGACGTCGTGGTTGCCGATCACCCAGGTCGCCGGCGCCCCGACGCCGTCATGGGCGGCCAGCGTGGCGTCGATCGTGGCGCGCAGGGCGTCCACCCGCAGCGGGGCGGTCAGGAACTCGAAGTTGAACGCGGTGTGCAGTTCGTCAGGCCTCAGGTAGGCGGCCAGGCGTCGTCCGCCACCGACCCAGATCTCGCCGCAGAAGGCCCGCGGCGGATCGTACGAATCCGCGACCTGTCGCCAGAGACGGAAGATGTCGTGCACCTCGTGCCGATCCCAGTGCGGGTGGCGGAGATCGTCCTCGGCGTCGATCGGCAGCGGAAAGACGAGACCGTGCAGGTCGGCCAGTTCGGGGTGCTTGACCAGGCCGTGCGCCACATCGATGCGGAAGCCGTCCACGCCACGGTCGAACCAGAAGCGCAGGGTCTGCTCGAACTCCTCGTGGATGTCGGGATGATCCCAGTTGACGTCCGGCTGCTCGACCGCGAAGAGATGCAGATACCACTGGCCGGGGGTGCCATCCGGCTCGGTGACCCGCGCCCAGGCCGAGCCGCCGAACTCGCTCATCCAGTCGTTGGGCGGCTCGTCACCGTTGGCGCCGCGGCCCTCGCGGAAGATGAACCGCTCCCGCTCCGGGGAGCCCGGACCGGCCGCCAGCGCGGCCCGGAACCAGCGGTGCTGGTCGGAGGTGTGATTGGGGACGATGTCCAGAATCACCCGGATGCCGGCGGCGTGGGCTTCGGCGATGAGCGCCTCGGCATCGGCCATCGTGCCGAAGACCGGCTCGATGCCGCGGTAGTCGGAGACGTCGTAGCCGGCGTCCTTCATCGGCGACGGGTACCAGGGGTTGATCCAGATCGCGTCCACGCCGAGCGATCGCAGGTGATCGATGTGGGAGCGGATGCCGTTGATGTCGCCGATCCCGTCGCCGTTGCCGTCGGCGAAGCTGCGCGGGTAGATCTGGTAAACCACCGCGTTGCGCCACCACTCGGCTGCGGTAGCGATCTCGACGGTCGTGGGGAGGTCGTCCATGGGTTCACTTCCTATTGGGTTTGGAGATCCCGGGTCAAGCCCGGGATGACGGAAATTGCGTTGGGTGGGACGGCGGAGGTTGAGCTGGGTGACATCGGCAAGTTCGGCGTGAAGCACTGACGAGACGGATCCAGGTTGCCGCGGTCCTCGGAAGGACCCCGGGGTGTACCTGAACGGATCTCCTTCCAGATCACTCCGCGCGGCCCTCATCGAGCGAGGATCCGGGATATCGAGGTAGATCTGTTCGACGGGCCGCCCGCTGGGCGGGATCGGGCCCGGCGCGAAACGGCCGCGCCCTAGGCTCACCCGGGTCGATCGGGCGGCGAGGGAGTCTGGAATGGATGGAGCGGCGTACATCGCCATCCGGGGTGCTCACCCGGTTCTTCGGCCACTACGTCGGGTTGTGAGGCAGCCATGACCGAACCGGCGCCAGTCCTGCGCGTCCCGCTCGGGGGCGAGGTCGTCGCCGAGCTTCCGCTGCAGTGGATCTCGGACGACCTGGGCATCTACTCCTTCGTGCTGCTCGACAAGGTGGCCTGGGTGAAGGCCTCGGCCACCTCGCTGATGGAGCGGATCGCTCCGATCCCTGAGCCTGTCGAAGGGTCGATCGGCGACGGCGTGGACGTCATCGTCACCCCCGAGGCCAAGGCGATCACGCTCGCCTACGAGCTGACCAACCGGCTGAGCCTGGGCGACTTCGTGGTCGCCCGCAAGAGCCGCAAGGCGTACATGACCGACCCGGTCAGCATCGACGTCCAGTCGATCACCACCCAGTTCACCCAGCAGATGTGGTTCGGCCGGGAGGATCTGGACGCCCTGCGCGGCCGCCGCGTCCTGGTGGTGGACGACGTGGTGTCGACCGGCGCCACCCTCGACGCGCTCTTCGGCTTCCTGCGGTCGATCGACTGCGAGGTGGTCGCGGTCGCCTGCGTCCTGACCGAGGGGGAGACCCGGACGCAGTACCGCGGCGTCCCGCTGATCAGCATCGGCCACCTCCCCCTGGTGCATCGGCAGGAAAACGCCGGCGAATCCGCGAGCTGAGCCGGCCAGATCGGCGAGCAGACGGTGGCGAAACGACGAGCGGTGCCTGGCGGATTGACGAGTTCGGCCTCGCTGTGGCGATCTGACGCTGCACTTGTTCGGCCTCCTGGACGAGAAGCCGACTGACTACTGCGTTGGGCTGCCGCGGATCAGTCGCGGTGGTAGAGATCCCGGGTGTAGAGCTTGCCGGGGACGTCGGCGAGGTCGCCGTGATGCCGGTTGGTGACGATCATGTCGGCGCGGGCCTTGAACTCGGCCAGGTCGCGGACGATCTCGGAGCCGAGGAAGCGGTCGGCGTCCAGGGTCGGTTCGTAGACGATCACCTCGACCCCGCGGGCCTTGATGCGCCTCATGATGCCCTGGATGGACGATGACCGGACGTTGTCCGAGCCCTCCTTCATGACCAGGCGGTAGATGCCGACGACCTGGGGCTGACGAGCCAGGATGTCGGCGGCGATGAAGTCCTTGCGGGTGGTGTTGGCCTCGACGACGGCGGCGATCAGGTTCTGCGGGACGGTCCGGTAGTTGGCCAGGAGTTGCTTGGTGTCCTTGGGCAGGCAGTAGCCGCCGTAGCCGAACGAGGGGTTGTTGTAGTGGGTGCCGATGCGGGGGTCGAGGCCGACCCCTTCGATGATCTGGGCGGTCTTCAGGCCGTGGGTCAGGGCGTAGCTGTCGAGTTCGTTGAAGTAGGCGACCCGCAGCGCGAGGTAGGTGTTGGCGAAGAGCTTGATGGCCTCGGCCTCGGTGGGTTCGGTGAGCAGGATCGGGATGTCGGTGTCGAGGGCCGCCTCGGCGAGCAGCCGGGCGAAGGTGCGTCCGGGTTCGGCGGGGCCGCCGACGACGATGCGCGAGGGGTGCAGGTTGTCGTGCAGGGCGTGACCCTCGCGCAGGAACTCGGGTGAGAACAGGAGGGTCAGTTCCGGGTGCTGGTCGCTGAGCCGGCGGGTGTGGCCGACCGGGACGGTCGACTTGATCACGACGACCGATTCCGGGCTCTGCCCGGCCACCCAGGCGACCACGTCGTCCACGCTGCTGGTGTCGAAGTAGTCGGCGTCCGGGTCGTAGTCGGTCGGGGTGGCGACGATGACGAAGTCGGCGCCGCGGGCCGGCTGGGGGTCGGTCGAGGCGGTCAGCCGCAGCGACGGATCGGCCAGGTAGGCCTCCACATCGGGATC
>JAPUEM010000141.1:0-17175 GCA_027492575.1 Propionicimonas sp.
ACGCCGAGGCCTCCAAGAACTCGGCGGCGACCGCCGCGGTGGTGCCGGCCTGAGTCCGTCCCTGGAATCGGGGTAGGGTCGAGCCATGCGCTTGATCCTCGTCCGCCACGGCCGTACTGCTTCGAACGTCGGGTTCCTGCTCGACACCGCCGAGCCGGGGGCCGATCTGGACGACCTGGGACGGGAACAGGCCGACTCACTGGTGGGGCGGCTGCTGGAGCAGTCGATCGACGCGGTCTTCGCGTCCAGCCTGGTGCGCACCCAGCAGACCGCCGCCCCGGTGGCTGCCGCCCGCGGGCTGGAGATCCGGGTGCTGCCGTCGTTGCGGGAGATCCCGGCCGGTGAGGACGAGATGTCCCCGGACGCCACCCGCTACATCGGCACCATGATCGCCTGGGGCCAGGGTGATCTGGGCGCCCGCGTCCCCGGCGGCGAGGACGCCTTCGAGTTCATGGCCCGCTTCGACGCCGCGATCGACGAAGTCGTCGCGAGCGGAGTGGCGTCCGCGATGGTGGTCAGCCACGGCGCCGCGCTGCGCTCCTGGGCCGGTGCCCGCGTGGTGGGCTTCAACGACGCCCTCGGCCACGGCCACCTCGACAACACCGCGGTCATCATCGCCGAGGGCTCCCCGTCCGACGGCTGGAGCCTGGTCGACCTGGACGGCCTCAAGCACCGCCACGGCTACGACATGGCCGACGCCCAGGGGTAGACCCTCGCCGACCCCCACTCGGAACGACTGAGCCCTGCGGGGTTCGATCAGACCACCGGTGGCCCCTGCCGGCAAGCGTGCCATGCTTGAGGGCATGGATGACTCCGGACCATTGCTGCCGTTTGGGTGGGAGTGGATCCTGCTCAATCTGGCTTTCGTCGTGCTCCTGGTGATCATCGCCGCGGTGGCCGCGGCCCTGGTGCATCGGAGTCGTCGACGAGTTGAACCTCGAGAATTGAGCGAGGGTGGCCGTCCGGCGATCAGTCCGGCGTCCATCGAAGCGCAACTCATCGAACTGGACGGACTTCTGGCGCAGCGCCGGATCACCGAGGACGAGTACGCCGCCATGCGGTCCCGAATCCTCGATCTGCGTTAGCGTCTGAACTTCCGGCGACTCCCCCGGAGGCGGGACCGGACATGCTTCGCCTACAGGGTGGCGCGTGTCTGGTAGCGGACGTGGCGGCGTGGTCGTTGGTGGGGGTCGACGCGGCGGGGTGGGATCACTTCGGGGGTGCCGTCCGAACGTAACCTGATTTGCCATCGGTCGGCGGTGGGGTCGTGTCCGGGTTCGACGATCCCGTGGTGGTGTGGGCACAGCAAGACGAGATTCGACAGCGCCGTGCTGCCGCCCATCCACCACGGGAGGATGTGGTGAGCGTGGCACGCTTGGGGTGGTTTGTCGCAGCCGGGGAACGCGCAGCCGCCGTCGCGGACCTCGAGCGCCATCCGTTGGGCGTCGGTGACGAAGCGCTGGGCGCGTCCGACGTCCAGCACGTGGGAGCCGCTGCCGAGGACGACGGGGAGCAGGTCGGCGTCGCACAGTAGTTGGCGGAGTTGCCCGGCGGGGACGGGGTCGCCGGTGCCGGCGAGGGCGCCGGTGAGCAGCCCGTTGTCGTGGGCGGCCTTTTCCAGCTTGTCGTAGGACATCACGATGCTGATGCGGGGCCGGTCGCCACCGTGGACGGGTGCGAGGGCTTGTTGGGTGTGGTGGTTGACCATGGCCAGGAGGCCGTCGGCGCGGCGCATGGCGGGGGTGAGGTATTCCGCGTTGGGGTCCAACGCGTCGAGGGCTCGTTTCTCGGCGGCTGCGTAGGCTTCGACGATCCGAATGAACGGTTCGGCAGCCACGATGGGGAGGCTGCCTTTGATGAGGATGGAGCCGTGGTGGTCGGGGGTGAAGGTCAGGTGCCGGTTGCGTTTCGCGAGGCGTTCGTCGCGTTCCAGCCGGGCGGCTTCGAGTTCCTCGGCGGTGTCGGGGTCGAGGACTTCGAGGAGGCGTCCGGTCAGCCGGCGGAGTTCGACCGAGTTGTGCGTCGCAGCGAAGTCGATCATGAGGTCTTGGGCGTGGTCGACGACGTCGGTGGGGAACTCGGGTGGGAGTTGGTCCAGGACGTGGGTGATCGCGACGGCTTGCGCGGGTAGTACCTGGCCGGATGCTGCTGCGCCACCCACGATGGGGAATCGGGTTTGTTCGTGTCCGGCTTTGATGAGGGCTGCTGCTTCGCGGCGGGTGAGGTTGGCGACGTCAGCGAGCCAGGTCGCGGTGGAGGTGCCGTGCTCGTTCCACGCGACCTCGTCGGCGTCGAGCCGGGCGGCCCATTGGCGTTGCCAGGCATCCAGGCGTGCGTCGATCCGCAGGGTGTCGCGGAGCAGCGCGAGCTGGTCGCGTCCGGTGGCGAGGTGGTGGCGTGGGTCGTCGAGTTGGTCGAGGGCGCAGCCGATCACGGCCAGCAGGTCGCTGGCGTCCAGCTGTTGCAGCCAGGTGGTGATCGGGGTGTCCATGGCAAGGACTCTACGGATCGGGTCTGACAGTTTTGGTTCCCTAGGCGGGTTATCGTCCTTGCTTGTCAACCAAAGATTTCGGCCCAGATTTGTAGGGTTCTTCTGGCACATTTCGACCGCTCCAGCCTAGTCGTGGACGAGGTCCTCGACGGTCTTGTCGGGCCGCGCTGACACTTGCCACCGCCGTGAGCCCGGATGGGTCTTGGGCAGGAAGGAGGGGTAGCTGAGCGCCCCCGGTTGAGAGCTGAGCGGGTCGTGCAGCGACCCTTGTCAGGCTCTCCTCGGCCCGCTCACGCGGCCTCGTCGAGACTCAACTGACGGGGCGCCCCGTCGTCCGAGATCGCTGGCAGCGACTCGGTCAGCGGAAGATGACGGTGCGGGCGCCGTCCAGCAGGACGCGGTGCTCGCTGAACAGGCGGACGGCCTCGGTCAGCGTCCGGGCCTCCTGCTCCTGGCCGATGGCGACCAGCTGCGGGACGTCCATGGTGTGATCCACGCGCCGGACGTTCTGCTCGATGATCGGGCCCTCGTCCAGTTCGGAGGTGACGAAGTGCGCGGTCGCGCCGATCAGCTTCACGCCGCGGGAGTGGGCCTGCCGGTAGGGATTGGCGCCCTTGAAGCCGGGCAGGAAGGAGTGGTGGATGTTGATCGCCCGGCCCTCGAGTTCGCGGCACAGCTCGGGGGAGAGGATCTGCATGTAGCGGGCCAGCACCACCAGTTCGATGTCGTACTCGGCGACCGCGTCCAGGATCCGCCGCTCGGCCTCGGCCTTGGTCTCGGGGGTCACCACCAACTGCTCGAAGGGCACGGCGTAGAAGGTGGCCAGGTTCTCCAGATCGGGGTGGTTCGCCATGATCACCGGGATCTGGATCGGCAGGTAGCCCGAGCGGGTGCGGAAGAGCAGGTCGTTGACGCAGTGGCCGGCCTTGGAGGCCAGCACCAGGGTGCGGCGGCGGCGTCCGACATAGTCGAGGTTCCACTCGGCCGACAGTCCGGCCGCCAGCGACGCGAAGGTCTCCTCGAAGACCGACCGATCAAAGCCCGACTGAACCTGAACCCGCATGAAGAAGCGGCCCGACTCGGTCGAGGTGAACTGCTGCAGTTCGGTGATATTGCCCTGCGCCTCGACGATCGCACCGGTCACCGCATGGACGATCCCGGGCCGGTCGGGACAGGTCAGCGTCAGCAGCCAGTGGGTCGAGTCGATCACGAGGCAACAGATTAGCTGAGACTGTCGCCCCGGCGGCCATGGGGTAGGGACGGACGCGCCCAACCCCGTCATCCCGGGCTCCGACCCGGGATCTCGGGTGACCACCGGCGGACCCGTGCCCGCTGGGATGGGCGGGCGGCGCGGGTCCGCGTCCGGTTGGTATCTTGTGCGCACGGAACGGCTGAAGGAGCCCAAGATGGCGAAGATCAAGGTGCAGGGCACGGTTGTCGAACTCGACGGCGACGAGATGACCCGGATCATGTGGCAGTTCATCAAGGACCGCCTGATCCACCCCTACCTCGACGTGAACCTCGACTACTACGACCTCGGCATCGAGCACCGCGACGCCACCGACGACCAGGTCACCATCGACGCCGCGAACGCCATCAAGCGCGAAGGCGTGGGCGTCAAGTGCGCCACCATCACCCCGGACGAGGCTCGCGTGGAAGAGTTCGGCCTGAAGAAGATGTGGGTCTCCCCGAACGGCACGATCCGCAACATCCTGGGCGGCGTGGTCTTCCGCGAGCCGATCATCATCTCCAACATCCCGCGGCTGGTGCCGGGCTGGACGAAGCCGATCATCATCGGCCGTCACGCCCACGGCGACCAGTACAAGGCGACCAACTTCAAGGTGCCCGGCGCCGGCCAGCTCACCATCACCTTCACCCCCGAGGACGGCTCCGAGCCGATCCAGCACGTGGTCGCCAACTACGGCGACGACGGCGGCGTGGCGATGGGCATGTACAACTTCAACCAGTCGATCGCCGACTTCGCGCGGGCCTCCTTCAGCTACGGCCTGACGCGCAACTACCCGGTCTACCTGTCGACCAAGAACACCATCCTGAAGGCCTACGACGGCGCCTTCAAGGACATCTTTGCCGAGATCTTCGAGACCGAGTTCGCCGCCGAATTCGCCGCGAAGGGCCTCACCTACGAGCACCGGCTGATCGACGACATGGTCGCCGCCGCGATGAAGTGGGAGGGCGGCTACGTCTGGGCCTGCAAGAACTACGACGGCGACGTCCAGTCCGACACCGTCGCCCAGGGCTTCGGCTCGCTCGGGCTGATGACCTCCGTCCTGATGACCCCGGACGGCCGCACCGTCGAGGCCGAGGCAGCCCACGGCACGGTCACCCGGCACTACCGGCTGCACCAGAAGGGCGAGCCCACCTCGACCAACCCGATCGCCTCGATCTTCGCCTGGACCGGCGGTCTCAAGCACCGCGGCAAGCTGGACGGCACCCCCGAGGTCACCGGCTTCGCCGAGACCCTGGAGCAGGTCTGCATCGAGACCGTCGAAAGCGGCAAGATGACCAAGGATCTCGCCCTGCTGGTCGGCCCGAACCAGCCCTTCCTCACCACCGAGGGCTTCCTGGGCGCCCTGGACGAGAACCTCGCCGCCCGCCTCGCCTGATCCGGGGCCGGCCCCTCGCCGCCGCCTCGACCTCCGCACGCCCCGCACGGTGTTGCCGATTCCCCGACCACGGATCATCGGCAACACCGTGGCGCTTCTTAAGCGGATCGCAAGATTCGCCGCTGCCGCGACTTGACACTGCCGCGGTGGGATCAGGGCATGACGACCTCGCTTCGCTCTGCCCACCCGGCCCGGAACAGATCCGTCCGGGCGATGGTTCATCGCCGACCGGCTGGCCCGCCTGATGGGGGCGGAACTGCACCTGAGCGTCGACGGCTCCGACTTCGTCGCCACCGTGACGCTTCCGCTGGCTGAGCCCACCCTTCTCCGAGCCATCTGAGCCGGTGGCCACGAGGGTCGTCCCGGCCGGCTTCGGCCGTTTGGGGACGAAGAGGCCCACCGGATCGTGACCCCACGCCGTGACACACTCCCGGGTACTTCGACAACCCCAAGGAGGAACCCCCGATGAAAGCACGAACCATCCTCGCCCGTGGCGTGGCCGCCCTGGCCCTGGCCGGCGGCTCCCTGCTGGCGATCGCTCCCGCAGCCCAGGCGCAGACCTGTGTCAGCACGATTCCCGGCTATGCCCGGCTGGAGACCCGCGGCGGCGCGGTCTACGTGGAGGACGCCCGCTGCGGCCGGGATCCGAACCGCCCCACCACCCCGGGCACGCCGGCCAAGCCCAAGCCGAACCAGCCGAGCCTGACCTGGGGTTGCCGGCCCTACCCCGACGGTGAGTTGCTGTGTGGTGACGGCATCAGTAACAGCGGACGGATCCCGCTCTCCCACGACACCTGGCGACGGCTCTACGGCAGCCCGCCGCCCACCGGCATCGTGCGGGTGGGGGCACCGATCTCGGTCGGCGGCGGCGGTGGCAGCCCCCGCGGAACCGTCACCGTGGGAAGCCCCTCCAACCCCGACAAGGACGAATCCGAGGACACCTCGGACAAGTAGCCGCCCCTGGCTCGCCGGGTGGGAGGCATAGGAGCGTTGGTCCGGGTCGATGGCATGCCAGAATGGCCGGATGAGCGACGCCGCGCCCCGTCCCGTGCTGGAACCGCTGCCCGATCGGGTGGCGGTCTCCTATGTGATGCCGGTGCTGAACGAGGCCGGGCACCTGGCGCGGGCGGTCGAGGCGATCCTCTCCCAGGAATACGAGGGGGAATCCGAACTGGTGCTGGCGCTGGGCGCCTCCACCGACGACACCGACCGGATAGCGGCCGAGTTGGCCGCCGCCGACCCGCGGATCCGGACGGTCGCCAACCCGCTCAACGACATCCCCAAGGGCCTGAACGCGGCCATCCGGACCAGCGTCCACCCGGTGGTGATCCGGGTGGACGCCCACGCCGAACTGCCGCCGGGCTACACCGCCGCGGCGGTGGAGATCCTGCGGCGCACCGGCTGCGGCAACCTCGGCGGGGTGATGGTCGCCAGGGGCGAGGGCCCCGTGCAGCAGGCCATCGCGCGGGCCTACAACAGCCCGTTCGGGCTCGGCGGCGGCGTCTACCACCACGGTGAGGACGAGACCCCGGCCGACTCGGCCTACCTGGGGGTCTTCCGCCGCGAGGTGCTCTTCGCCGTCGGGCTCTACGACGACCACCTGCGCCGCGCCGAGGACTGGGAACTCAACTCCCGCATCCGCGCCGCCGGCTACCAGGTGCTGTTCACGCCGAAGCTGAAGGTCACCTACTGGCCGCGCGCCAGCCTGGGCGCGCTGCGCCGCCAGATGTACGCCACCGGGGTCTGGCGCGGCCACCTGGTGCGCCGTCAGAAGGGGACGCCCTGGCGCTATCTGCCGCCGCCCGCGGTGGCGCTGATCGTGGGCTTCAGCCTGCTCTGCCTGCTGCTGCAGGTGTTCGGGGTGCTGCGCGGGCCGGCGGGAGCCGCCGCCTGGCTGGCTCACCTGGCGGCGGGCGGCTACGTCGTGGGCGCCTCGGTGGTCGGGATGACCCGGCTGGACGGCGACCGCCTGACCGACCGGCTGCTGAACGCCGCCGTGCTGATCACCATGCACCTCTCCTGGGGAGCCGGCTTCCTGCGTGGTGTCCTCTTCGGCGCCGAGCGGACGGTGGATCGCTCCCGGGTTACTTCCTAGAGGACTCGCTGGTTCACGATCCCTGAGCCTGGTTCATGATCCCTGAGCCTGTCGAAGGGTCGTTGCCGCGACTGCGTCACGACCCTTCGACAAGCTCAGGGATCGTCCGGGGGTCAGCCGTGCGTTCGATCAGGGCCTGCTGCCGAACCGCTCGCTGACGAGGGTGGCGGCGGTCTCGGCGACGCGGGCGGCGTTGCGTCCGTCGGTGAAGCTGTGGAAGTCGGCGGCCAGCGCGCGGCTGTGCTCGGCGGCCTTCGCGTAGCAGGAATCGTCGGTGAGGAGATCGTCCAGCCGGGCCAGCACCTGCGGCCACGTGGTGGCCCAGCCGGCGTCGGTGAGGGTCGCGTAGTCGAAGTACAGCCCGCGGCCGGCCCGGTAGTCGGCCAGGTCGGGGGCGAGCAGGACGAGCGGACGTCCGGTCACCACGTAGTCGATCATCATCGAGGAGTAGTCGGTGATCAGGGCCGAGACACCCCACAGCAGCGGCATCGACTCCGGCTGCACCGAGGCGGGCAGCAGCCGCACCCGGTCGCTGACGTGCTGGTAGGAGCCGACCCCCAGCGGATGCGGACGGACCACCAGCAGCAGGTCGTGCCGCTCGCAGAAGGCCTCGATCGCCTCCCATTCCGCGGCGGTGGGGATGGACGGGTCGGGGCCGCCGTCCCGCCAGGTCGGCGCGAACAGCAGCACCCGCCGGTCGCCAAGCTCGCCCAGGTGGCTGCTCAGCAGAGCCCGTGCGGCGGCCGTCCGCTGGTCGGCTGAACCCGCGAAGAGGACGTCGGTGCGCGGCTCGCCGAGCACGCGGACCTGCTCGGTGAGGTGGAAAGCGCTGCGCAGGAAGGGCTGGAAGAAGGCGGAGGAGACCGGCAGCAGGCTGATCCGGCGGCTGCCGCGCCGGTAGGCCCAGCGCATCAGGCGCGGCATCCCGGGGATGCGGCCCAGCCGTCCGGCGCCGATCACTCCGGGGGAGTCGGCGTGCAGCTTCTTCAGCGGCGCCCCGTGCCACAGCTGGACGATCACCGCCCCGGCCACCCCGAACCGGGCCACGTCCCCGAAGCCGTGGGTGACCGCGACCAGCCCGGCGCCGAGGGTGGCCCGCAGGCCGGCGTCGCTATCCCGTTCGACGGTCTCGAAACCTGCGGCGCGGGCGTCCGCCGCCTCGTCCGGGCTCCGGTGCAGCCAGACCACCCGCGGCGGATCGGGCAGTTCCCGAGCCGCCTGCGCGAAGGCCAGCGCTCCGTCCGCCACACCGAAGGCCGAACCGACCACCCAGGTCTTCGGATCGCGCGTGGCCCGGCGGGCCCGCAGGCCGCTCACCAGGTACCGCGGCGCGGCCAGCAGTTGACGCAGGTTCCCCGCAGCGAACGAGAACGCACCGGCAGCCACGGGTCGGAGGTTACCAGCGAGCTGCGCCTCGCCGCAGGATGGACGCTCCCAGCCACCACCGTGCGGCGAACCGTGCGGCGGATGCGTCGGGCGGCTCCAGGACTTGCCCGTAGAATGATTGGCCCCACGGGAGAGGAGTTGGATGAACGAGATCGTCGGCAATATCGCGCTGATCTTCGTGTTCATCCTGATCGGTGGCATCTTCGCGGCCGCCGAGATGGCCCTGGTGTCCTTGCGGGACAGCCAGGTGAGACAGCTGTCCGTCCGCGGCAAACGCGGGCGCACCGTCGCCGAACTCAGCGCCGATCCGAACCTCTTCCTCTCCGCGGTTCAGATCGGCGTCACGCTTTCCGGCTTCCTGTCGGCGGCCTTCGGTGGCGCGCTGCTCTCCGATGCCTTCGGCGCGGTGCTGGTGACCTGGGGGGTGCCGGCCACGGTCGCCGCGCCGCTGGCCCTGGTGCTGATCACCATCGTCATCTCCTACTTCTCGATCGTGATCGGCGAGCTCACCGCCAAGCGTCTGGCCATGCAGCGGGCGGAATCCTTCGCGATGGCGCTGGGCCCGCTGGTGAACGCGATCGCCACCATCGCCAAGCCGGTGATCTGGTTCCTCGGCGTCTCCACCAACGGCCTGGTGCGGCTGCTCGGCGGCGACCCGCGGGCCTCCCGCGAGGAGGTCACCGACGCCGAACTGCGCTCGATGGTCGGCTCGTCGACCACCCTGGGCGACGAGGAGCGGCAGATCGTGGACGAGGTCTTCGCCGCGGGCGAGATCTCGCTGCGCGAGGCGATGATCCCGCGCACCGAGGTCGACTTCCTGGACGGCGGCATGCCCGCCCACAAGGCCCTGCTGGAGATGCAGGCCGGCGCGCACAGCCGCTACCCGGTGATCGGCCGCGACTTCGACCACGTGCTGGGCTTCGTCCACCTGCGGGATCTCGTCGGCCTGGACTCGGTCGCGCGCGGCGTCCCGGTGCGCGACCTGGTGCGTCCGGTGCCGAGCCTGCCGCAGACCATGCGCATCCTGCGGGCGCTCACCGAACTGCGTCAGGCGAAGGCGCACCTGGCGATCGTCCGCGACGAGTACGGCGGCACCGCCGGCATCGTCACCATCGAGGATCTCATCGAGGAACTGATCGGCGACATCACCGACGAGTTCGACGACGAGTCGGCCGGCAGCCTGGCCAATACCGACTCCTCGGTCGACCTGGACGGCCTGACCACCCTGGAGGATTTCGCCGACGAGTTCGGCTACGCGCTTCCCGAAGGCCCGTATGACACCGTCGCCGGTTACCTGATGGCCCAGCTCGGCGCGCTGCCGCAGCTGGACGACCAGTGCGAGGTCACCCTCGAACCCGCCGAGCCGCAGGAGGCCGGCGCGACCCGGTTCGAGCTGCGCGTCATCGAACTGGATGGACGCCGCGTGGCCCGCGTCCGCCTCACCAACCTGGGCGCCGCTGAGGACGAGCCCGCCTGACCCGCGAGGAGGCCCGGGCGAGTCGAAGGGCCGGGTATGGGCGTGGGGAATAGTCTGGGCGCGGTGGACGGTGGGAGGTGAGCGTGGCCCTGGACGATCCGGACGGCTCGGCGTTGCTCACGTCCGCCGAGGCCGGTGGATTGCTGCAGGCCGCGGTCGAGCACGCCGGCGGTCAGCTGGTCAGCTGGGTGCTCGACCATGTGGACGCCAACCCGCCGCTCTCCACGACCGCCACCTACTCGGCCGTGGTGGACTGGCCCTACGGACGCCGTGAGGAATTGCTGGGCGTGAGCGCCCGCGCCTCGGGCCCGGTCGCCAGTGACGCGGCCGCGGAGATCTTCGCCGACGGCGAGCGGGAGGTCGCGGTCTGGATCTACCCGCAGGATCCCGACCTGCCCGGCCTGGCTCGCGCGGCCTACGCCGAATCGATGGCGCAGGTCAGCAACACCCACCACCTGTTCAGCCACCCGGTCACCCCCGGCGAGCTCGACCTGCACATGGTCGGCTACCGTCCCCGGCGACGGGCGGTGGTGCGGGTCGCCACCACCGACGACCAGGCGGTCTACGTCAAGGTGCTGCGCCCGAGATTGTTCGACGACGTGGTGCGCCGGCACCGGCTGCTGGCCGAGGCGGGAGTGCCGGTGGCGCCGATCGCCGCCACCACCGAGGATCAGCTGCTGATCCTGCGCGAACTGCCCGGCGTCCCGCTGGCCCAGGCGGTCTTCGACCCCACGGCGCCGTGCACCGCCGAGCAGCTGATCGACCTGCTGGATTCACTGCCCGCCAGCGTCGCCCAGCTCGAACGCCGGCCGCCGTGGAGCGACGCCGTCCAGCACTACGCGAACATGGTCGCCCAGGCGGTGCCCCGGCTGGAGGATCGGCTGGGCGCCCTGGTCGACACCATCTCGGCCGGGCTGGCGCCGGTGGGTCCGGGGCACGAGGCCACCCACGGCGACTTCCACGAGGGCCAGGTGCACGTGGCGGACGGACGGGTCTGCGGCCTGCTCGACATCGACACCATCGGCCCCGGCCACCGGGTGGACGACCTGGCCTGCCTGGTCGCCCACCTCTCCACCATCCAGCGGATGAACCCGGTGCAGGAGGCCCGCGTCCACGACCTGGTGCGCAGCTGGGTGCCGGTCTTCGATGCCCGGGTCGACCCCACCCAGCTGCGGCTGCGCTCCGCCGCCGTGATCATCTCCCTGGCCACCGGCCCCTTCCGCGGCCAGGAACCCGACTGGGAGCGCGAGACCGCCACCATGATCCGCTCCGCCGAGGCGCTGGTGCGCCAGGTGAGCTGATCGCCCGGGCTGCGAGAGAGGTGGCTGGGAGAGATCCCGGATCGGAGTCCGGGATGACGGTGGTGGGGCGGGAGCGGAGCGAGCGAAAGATGCCCGCTGACTTTCCTACGTCATCCCGGACTTGATCCGGGATCTCCTGATCGAACCAGCAGCTGAGCCCGCACCGGCTTTTTTCTTGTTCTCCTGCGGGGGCGTTCCGGTGTCATTAGGGTGAAAGGCATGACCGATACCCCGTTGCTGCTGGCCGGGGACTTCGCCACTCCCACCCGTGAACAGTGGGAGGCCGAAGTTCTCAAGGTGCTCAACCGTGGCCGCCCTGAAGGCAAGGAGATCCCGCTCGACAAGGCGATGGCGCGGCTGCGCACCACGACCGTCGACGGCCTCACCATCGAGCCCCTCTACACCCGTAGTGACCGGCCGCTGGGGCACCCCGGCGTCATGCCGTTCACCCGCGGCACCATGGTGAAGACCAGCCCGATGATCACCTGGGACGTCCGCCAGCTCCACGAGGATCCGGACGTCGCGCTCACCCGGCGCGAGATCCTGGCCGACCTGGAACGGGGTGCGAGTTCGGTCTGGCTGCGGGTCGGCAGCGACGCGATCGCCGCCGAGGATCTGGCCGCCGTGCTGGACGGGGTGCAGCCCGACCTGGCGCCGATCTCGATCACCAGCGCCGAGGATCAGGTGGCCGCCGCCGAGGCGCTGGTCGGGTTCTGGCGGGCCAAGGGTGCCGGCTTCGCCCGTGGCAACCTCGGTCTGGACGCCCTGGGCCTGGCCGCCCGGACGGGACAGGCTCCCGACCTGAGCGCGCAGGCCGACTGGGTGCGGCTCACCCTGGCCGAGTTCCCCGCGGTGCGCGCCCTCTGCGTCGACGTGCTGCCCTATGACGACGCCGGCGCCAGCGATGTCGACCAGCTCGCCTTCGCGATCGCCACCGGCGTGGCCTACCTGCGCGACCTGGAGGCCGCCGGCATCCCGGCCGCCGACGGGGCGGGGCAGATCGCCTTCCGGGTGAGCGCCAACGCCGACCAGTTCATGACGATCGCCCGGCTGCGCGCGCTGCGCCGGCTGTGGGCCCGGGTCTGCGAGGTCAGCGGGGTTCCCGCCGAGGCCCGCGGCGCCGTCCAGCACGCCGTCACCAGCTGGCGGATGATCACCCGCGACGACCCGTGGGTCAACCTGCTGCGCGGCACCATCGCCACCTTCGCGGCCGCCGTCGGCGGCGCCGAGATCATCACCTGCCTGCCCTTCGACACCGCCCAGGGCCTGCCGGACGAGTTCAGCCGCCGGATGGCCCGCAACACCCAGGTGCTGGCCGCCGAGGAATCCAACATCGGCAAGGTCTCCGACCCGGCCGGTGGCGCCTGGTTCGTCGAATCACTCACCGACCAGCTGGCCGCGAAGGCCTGGGAGGTCTTCCAGCAGATCGAGGCCGCCGGCGGCATGGCCGCCGCGCTCACCTCGGGCCTGGTGGCCGAACGGATCGAGGCGTCCAAGGCCGAGCGCGCCAAGCGCCTGGCCGACCGCAGCCAGCCGCTCACCGGCGTCTCGATGTTCCCGAACCCCGCCGAGGAGCCGCTCGCCGTCCGTCCGCGTCCGGCCGCTCCCGCCCGAGCGGGCCTGGCCCCGCACCGCGACTCCGAGATCTTCGAGGCGTTGCGCGACCGGGCGGCAGCCGCCGACCCGAAGCCGGCCGTCTTCCTGGCCTGCCTGGGCGCCCGGCGCGACTTCGGGGCCCGTGAGATGTTCGTCGGAGCCCTGCTGGGCGTCGGCGGCATCGAGCACCCCGCCAGCGAGGGCGGGACGCCGGAGGAGATCGTCGCCCAGGTGCTCGCCTCCGAAGCGACGTTCGTCATCCTGTGCTCGTCGGCGAAGGTCTACGCCGCCCAGGCGGTGGACGTGGCCAAGGCGTTGAAGGAGGCGGGTGTCCCGACGGTCTACATCGCCGGCAACCGCCGCGAGGCGGCCTCCGACGAGGTCAACGACTGGATCGACGGTGAAGTCTTCATGGGTATGGACGTGGTCGCCTTCCTCTCCGAGGCGATGGACCGGATTGGAGTGGAGCAGTGAGCATCCCCAGCTTTGAGGGCGTCGACCTGGGGGCGGCCCTGCCCCCGGCCGATTCGGCCGCGCAGTTCGACGCGCTGCTGCACTCCTCGCCGATGTACTCCGAGGGGTGGCAGACCCCCGAGCACATCCTCGTCCCGCCGATGTACGACGAACGGGCCTATGAGGGGCTCGACTTCCTCGACACCCGTCCCGGCATCCCGCCCTTCCTGCGCGGGCCGTACGCCACCATGTACGTCAACCAGCCGTGGACGATCCGGCAGTACGCCGGCTTCTCCACCGCCGAGGAGTCCAACGCCTTCTACCGGCGCAACCTGGCCGCCGGCCAGAAGGGCCTGTCGATCGCCTTCGACCTGGCCACGCACCGCGGCTACGACTCCGACCACCCGCGGGTGACCGGTGACGTCGGCATGGCCGGCGTGGCGGTGGATTCCATCCTGGACATGCGGCAGCTCTTCGACGGCATCCCGCTCGACCAGATGTCGGTCTCGATGACGATGAACGGCGCGGTGCTGCCCGTCCTGGCGCTCTACGTGGTGGCGGCCGAGGAGCAGGGGGTGCGGCTGGATCAGCTCGCGGGCACGATCCAGAACGACATCCTCAAGGAGTTCATGGTTCGCAACACCTACATCTACCCGCCGCTGCCGTCGATGCGGATCATCGCCGACATCTTCGCCTTCACCAGCGCGAACATGCCGAAGTTCAACTCGATCTCGATCTCCGGCTACCACATGCAGGAGGCCGGGGCGACCGCCGACATCGAGATGGCCTACACCCTGGCCGACGGCGTGGAGTACATCCGCGCCGGTGAGTCGGTGGGCCTGAAGGTCGACCAGTTCGCGCCGCGGCTCTCCTTCTTCTGGGCCGTGGGGATGAACTTCTTCATGGAGGTGGCCAAGTTCCGCGCCGCCCGGTTGCTGTGGGCGCGGCTCGTCCGCCAGTTCGGGCCGAAGAACCCCAAGTCGATGTCCCTGCGCACCCATTCGCAGACCTCCGGCTGGTCGCTGACCGCCCAGGACGTCTACAACAACGTGATGCGCACCTGTCTGGAGGCGATGGCCGCGACCCAGGGCCACACCCAGTCGCTGCACACCAACGCGCTGGACGAGGCGATCGCGCTGCCGACCGACTTCTCGGCCCGGATCGCCCGCAACACCCAGCTGTTCATCCAGCAGGAATCCGGCACCACCCGGTCGGTCGACCCGTGGGCCGGCTCGGCCTACGTCGAGAAGCTCACCTACGACCTGGCCCGCAAGGGCTGGGATCTGATCCAGGAGGTCGAGGCGGCCGGCGGCATGGCCAAGGCGATCGAGGCGGGCATTCCCAAGATGCGCATCGAGGAGGCCGCGGCCCGCACCCAGGCCCGGATCGACTCCGGACGCCAGCCGCTGATCGGCGTCAACAAGTACACCGTCGAGAACGACGTGCTGCCCGAGGTGCTGAAGGTCGACAACGCCAGCGTCCGCGAGCAGCAGATCGCCAAGCTGCACCGGCTGCGCGCCGAACGCGACCAGGCCGCCACCGACGCGGCGCTCGAGCGGCTGTCGTGGGCCGCCGCCAACCCCGACCCGACCGATCCGGAGCGCAACCTGCTCAAGCTGAGCATCGACGCGGCCCGGGCGCGGGCCTCGGTGGGCGAGATCTCGGACGCGCTGGAGAAGCACTTCGGGCGGTACACCGCGAACATCCGTACCATCTCCGGTGTGTACAACGCCGAATCGGGCCAGACCGACGGGGTCAAACGCGCCCGCGAACTGGTCGACGAGTTCGAGAAGGCGGAGGGACGCCGTCCGCGCATCCTGGTCGCCAAGATGGGCCAGGACGGTCACGACCGCGGCCAGAAGGTGATCTCGACCGCCTACGCCGACCTCGGCTTCACGGTGGACGTCGGCCCGCTCTTCCAGACCCCGGAGGAGACCGCCCGCCAGGCGGTCGAATCCGACGTCGACGTGGTGGGCGTCTCCTCGCTGGCGGCCGGGCACCTCACCCTGGTGCCGGCGCTGCGGGCCGAACTCGACAAGCTCGACCGGCACGACATGATGATCGTGGTCGGCGGTGTGATCCCGCCGCAGGACTTCGACGAGCTGTACGCCGCCGGCGCCGAGGCGATCTTCCCGCCCGGAACGATCATCCCCGACGCCGCCATCGAACTGCTCACCAAGCTGCGGGAGCGCCTTGACGCCTGATCGCTTCGTCCCACGATGGCGGTATGGGGTGACACTGGTGTGCACTTACTGCCATATATGAGTTGCGTGCGACAGATGCGTCGCGCAGAGCGACTATGTGGCAGTAAGTGGCAGGCCGTAGGAGAGCGATGAGTGACGAACCGGCACCGGATGCCGGCCACGGGGCCGAGCATGAGCGTGCGCCGATCTGGCTGGAGGCCGATCCGACCCCCGGACGGCAGTACGGCGACGCCCTTCCGCTGCCGCCCGATCCGGCCCGGCGTCGGCGTCCGCTGCCCGATCCGGCGGACCTGGCCGAGCTGGTGCTCAGCGGTTCCCGGCAGGGGATCGGACGGGCGATCACCCTGGTGGAATCCAGCAAGCCGGCCCACCACGCGGTGGCGGCCGACCTGCTGCGCCTGCTGCGTCCGCACGCCGGCAAGGCCGTCCGGGTGGGCATCTCGGGGGTGCCGGGGGCCGGCAAGTCGACCTTCATCGACGCGCTGGGGCGCCGGCTGATCGCCGAGGGTCACAAGGTGGCGGTGCTGGCGGTCGACCCGACCTCGGCCAAGACCGGCGGCTCGATCCTCGGCGACCGGACGCGGATGGGCGAACTGGCCCAATCCGAGCAGGCGTTCATCCGTCCGTCCCCGGCGGGCAGCCACCTGGGCGGAGTGGCCCGCACCACCCGGGAATCGATGTTCGTGCTGGAGGCGGCGGGCTTCGACGTGGTGCTGGTCGAGACCGTGGGGGTCGGCCAATCCGAGGTGGCGGTGGCGGGCATGGTGGACACCTTCCTGCTGCTCACCCTGGCCCGCGCCGGCGACCAGCTGCAGGGCATCAAACGCGGCATCCTGGAGATGGCCGACGTGATCGCGGTCAACAAGGCCGACGGCGACCACGAGGGCGAGGCGCGGGTCGCGGCCCGCGAGCTGACCATCGCGATGAAGCTGATCTCCTCCGACCCGAAGGCGCCGCGGCCGCCGGTGCTCACCTCGAGCTCGCTGACCGGCAAGGGCCTGGACGAGGTCTGGCAGGCGGTGCTCGACCACCGCTCCGGCCTGGAGGCCGCCGGCGAGTTGGAGGCCAGGCGGGCCCGCCAGCAGCGGGAGTGGCTGTGGGCGCTGGTCCGCGGCGAACTGGAGGACGCCCTGCGCACTTCGCCGGCCGTCGCCGCCCTGCGCGATTCGCTGGAAACCGAGGTCGGCAGCGGAGACCTCTCCGCACTCGAGGCCTCCGAACAGATCCTCGCCGCGTTCTACGCCGAACTCGCCCGCCGCGGCACCCACGGGCACGCCGGCTGAGCGGAGCGGTGGCAACCGCAGCGCGACGATCAGAGGTCGGGCACCTGGGCGTCGACTCCGGGTAGATTCCCGAACCGGGCCGTCGCGTCGCGGGACACAACGGTCCGGCCGGTCTGCGCGGCGTGGGCGGCGATGATCAGGTCATGGGCTTGGCGAGGGACTCCGCCCCGCCGGGTGTGCGCCAGCAGGCGGGCGTGGTGTGACGCGTCGGGTGGACAGTGTTTACAGAGCGCTATCCAATCGTTTAGTGTCCAGCCCATGACGG
>JAPUEM010000141.1:17275-34417 GCA_027492575.1 Propionicimonas sp.
GGTGGACAGTGTTTACAGAGCGCTATCCAATCGTTTAGTGTCCAGCCCATGACGGACGAGGCGACGCGGTGGCGGGGGCGGCATCAGGGTAAGGACGCACTGCGGGAGCGGGTGTGGTCGGCGCTGGAGGCGGCCGGTGCCGTGGACGGCGATCCGCGTGGCGGCATCCCTGATTTCGACGGCGCCGACCGGGCCGCGGACGTGCTGGCCGAGCAGGATTTCTGGCGTGACGCGGCTGTCGTGAAGTGCACCCCGGACGCCTGCCAGGCGCCGATCCGGCTGCGCGCGCTCCAGGAGAACAAGCTGCTGTACATGGCCTACCCGCAGATCAAGGTCTACCCCTGCTTCATCGAACTGACCGCGGCCGGCATCGCCGAGCAGGGGGTCTCCCTGGAAGAGGCCTCGACCATGGACGGGGCGATCGCCTACGGCCGTCCGGTGCCGTTCGAGGAGATGCGGCATATCGATCTGGTCAACGTCGGCTCGGTCGCGGTGACGATCGCCGGGGGACGCACGGGCAAGGGTGCCGGCTTCGCCGACATCGAACTCGCCCTGCTGCGCGACGCGGGTGTCGTCGACTCCAGCACGGTGATCGCCTCGACCGTGCACCCGCTGAGCATCGTCCCGGACGAGGACCTGCCGATGACGCCCACCGATTCCACCATCGACTGGGTGGTCACCGAGGAGCGGGCCTACCGCACCACGAGCCCCCGCGTCGAGGTGCAGGGGATCGACTGGGATCTCGTCCAGCCCGACCAATTGCAGACCATCCCGATCCTGGCCCAGCTGGCCGCCGCCCGCGGCTGACCCGACCTCAACCACCACGCCTGCACCACAAGGAGAGTTATGAAGAAGAGATCCCTGCTAGCGGGCGCGGTCATCGCCGCGGCCGCGCTCGTCCTGAGCGCCTGCGGCCAGGCCGCCGCGCCGAGCCCCGGCGCGAGCAGCGCCGCACCGACCGATGCGCCGGCCGCTGAGGCGGGCCTCAACATCAAGTACGTCATCAACGGCACCCTCGGTGACAAGTCGTTCATCGACTCCGCCTTCCGTGGGCTCACCGAAGCCGCCGACACCCTGGGCTACACGGTCAAGACCGTCGAACTCGGCTACGACGAGAGCACCTGGGAGTCCGGCCTGGCCGATGCCGCGGCGGGCGACGACTACGACATCCTGGTCGCCGGCTCGTACAGCATGTCCGACTACATCGGACGGGTGGCGCCGCAGTACCCGGACAAGAAGTTCTGGGTCTACGACGCCCCGCCGGACTACTCCGGCAAGGTCGGCTGCTCCAATGCCTGTGAGAACGTCTACTCGGTGACCTTCAAGCAGAACGAGGGCTCCTACCTGGTCGGCTACCTGGTTCAGCTGGAACTCGCCGCGAACGCCCTGCCCGGGGCCGAGGGCCTGACCAAGGCCGGCATCGTCGGTGGTCAGGACATCCCGGTGATCAACGACTTCATCGCGGGCTTCAAGAACGGCTTCGCCGATGCCGGCGGCAACCCGAGCGATGTCATCGTCCAGTACGTCGGCGGCGACAAGGCGTTCAACGATCCGGCCCGCGGCAAGGAGATCGCCGCGGCGATGTTCGAGCAGGGCGCCGGTGTGGTCTGGGGCGTCGCCGGCGGCTCGGGTGTCGGCGTCATGGAGGCGGCGGCGAGCGCCGGTCGCTACTCGGTCGGGGTCGATTCCGACCAGTTCCTGACCATCGAGGACGCGACCCTGCGCGACACGATCCTCACCTCCATGGTGAAGAACGTGGACGCCGCCCTGCTGCGCGCCGCGCAACTCCACAAGGAGGGAACCCTGGTCTACGGGGCGGCCGAGAACGTCGGCATCGCCGAGGACGGCGTGGCACTGGCGACCGACAACGACAACTTCGCCAAGCTCGTGCCCGCCGAGATCGCGGCAAAGGTCGAGGCTGCGGCGGCGGACGTCAAATCCGGCGCTGTGAAGGTCGACACCGCGTTCTGACGTGGCGCACTTCGATCAGACCGGTTCGGCGGCATCCCTGGCGGGTGCCGCCGAACCGGCAACTCCGGCGGTGAGCTTCGAGCGCGTCCGCAAGGAGTACCCGAACGGCGTGGTCGCCTGCGAATCGATCTCCTTCGAGATCCGGCCCGGGACGGTTCACGCGATCATCGGGGAGAACGGCGCCGGCAAGTCGACGCTGATGAAGGTGCTCTACGGCATGGAGCAGCCCAGCTCCGGCCGCGTCCTCTTCGACGGGGAGGCCGTCTCGATCCCGTCTCCTCAGGCGGCCATCGACCACGGCATCGGCATGGTCCATCAGGCGTTCATGACCGTCGGCACCTTCACGATCACCCAGAACATCACCCTCGGCGCCGAGCCGCGGAAACGCGGCTTCGTCGACAGCCGGCGCGCGGTCGCCGAGGTGCGCGACCTCGCGCGTCAGTTCCAGCTCGACATCGATCCGCTGGCACGGGCCCAGGACGTCTCGGTCGGCATGCTGCAGCGCGCCGAGATCCTGAAAGCCCTCTACCGGGGTGCGCGGATCCTCATCCTCGATGAACCCACCGCCGTGCTGACGCCGCAGGAGACCATCGAACTGTTCCGCGCGCTGCGCGGTTTCGCGGCCTCGGGCCGCACCGTCATCTTCATCTCGCACAAGCTGCGCGAAGTGCTCGAGATCGCCGACGAGATCACGGTGATGCGCGGCGGGCACCTGGTCGGGCAGACCACTCCCGACGCCACCGACGAGGTGGCGCTGGCCGGCCTGATGGTGGGCCGGTCGATCACGATCACCGACCGTCATCCCGCTGCCTCGCCGGGCGAGGTGGCCCTCGAGGTGGCCGGGCTCAGCTGCCTGAACGACCTGGAGCGACCCGCCTGCACCGACATCGACCTCGCGGTGCGCGCGGGTGAGATCGTGGGCATCGTCGGCGTCGAGGGCAACGGCCAGACCGAACTCGTCGAGGTCATCGCCGGCCTCCGTGCGCCGACCGGCGGTGAGATCCGGCTGCACGGCAGCGAGATCACCGCGTCCAGCGTCCGGGAGCGTCGAGCGGGCGGGCTGCACCACATCCCGGAGGACCGGATGAAGAACGGGGTCGCGCTCCCCGAATCCATCGAGGACAACCTCATCGTCGATCGCTACACCGGCTCCGCCATCCACCGCGGCCGGCTGCTCAGCCCGAAGCGGATCGGCGACTTCGCCGAGATGCTGATCGAACGGTTCGGCATCCGCGCGGCCGACAGCAAGGTGCCGGCCGGCTCCCTCTCGGGCGGCAACATCCAGAAGCTCATCGTCGCCCGCGAACTCGGCGACGCCCCGCGGGTGCTGCTCGCCTCGCAACCGACCCGCGGGGTCGACATCGGCGCGATGGAGTTCATCTACTCCGAACTGCGGGAGGCGAGGGACGCCGGCTGCGCGGTGCTGCTGGTGTCGGCCGATCTCGGCGAGGCGCTCACGCTCTCCGATCGGATCGCCGTGCTGCGGGAGGGGCGCGTCGTGGCGCGCTTCGACGACGTGGCCTCGGTGACCGAGGAGGATCTCGGCCAGCACATGCTGGGCGCCGCCGACAGCAGGGAGACGAGATGACTGCCGCCGAGCCAGCCGCCGTCGCACCGCCGCTGCCGGCCGACGACCGCGAGACGGCACGGACGCGGGTGCGCCGCCAGCGGCGAAACGACCTGGTGGCTGCCTTCGGAGCGATGATCGTCACGATCGTCATCGCGCTGGCGATCGGCTTCGTCATCCTGCTGGTGGTCGGCAAGGACGCGGTCGCGGCCTACGAATGGCTGCTCACCGGACCGCTCTCCCGCACCACCCGCATCGGACGGGTGCTCATCGACACGACGACGCTCACCATCCTCGGGCTCTCGGTCGCCATCCCGTTCCGGGCCGGGCTGATGAGCCTGGGCGCCGAGGGCCAGCTGTACATGGGCGCGCTCACCGCGACGATCGTCGGGCTGGCCTTCCCCTGGCCGCCCGGCCTGGGGATCATCGTCCCGGCGCTGGCCGCGATGGTCGCCGGCGCTGTCGTGGGCTTCGTCCCAGGCTGGATGAAAGCCCAGTTCGGCGCGAACGAACTCGTCTCCAGCCTGATGCTCAACACCGTGCTGGTGCGCATCTACGGCTACATCCTGACCGAATACCTCACCGCGGACGGAGCCACCAGCGTCGCTTCGGAGTACCTGCCCAACGAGTCGCTCATCCCCACCTTCACCCAGCTGACCGGGGTGAGCTTCGATCAGGCGAACCTGGCCGTCATCCTGATCCCGGTCCTTTCCGTACTGGTCTGGCTGATCCTGCAGCGCACCGGCTTGGGGTACGAGGTGCGGATGACCGGCAGCAACCCGCTCTTCGCCGCGTACGGGGGCATCTCCTCCCGCCGGGTGATCATCCTCTCCTTCGTGATCAGCGGCGCGATCGCCGGTATCGCGGGCGCCCACCTCGTCCAGGGAGTCAATGGACGAGCGCTGCTCACCCTCTCGGTGGGCACCGGGTTCACCGGCATCATGATCGCGATCCTGGCCCGGAACAACCCGATCGTGATCCCCTTCGCCGCCTTCTTCTACAGCTATCTGAAGATCGGCGGCGATGTCATGGAGCAGGAGCTTTCGGTCGGTACCGAGATCGTCAACGTGATCCTGGCGCTGATCGTCCTGCTCGTCACCTCGCAGTTCGTGATGAGCCTGGTGAGACGCCGACGACTTTCCCGACTCGAGGCGAAGGACCGGCCATGATCTGGGAGACCCTGTTCTCGACCCTCTTCCTGGCCGCCGTGCTTCGCGTAGCCACGCCGCTGCTGCTGGCCGCGATGGGCGGCCTGATCTCGGAGACGGCCGGCGTGCCGAATATCACCCTCGAAGGCTCCATGCTGAGCGGCGCCTGCGCCGGCGCCCTGGTCGGCGGCTTCACCGGGAGCCCCTGGCTGGGGCTGCTCGCGGCGATCGTGGGAGGCGCGATCGTCGGTCTTCTGCTGGGGCTGCTGCATCTGGAGTTCGGCGCCGACCCGATCATCGTCGGCATCGGGCTCAACCTGCTGGTGGCCGGCTTCACGACCTTCATCGTCTTCTCGCTGCTCGGTGACAAGTCGGGAACGTCGAGCCTGGGGCGCAACCTGCTGCCGACGATCGACCCCGGGCCGTTCGCGGGCGTGCCCTTCCTCGGCGACGTGCTGCTCGGGCAGCACGTCCTCACCTATGTCGCCTTCGGGGTCTGGGCCGCGGTCGCCGTGGTGCTGGCCCGGTCCGCCTTCGGCGTCCACCTGCGAGCGATCGGGCAGAACCCGCTCGCGGCGGCCACCGCGGGCATCCCGGTCAAGCAGCTGCAGTACGCGGCCGTCGTTCTCTGCGGAAGCCTGGCCGGCACGGCCGGCGCCTTCCTCTCGATGGGTTATGTGTCGAGCTTCATCCGCGACATGACCGCCGGCCGCGGGTTCATCGCGTTGGCGGCGATCTTCCTCGGCGGCATGCGTCCGCTCGGGGTCGGCCTGGCCGCGCTGGCCTTCGGCTTCTTCGAGGCGCTCTCGATCCGGCTCGGCAACCTCGAGATCCCCAGCCAGCTCGTGCAGACGATCCCGTACGTCGCGACGCTCATCGGTCTGGGCCTGTTCGCCTGGCGGGAGACCAGCCGCAGGCGCCGAGGGCCGGGGAGCCGAGAGCGCCGTCCACGGCCGGTGATGCCGGGGGCGTGATCAGCCGCAGCCGCAGCTGGCACGCAGGGTGAGGTCGCAGTCGAAGACCTGATCTCCGTCGCCGACCCGGTCGAGCAGCAGGGCCACCGCGGCCTCGCCCATCGCCGCGAACGGCTCGGTCACCGTCGAGAGTTCCGGCACGCTGGTGCGGGTCTCGCGGACGCCGTCCATCGAGATGACCGCCACTTCGCCGGGCACCTCGATCCGGAGCGAGGCGAGGGCGTGCAGGGCGCCGAAGGCGAGCTCGTCCGTGGCGACCACCAGCCCGCGAGGCGGCCGGTCGGCACCCGCGAGAGCCGCCAGGGTGGCCTGCGAACCGGCCTGCCGGTCGTAGCCGTCCGCCCGCCAAAGCACCACGTCGAGACCGGCTGCCGCGGCCGCATCGCGGAACCCCCGCATCCGGTCGCCGACCGGCCCGTCGTCGTCGGCGTGGGTGAGCAGGGCCAACTCGCGGTAGCCGTGCTCCAGCAGATGCTCGGTGGCGCGACGCGCCCACTCCCGGTTGGCGATGGTGACCAGCGGCCCGGTCAGGCCACCGGGTCGATGGTGCAGGAAGACCGCCGGCGTGGGCGAGGTCTCGAGCACCGCTCGCAGATCGTGGGATTCGCCGAGACCGACCAGGATGACACCGGCCACCTGCTCGTCGACCAGGCCCTCCAGCAGGGCGGCCTCCTGATCGGGGTTGAAGCCGGAACTGCCGGTGAGCGTGAGGTAGCCGCGACGCATCGCGGCGGCCTGGATCTCCTCGGCGAAGGCGACGTAGAAGGGGTCGGCGGTGGCCGGCACGACCAGGCCGATGAAGCGTCGCCGACGCTCCCGCAGCGCCCTCGCGGCACGGTTGGGGCGATAGTCGAGTTGGGCGATGGCCGCCCGGACGCGTTCGCCGGTCGCCGCCGCGACCGGCCGGTCGGTGCCGTTGACCACGTAGCTGACGACGGTCGTCGATGTCCCGGCGAGGCGGGCGACATCGGCCATGGTCGGGCGTCTCGTGGGCCGCGGATTCACCTGAGTTCCCCTTTCGAAGAGCGCAGCGGTGCGCATCCCTCCCAGGCTAGGGCATGGCCGCGGATTCACCCGGTGGCGGTGGGTGCAGCGCCGCTGGTGAGGTTGTTCTTCTAGACTGATCTCTTCTCCGCCGGCAGCTGCGATCGCGCAGCCGAACCACTGCACGAGGCTTCCGCGCGGCTAGCTGAAAGGTTGAGATGAGCATCGATCCCGAGGTTCTGCAGGCTCTGCCGAAGGTCGCCCTGCACGACCATCTGGACGGCGGGCTGCGCGCGTCCACCGTGCTGGAACTGGCGGCCGATATCGGTCACGAGGTGCCTGTGAGCGATGCCGAGGGGCTGGCGGACTGGTTCTTCGAGGCGGCTGATTCCGGGTCGCTGGTGCGCTACCTGGAGACCTTCGAGCACACCGTCGCGGTGATGCAGACCTACCCGCAGCTGCGGCGGATCGCGCGGGAGTTCGTCGAGGATCAGGCCGCGGACGGCGTGGTCTACGCCGAGGCCCGCTGGGCTCCCGAGCAGCATCTGCGCGCCGGGCTGACCATGGCCCAGGCGGTCGAGGCGGTGCGCGACGGCCTGGCCGAGGGGATGGCGGCCTGCGCGGCCGCCGGGCGTCCGATCGTGGTGCGGCAGCTGGTCACCTCGATGCGTCACGGCGATCCCACGCTGAGCGTGGCCGAACTGGCGGTGGCCTACCGGCACGATTCGGTCGCCGGCTTCGACATCGCCGGCGCCGAGGACGGTTTCCCGCCCAGCCGGTTCGCGGCGGTCTTCGAGTACCTGCGGCGGCACAACGTCCAGTTCACCATCCACGCCGGCGAGGCCTTCGGCCCGGCGTCCATCTGGGAGGCGGTGCAACTCTGCGGCGCGTCCCGGATCGGTCACGGCGTCCGGCTGGTCGAGGACATCACCGGCGGCCCGGGGGAGTGGGTGCTCGGCGAACTCGCGCAGTACGTGCTCGACCGGCGCATTCCCCTGGAGGTGTGCCCGTCGTCCAACCTTCAGACCGGCATCGCTGAGACGATCGCCGAGCATCCGTTCGGCCTGCTGGCCGAGTTGGGCTTCCGGGTCGCGGTCAGCTGCGACAACCGCTTGATGAGCCGGACGACGCTCAGCCGCGAGTTCGGCCTGCTGGCGGACGCCTTCGGCTACGACCTGGCCGATCTGCGCCGCTTCACCCTGAACGCCGCCCGCGGCGCCTTCTATCCCTACCACCCGCGCCGCGCGCTGGTTCAGAACGTGATCCTGCCCGGCTTCGCCGCCCACGGCGTGAGCTGAGGGATCGGCTGCGACGCCGGTGATCCGGCGCCGCACCTGTTCGGCGTCTCGTCCGGGAAGGCGAACGAGTGCGACGTCAGGCGGCGTCCGACCTCAGCGGGGACGGCGTGGGCAGCGACACGACCGTGAGATTGGCGAGGCATTCACCGAATGGTCGGTTGAAGTTGGGCCGATGGTGAGGCGGTCTGCCTAGCGTCGAAGCATGACGCCCATCCGCCGGCCCGAACGGGTTGCCGTTCTGGCCGACACCGACAGCCGGTGGAAGTGGGGGATGCTGACCGCCCGGCAGCTCCACGCCGTCGGGGGTGTGGACGCCTACCTGCTCGACTGCGCGGCGCGGCCGAACGCACGCCAGCTCCGGGCCGCCGGGGTGGATCCGCAGACCGTCGTCGATCTGCGCCTGCCCGAATTGGTGGACACGCTGGTCACCGCCCGTCCCGAGGTCCTGGTGCTCGCCGCGGGAGGGGGCGGCGGCGTGCTCGCCGCGATCAGCGCCCTGGCGGCCGGCTGGCCGGCCGAGATCCGGCGGCCCGTCCTGGTCAGCGGGTACTTCGGGGTGGTCTACGAGAAAGTCGTCGAAGGGCTGCTGGGACGCGCCGGGTCGGACATCGTGCTGGCCAACAGCCCGCACGACGCCGAACGGTTCGCGGAGGTGTACGCCGGGCTGGGGCTCGATCCCGGCGTCGTCGTCGAGACCGGCCTGCCCTTCCTGCGGCCGCTGCCGCAGGCCTCCGGGCGGCCGCGGTTCACCGTCACCTTCGCCTGCCAGCCCGGGGTGCCGCGCGCCGCCCGCGAACGCGAGTATGTGGTGCGCCGGCTGATCCGCCACGCCGAACTGCACCCGGATCGCCGGGTCATCGTGAAGCTGCGCAGCGCGCTCGGCGAACGGGTCACCCATGCCGATCCGCACCCCTACCCCGCGATCCTGCGCCGCCACGACCTGCCGGAGAACCTGGAGATCGTGGTCGGCGACATGGGTGAGACGCTCGCGGAGACCGACATCCTGGTCACCGTCTCGTCCACGGCGGCGCTGGAGTCGATGCACGCCGGGCTTCCCACCCTCCTGCTGACCGACTTCGGGGTGCGGGAGGCGCTCGGCAACGCCTACTTCGTCGGCTCGGGCTGCCTGGCCTCCTTCAACGATCTGGACGAGGGGCTGGCCCCCTTCGTCCACCCGGAATGGGCCCGCAGGCACGGGGTGGCGGGCGCTCCGCCGGACGCCTTCGCCGCCCGGGTCGCGGAACTGCTGACCGGCGAGCTGTGGCCACTGCGTCCGTACTACACGGCCGAACGCAGCCCCTACTACCTGCCGCCGCTGCTGGCCTCCTACGGCCTCGGCCCCCAGGGCGATCCGGCGCTGCCGGGCGGAACCGGCCGGGTCGGCCGAATGCTTCGCGGCGCCGTCCGGCGCACCGCCCGCGCGATCCACCACAGCGGCGTCACCACCGTGGCTCCGGTCCTCCAGAAGTTGGGATCACTATGAACGACAGGCTCTCCCGGCAGTCGGGCGCGCAGCCCAGCGTGGTGGCCGTCATCCCCGCACGGGGTGGCTCCAAGGGAGTTCCCGGGAAGAACCTCGCGATGGTCGGCGGGGTGCCGTTGGTGGTCCGCGCCGTCCGGGCCTGCCAGGCGGCGAGCCGGGTCACCGCGGTGGTGGTCTCGACCGACGACGAACCGATCGCCGCCGCCGCCCGCCGTGCCGGCGCCGTGGTGGTCACCCGGCCGCAGGATCTCGCGGGCGACACCGCCGGCAGTGAGGAGGCGGTGATCCACGCCCTGGAGGTGCTCTACGGCAGCACCATCGACACCCTCGACGTGGTGGTGCTGGTGCAGTGCACCAGCCCGTTCACCACCCCGGACGAGATCGACAAGGTGGTCGAGGCGGTGCTCTCCGGCGCCGACACGGCCTTCACCGCGGCCCGCTTCCACGGCTTCCTGTGGCGGCCCGAGGCGGACGGCGCGGTGGCGGTCAACCACCACCACAAGCGCCGTGCCCGGCGCCAGGAGCGTCCGGTCGAACTGCTGGAGACCGGCGCCGCCTACGCGATGCGGGCCGCCGGCTTCCTCACCAAGGGACGACGCTTCTTCGGCACGATCCGTGCCGTGGAGACCGCCGCCGAGCGGGTGCTCGAGATCGACGAACCCGGCGATCTCGAGCGGGCCCGGCTGCTCGCCGCCCTGCTCGACAGCCCGTCCGTGCGGCCGGGGCCGGGCGAGGTCGACGCCGTCGTGCTCGACTTCGACGGCACCCAGACCGACGACCGGGTCTGGGTGGCGGCCGACGGCGCCGAACTGGTGGCGGTGCATCGCGGCGACGGTATGGGCGTCGCCGCGCTGCGCCGCGCCGGGATCGAGGTGCTGATCCTCTCCACCGAGACGAATCCGGTGGTCTCGGCCCGGGCCGCCAAGCTCGGCGTCCAGTGCCTGCAGGGAATCACCAGCAAGGGGACGACCCTCGCCGCCTGGTGCGCCGAGCAGGGCATCGACCCGGCCCGCGTCCTCTACCTGGGCAACGACGTCAACGACCTGCCCGGCTTCGCCGAGGTGGGCTGGCCGGTGGCGGTCGCCTCCGCGCATCCTCCGGTCCGGGCCGCCGCCCGGGCCGTCACCACCGCGCCCGGCGGGCGCGGTGCCGTCCGCGAGATCGCCTCGTGGATCCTCGGAAAGGACCTGTCATGACCGCAGAATTCCACCCGCGGCTGCGCCGGATCGGCCAGCGCCTGGTCGGGCCGGGGCAGCCGGTGTACCTGATCGGCGAGATCGGCATCAACCACAACGGTGACCTGGCCAACGCGCTCAGGCTGATCGACATCGCGGCCGACGCCGGTCTCGACGCGGTGAAGTTCCAGAAGCGGACGCCCGAGGTCTGCACCCCGCGTGACCAGTGGGAGATCGAGCGGGACACCCCGTGGGGCCGGATGAGCTACCTCGACTACCGGCACCGCGTCGAGTTCGGCGTCGCGGAGTACCGGGCGATCGACGACCACGCCCGCGCCAGAGGCATCGACTGGTTCGCCTCGCCCTGGGATGTCGAGAGCGTCGACTTCCTCGAGCAGTTCGACCTGCCGGCGCACAAGGTGGCCTCGGCCGGCCTGACCGACGACCAGCTGCTGCGTGCGCTGCGGGCGACCGGCCGGACGATCGTCCTCTCCACCGGCATGTCCACGCCGGAACAGATCCGGCACGCCGTCGAGGTGCTGGGCAGCCGCAATACCGTCCTGCTGCACGCGACCAGCACCTACCCGGCGCCGCCGGAGGAACTCAACCTCCGGATGATCGACACCCTGATGGCCGAGTACCCGAACGTGCCGATCGGCTACTCCGGTCACGAGACCGGTCTGCAGACCACGGTCGCGGCGGTGGCCCGCGGCGCGGTGATGGTCGAGCGTCACATCACCCTGGACCGGGCGATGTGGGGTTCGGATCAGGCCGCCTCGGTGGAACCCGCCGGCCTGGGCCGCCTGGTGCGTGACATCCGGGTGATCGAGCAGGCGCTCGGCGACGGCGTGAAGCAGGTCTATCCCGGTGAGCTGGCGGCGATGCGCAAGCTGCGCCGGGTGGCCGGAGTGGTCGCCGACGCCCTGGGCGGGGCGGTCGCGTGACCGTTCTGGCCCTGGTCGAGAGCCCGGTCCAGCTGCTGCACGTCATCGAGTGGTGCCACGCCACCGGTTCCGCCGACCGCACCGGCATCGCCGTGCTCGCCCCCTCCGATGCCAACAGCCGGCGGCAACTGCGGGCGATGCTCGGCTATGCCGGCGAGGAGGGCATCGCCGCTGATTGGTACGACCCGCGGCGGGGCCTGGCGGCCTTGGCCGGGGCGGTGGGCGCGCTGCGTCCCCGGATCGCGGCGGCCGACCAGCTGGTGGTGGGCGATCCGTTCTCCGGGCTGGTGCAGGTGCTGCTGCCCGCCTATCGCGGCGGCGGGCTGGTGGTGGTGGACGACGGCACCGCGACCATGGAGTTCACCACCCGCCTGGCCGAGGGGACGCCGCTGGCGCGCTGGGACGCTCGCGGAGGCCTGACGGCCTGGCTGCGCGGCCCGTCCGCCGCCCGGGCCCGCCGGATCTTCACCCCCACCCCGAACCGTCCGGTGACCGTCTTCACGGTGATGCCGGCGAACCCGGTGCCGAGTCTGGTGCTCCGTCCGAACCGGTACGACTGGACCCGCGGCCGGTTCGGCAGCCCCCGGCTGGTGCCGGGCACCGACATCGTCGGGACGTCGCTGGTCGAATCGGGGGTCGTCTCCGGTGAGGCCTACCTCGATCAGGTCGCGGCGCTGGCCGGCGGAAGACCCGGACGGTACTACGCCCATCGCCGGGAGAGCCCCGGCAAACTGGCCCGGATCGCCGAGCGGACCGGGCTGCGGGTGGTGACCCCCGAGGTGCCGCTGGAGATCGAGCTGCGCCGCGGGCCGGTCGCCACGCAGGTGATCGGCTTCCCCTCGTCCGTCGGCTACACCCTGCCCGTGGTGCTGGCGGGGGTCGGCGCCCAGGTGCGCCTGGTGCCGGTGGAGCCCGCCGCGCTGCAGCCCGGGGTGAGCCCCAGAGCGCGCGGCTTCCTCACCACGATCGTGAGCCAGGCGGGTCAGCGGGGGACGAAGGACGGCATCACGCCGTTGAAGGCCAGGTTGTAGCCCAGGCCGTGGGCGACGATGTAGCTGATGCCGAGCAGCACGACCAGCACGACGAAGCCGAAGATGACATAGGCGAGCGCCCGGCCCATCGGATGGGGCTTGGGGAGGACGCCTTCCTCGTGGATCTCGGCGTCGCCGCCGGCGCTCCACGCCATGGTGCGGACGCCGAGCGCGAAGAGGGTCGGCAGGCCGGCCCCGAGGACGCCGCCGATCAGCAGGATCTTCCATGCCGCGTCCAGCGCGGCCCAGACCTGGGTCACTGGGTCACCCCCTGGGAGACGGAGGCGGGTTCGTCCGCCTCGGCGAGCGTGGCGTCGTCGGCGGGCTCAGGATGCCATTCGTCGTTGACGTTGTGGCGTCCGATCGGGTCGCGCCGCGAGTGCAGCCACATGCCCAGCCAGGCGGCGACCATGATGACGAAGACGACGACCGCGCCGGTCGTCCCGCCGATCAGGTGACCGATCCACCACATCACCGCGCCGACCAGGGCCGCGGCCGGCAGGGTGGTCAGCCAGGCCATGCCCATCCGGCCGGCGACACCCCAGCGGACCTCGGCGCCCTTGCGTCCCAGGCCGGAGCCGAGGATGGAGCCGGTGGCGACGTGGGTGGTGGAGAGCGGGAAGCCGAGCTGGCTGGAGGTCAGGATGACCGCGGCCGAGGAGCTCTCGGCGGCCATGCCCTGCGGCGAGGAGATCTCGATCAGGCCCTTGCCCATGGTGCGGATGATCCGCCAGCCGCCCAGGTAGGTGCCGGCGGCGATGGCGAGCGCACAGGTGACCTTCACCCAGAATGGGATCTGGTGGGTGTCGGTCCAGGCGCCGGTGGCCAGCAGGCCGAGGGTGATCACGCCCATGGTCTTCTGGGCGTCGTTGGTGCCGTGGGAGAGGGAGAGCAGCGATGCCGTGCCGATCTGCCCCCAGCGGAAGCCGGATTCCTGGTAGCGCTCGGCCACCCCTTCGGTCACCTTGAAGATCAGCCTCGTGCCCACATAGGCGACGATGATCGCGATGGCGGGGGAGATCAGGCCGGGCAGGATCACCTTGCCGACCACGCCGTCCAGCTTGTAGCCCTCACCGATCCACTTCACGCCGCCGACGCCGAGCCCGGCGATGGTGGCGCCGATCAGGCCGCCGAAGAGGGCGTGGGAGGAGCTGGAGGGCAGCCCCCACAGCCAGGTGAGGATGTTCCAGATGATGGCGCCCGCCAGGCCGGCCATGAGGATCAGCAGCAGCGGGCCGCCGCCGTCCCCCATGACCTCCGGGATGGGCGTGCCATCGGGATTCTGGATCCGGATCACGGCGTTGGTGACGGTGATGGCGACCTCGACCGACAGGAAGGCGCCGACCAGATTGAGGATGGCGCACAGCGTCACAGCGGCCTTGGGAGTGAGAGCCTTCGTCGCGATTGACGTGGCCATGGCGTTCGCGGTGTCGTGAAAGCCATTCGTGAAATCGAATGCGAGGGCTGTCACAACAACGAGCGCCAAGAGTATGAACTCAGGGGACACATCAGTCATCGTACGGGTGAACGGCGCTCTACGAAAACCCGGCATCCGGGTACACGCGCTAGCGCGTTTTCGGAGCGTGGACGGGGGTTTCGCGGCGGTGGGGGCCTGCGAACAGATCTACCTCGGGATGCGGATCCGGAGTGCTCCGGAGGCATCCCCGGGCGATCCAGAGGCAGGTCTGTTCGGCACCCGCCGTGGACGGAACTGGGGACGGTTCCACTTCCGTTCAACCGTCCCCACCGGCCCGGCCTGGACGGAGTTGGGGACAGTCCTCACTTCGTCCAGCCCAATGTGGATGGGGGAGTGTGGACGGAGTTGGAGCCGTCCCGATCTCGGCCCGCCGGCCTGCAGCGCTCGGGCGGCCCACCCGGTTCCGGTGCAGGGCGGCTCTCGGAATAGGATGCCCCCTATGGCAGCTTCCATCCTGACCGCTGTGGCCTGGCCCTACGCCAACGGCCCGCGGCACATCGGGCACGTGTCCGGCTTCGGCGTCCCCTCCGACGTTTTCTCCCGCTACATGCGGATGGCCGGCAACGACGTCCTGATGGTCTCCGGGACGGACGAGCACGGCACCGCCATCCAGGTACAGGCCGAGAAGGAGGGCCTCACCCCGCAGCAGACCGCCGACAAGTACCACCGGGTGATCGCCGAGGATCTGCAGGGCCTGGGCTGCTGCTACGACCTGTACACCCGCACCACCACCCGCAACCACCGCGCGGTGGTGCAGGAACTGTTCCGGACGCTGCACCGCAACGGCTACCTGGTCGCTCAGCGGCAGATGGGCGCCATCTCGCCCTCCACCGGGAGGACGCTGCCCGACCGCTACATAGAGGGCACCTGCCCGATCTGCGGCTACGACGGCGCCAGGGGCGACCAGTGCGACAACTGCGGACGCCAGCTCGACCCGGCGGATCTGAAGAACCCGCACTCGCGGATCAACGGCGAGGTGCCGGAGTTCATCGAGACCGAGCACTTCTTCCTCGACCTGCCGGCGCTGGCCGGGGCGCTGGGGGAGTGGCTGGCGACCCGCACCGACTGGCGTCCGAACGTGCTGCGGTTCAGCGAGAACCTGCTGAAGGAGTTGCGTCCCCGGGCGATCACCCGCGATCTCGACTGGGGCGTCCCGATCCCGCTGCCGGAGTGGGAGGACGCTCCGATGAAGCGGATCTACGTCTGGTTCGACGCCGTGATCGGGTACCTGTCGGCGTCCATCGAATGGGCGCGGCGCTCGGGCGACCCGGAGGCCTGGCGCACCTGGTGGCAGAACGCCGACGCCCGCTCCTACTACTTCATGGGCAAGGACAACATCACCTTCCACTCGGTGATCTGGCCGGGCATCCTGCTGGGCGTCAACGGCCAGGGCGACCACGGCGGTGAGCCGTCCGCCTTCGGGCCGCTGGATCTGCCCACCGAGATCGTCTCCTCGGAGTTCCTGACCATGTCGGGCTCCAAGCTGGCCTCCTCGCGCGGGCACGTGATCTACGTCCGCGACTTCCTGGCCGAGTTCGGGCCGGACGCCCTGCGCTACTTCATCGCCGTGGCCGGCCCGGAGAACCAGGATTCCGACTTCACCTGGGACGAGTTCGTCCGCCGGATCAACTTCGAGCTGGCCAACGAGTGGGGCAACCTGGTCAACCGCTCGATCTCGATGGCGCACAAGAACGTCGGCGCGATTCCAGCCGCGGGGGACCTGCTGGATGCCGATCGTGAGTTGCTGGCCGCGGCCCGGGCTGCTTTCGAGACCGTGGGCGACCTGTGGGGCCGCTGCAAGTTCAAGGCCGCCACCACCGAGGCCATGCGGATCGTCGGGCTCGCCAACAAGTACCTCTCCGACCAGGAACCCTGGAAGCTGAAGGACGATCCGGCCCGCCGCGACACCGTTCTGCACGTGGCGCTGCAGGTGGTCTCCGACTGCAACACCCTGCTGACGCCGCTGCTGCCGCACGCCTCCCAGAAGGTCTTCGAAGCCCTGGGCGGCGTGGGTGTCTGGGCGGCCCAGCCCGACCTGATCGAGGTCACCGAGGAGGGCGGTTCGCCCTACCCGGTGCTGACCGGCGACTACACCGCCCAGCAGGCCCGCTGGGAGTCGATCCCGATCGCCGTCGGAACCCCCCTGGCCAAGCCCACCCCGATCTTCGCCAAGCTGGACGACACCCTCGCCCAGACCGGCCCCACCTGGGCCCCGATCGCCTGAAACCCCGCCTCGCCCGAGACGGGCCTCCCGCCTGCGGACGACGACCCACGCGCGTTGCGGACGCCGTGCAGGCCAGGTGCGGGTGCGGGACTGTTCTGGCGGACCAGGAGCTGGCCCTGCCGGCTGCTGACATGTCCGCATTGCCAACCGCTTCGTGCGGGGTGATTTCGGCTTCGGCGGCGCGAGCGTTTGGCTGATCAGGCGGACGGCTTCGTCCAGCTGATCGTGTGGCGGAAGGCGATGCGGTGGCGCATCCCTGCGCCCGGGATCACCTCGGCGACGATGGCCTGCAGTTCGTCGAAACTCAGTTCGGGGTCAGCGATGGGGAACGGTGGGAGCCGTCCGCCATCCGTGACCGCGCGGGGACTCCGGATCAGGCCGATGACCGGGTTGCTCAAGACGGAGAGGATGTCCCATGCCTTGTCACGGGTGGTGAGCGGTGGTGCGAGGCCCACGACGAGGAGCCGTCCGCCCGGTGCCAGCAGGCGCTTGATCTGGGTGAGCGTATCGCGGGCGTCGAGGTGGTGGAGGACGGCGATCATGGTGACCAGATCGACTTGCCCATCGACATCGCTTAACTGTTGCGCGTCGACGGTGACGTTGGCGAGGCCGGCGCACCGGGCAGAGGACTGGCTTCGCATGACGGGATCGAGATCGGCGCCGTGAACTTGTTCGAAGTGCGGGGAAAGCTTGGCCAACAGGGCTCCCTGGCCGCAGCCGACGTCGAGTGCTCTTCCGCGTCGCTTCGGGAGGTTCCGCAGGATCCATGGATGGAAGTGGTCGTTGTGGCTCCACGGATGTCGATCGTTGAACCGCCCCAAGGCCGCCACCGCGCGCTGCACGGCGGGATGAGGTGATTCGCGCAC
>JAPUEM010000141.1:34517-45419 GCA_027492575.1 Propionicimonas sp.
GGGGCGAAGCCGGCGGTGACGGCGCGGCGCTTCAGGGCGGGCTGGGCTTGCCAGAGCGCCCAGCCGCGGCGCAGCAGGACGCGGCGGGACTTGCGCTTGTGGGCCAGGTCGCGGCGCAGGCGCAGGGCGAAGACCAGCCAGCCGGGGCGGTCGAGGTAGATCGGGGTCGCGGGAATGCCGGCGGCCTGCAGGTGGGGGAGCAGTTCGATGGCGAAGACGCCCTCGGCGACGATGCAGTCGCAGCCGCCCAGCTTCACGGTGTGGCTGCCGATCCGGCGGCTCTCGGAGATCGAGTACTCGGGCACCTCGACCTCGCCGGAGTCGAGCAGGGTGCGCAGCGCGGCGACGGCGGCCCCGGCGTTCCAGGAGGCGACGTCGTCCCAGTCGATGATGCCGTAGTCGGTGAGGACGTGGCCGGGGTGGTCGGCGTCGAAATAGAAGTCGTCGAGCCGGAAGGCCAGGCAGGCCGAGGCGTGCGCCAGCCGGGATTTACCGCTACCCGAGGCGCCTGCCACCAGGATGAGCCGGGGGGTCACGAAGCCGCGGGGTTCAGTTCGGCGGTGGCATCACCGCTGTCGTCGGCATCGTCGGAGTCGTCCAGCAGGTCGACGCCCTCGTCGGTCTCGTCGGCTTCATCCTCGTCGGGCAGGACGCGGAGCAGTTCGCGCATGCTGCGGCGCGGCAGGTGCGAGACCACCAGCACCATGGCGAGCAGCAACGCCACCCACACCAGGCTCAGGCCCAGCGGCACCAGGCTGCGCGGGCCGAGGTAGGCGACGCCCACAAGCCCCAGCCCGAGCCCGGCGATGCCCAGGATCGTCCACCAGACCACGCGCCCGCGGCTGCCCAGCGGACGCATCCGGCGGCTCAGGTGCCACAGCCCGACCGCCAGCGAGCCCTGCAGCGGCAGCGCGGCCAGTTCGAGCAGGATGATCTGGGCAGGGGTGCTCTCCGGCCAGCCGAGGATGATCATCGAGATCGCCGCGACCACGCCGTAGATCACCAGCGTGATGACGAGCCAGGGGCGAGACACCCGTGCAGCCTAACCCGATTCGCGGTCTTGCCGGGCCCGGGATCGCCGAACGGATGCTCCGCTGTGGCGCGACAGGGTGCGCGGAACGGACCGTTCTCGGTTCATCGGCCACACCTTGCGGAGGTAGGGAGGGGCGTGGTCCTTCCAGCGCGGCAGGCCGTGGCGGGTTCGCCGTCGTCGGTTCGTCGGCCACACCTTGTGGGGGTGGGGGACGGGAGGGGGTGGGGTGGAGGCGGGTGTGGTCGCCGCCGCGGCAGCTGTGGCGGGTGCGCCGTTCTCGGTTCATCGGCCACACCTTGTGCCTGGTCGACCGGGCCGGAGAGTGCAGAGGCGGTGGAGGGGAGCGCGGTTGGTCTTGGCCCAGCGGGTTCCGGGAGGGGAGAATGCCTGCGTGACGAACGTGGTGATCGTGGGCGGCGGGCCGGGGGGCTATGAGGCGGCGCTGGTCGCGCGGCAGCTGGACGGGGAGGTCACGCTGGTCGAGCGGCGCGGGCTGGGCGGTTCGGCGGTGCTCACCGACGTGGTGCCGAGCAAGACGCTGATCGCGGCCTCGGAGGCGATGACCGAGATCCGGCGGGCCGAGGAGGTCGGGCTGCGGCTGCATTCCGGCGCGGAGTCCCTCGCCGCGGCCGTGGGCGTCGATCTCGGCCAGGTGAACCGGCGGATCCGTGACCTGGCCAAGGCGCAGTCGGAGGACATCCGGGGCCGGCTGCTGGCCGAGGGCGTCCGGCTGATCGATGGCACCGGACGGCTGGACGGCACCAGCCGGGTCGTCGCCGGCACGGCGGACGGTGACGAGGTGCTGCCGGCCGACATCATCCTGGTCGCCACCGGTGCGAGCCCGCGGGAGCTTCCCGAGGCGATGCCGGACGGCGAACGCATCTTCACCTGGACCCAGCTCTACGACCTGGAACGCCTGCCCGAGCACCTGATCGTCGTCGGCTCCGGCGTCACCGGCGCCGAATTCGCCAGCGCCTACCGTGCCCTGGGTGCGGAGGTGACGCTGGTCTCCTCCCGGCCCCAGGTGCTCCCGGGCCAGGACGCGGACGCCGCCGCCGTCATCCAGGCGGTCTTCGAGGGCAGCGGCATGACCGTGCTCAACAACACCCGGGCCGCCGGGGTGACCCGCCGTGGCGACGAGGTGGTGGTCAGCCTGGCCGACGGCACCGAGATCGTCGGCTCGCACTGCCTGATGGCGGTCGGAGCCATCCCGAACACCTCCGGCATGGGGCTGACCGAGGCTGGTGTGGAGGTCACCCCCGGCGGGCACCTCAAGGTCGACCGGGTCTCCCGGACGTCGGCCCGCGGGGTGTACGCCGCCGGCGACTGCACCGGCATCTTCGCGCTGGCGTCGGTGGCGGCCATGCAGGGCCGGATCGCGATGTGGCACGCGCTGGGCGATTCGGTCACCCCGCTCGACCTCAAGACGGTCGCCTCGAACGTCTTCACCCACCCCGAGATCGCGACGGTCGGGGTGAACGAGGAGGCCGCCCGTGAGCTGCGGGCGCGGGTCGTCCGGCTGCCGCTGAGCTCGAACGCCCGGGCCAAGATGCAGGCCGTCACCGACGGCTTCGTCAAGGTGATCTGCCTTCCGACAACGGGGATCGTGATAGGTGGCGTGGTGGTTGCGCCGTCCGCCAGCGAGCTCATCCACCCGCTGTCGATCGCCGTCCGCAACAAGCTGACCGTCGATCAGCTCACCGCCTCCTTCACGATCTACCCCTCGCTGAGCGGCTCCCTGGCCGAGGCGGCCCGCCGGCTGCACAGCCACGCCACCGACCAGCCGATCACCTACTGACCACTACAGAAGTAGTGGATGTGCAGGAGTCGTCCTGCTCAACCGACCCAAACGATCCCTGAGCTTGCCGAAGGGTCGTGTCACGGGCCGCGGTGCCGACCCTTCGACAGGCTCAGGGATCGTTCCTCAGCTTCCTCAATCGGCGATCTCGCAGAGCACCTGCCCGCTGGTGACGAACTCGCCCGGGCCGACTCGCAGGCCGGCGATCCTGCCGGAGCGGTGCGCCATGACAGGCTGCTCCATCTTCATCGCCTCCAGGACGAGCACCACGTCCCCCTCGCTGACCTGATCGCCATCGGCCACCACGACCGTGACGACCGTCCCGGGCATCGGGGTGACCAGGTCGGCCGCCCGGCGCGTGGGGACGGCCTGGACGACCGGCGCGGGCGCCTGCTCCGGCCGGACGATCGGTGTGTAGGGCGGGATCGGGGTGGCGAAGTCGGTCTCGATCCAGCGGGTGTGGACGCCGAACGCCCCGTCCTCGGCGACGAAGGACGGCTCCCGCAGCACGGCAAGGTGGAAGGGCAGCACCGACGGCATCCCCTCCAGGACGGTCTCCGCCAGCGCCCGGCGGGCCCGCTCGATGGCCTGGCGCCGGGTGGCTCCGGTGACGATGATCTTGGCCACCAGCGAGTCGAAGGCGCCGGGGATCGACATCCCGGCCGCGTACCCCGAATCGACCCGCACCCCCGGCCCGGCCGGCGGCACCCAGGCGGTCAGCGTGCCCGGGGCGGGCAGGAAGCCGCGGCCGGCGTCCTCGGCGTTGATCCGGAACTCGATCGAGTGCCCCCGCGTCACAGGGTCGTCGTAGCCCAGCGGCTCGCCGTCGGCGATCCGGAACATCTCGCGCACCAGGTCGATGCCGGTCACCTCCTCGGAGACCGGGTGCTCGACCTGCAGCCGGGTGTTGACCTCCAGGAAGGAGAGCGTCCCGTCCTGCCCGACCAGGAACTCGCAGGTACCCGCGCCCACGTAGCCGGCCTCCCGCAGGATCGCCTTGCTGGCGGTGTGGAGCCGCTCGATGTGGGCCTCGGTCAGGAAGGGCGCGGGCGCCTCCTCGACCAGTTTCTGGTGGCGGCGCTGCAGCGAGCAGTCACGGGTGGAGATCACCACAACGTTGCCGTGGGCATCGGCTAGGCACTGCGTCTCGACGTGCCGGGGACGATCCAGGTAACGCTCGACGAAGCACTCCCCGCGTCCGAAGGCGACGAGCGCCTCGCGGGTGGCCGACGCGAAGGCGTCCGGCACCTCGGCGAGGGTGCGGGCGATCTTGAGGCCGCGTCCACCACCGCCGAAGGCCGCCTTGATCGCGACCGGCAGCCCGTGCTCGGCCGCGAAGGCGACGGCCTCCTCCGAGGTGACCGGCTCCGCGGATCCGGGCACCAGCGGCGCCCCCGCCCGCTGCGCGAGGTGCCGGGCCCGCACCTTGTCGCCCAGCGCCTCGATGGCGGACGGCGGTGGGCCGATCCAGATCAGCCCGGCGTCGATCACCGCCTGCGCGAAGCCGGCGTTCTCGGCGAGGAAGCCGTAGCCGGGATGGACGGCGTCCGCCCCGCTGCGTGCCGCGATCGCCAGCAGCTTGGCAGCGTCGAGGTAGGTGTCGGCGGGGGACTGCCCGTCCAGCGCGAAGGCCTCGTCGGCCAGCCGGACGAAGAGCGCGTCCGCGTCCTGATTGGCGTGGGCCGCCACGCTGGCGAGCCCGGCGTCCCGGGCTGCGCGGACGATGCGCACCGCGATCTCGCCGCGATTGGCCACCAGCACCTTGGTGATCGGCATCGACGTCCTTCCTGACCGGCTGTGGAGGCAGTGTAGGACGATCGATAGCGTGCCCGGTGGGCGAACAGATCTGCGACCGGATCGGCCCTGGCGGCATCGGGGATGCCCGGCTGAGCGAACTGGCGGCAGGTTCGTTCAGGACGGGGTCGGGACGATGCGCAACGAGCTCAGGCTGGCGCCCGGCGGCAGGTCCACCGCCAGGCGGACGGTGCGGGCGACGTCCTCGGCAGCCAGGTAGGCCGCCGGGTCGTAGCGGCCACCCTCTGCGGCCCGCAGTTCGACCTGCATCGCGGTGGCGGTGCGGCCCGGGTGGACGGTGGTGACGCGCACCCGTCCAGCCTCCTCGGCGCGCAGCGCGTCGGCGAGGGCGGTCAGCGCGAACTTGCTGGCGGCGTAGACCGACCAGCCCGGGTTGGCGGTCAGGCCGGCGCCGGAGTTGATGAAGACCACCAAACCGCCGGCGGCGCGCAGGGCGGGCAGTAGCAGCCTGGTCAGCGTGGCGGGGGCGGTCACGTTCACGTCCAGCGTCCGCCGCCACTGTTCGGTCGTCGTTTCCGCGAGCGGTCCGTGACCGCCCAGCGCGCCGGCCGAATGCACCAGGACATCCAGCCGCTGGATGGAGCCGGCTCGGTCCAGGGCGGTGGCCAGCGCGGCCTCGTCGGTCAGGTCGGCCAGGAAGGGGGCGGCGTCGGGCAGCGCGGCGACCACCTCGGCGACCGCGGCTTCGTCCCGGCCGCCGACCAGCACCCGGTGGGTGCGGCCCAGTTCGAGGGCGATCGCCCGTCCGATGCCTCGGCTGGCGCCGGTGACCAGCGCGACCGGCCTCATGGGGGTGTTCATGCGAAGACGGCGATCGCGACGGGGGCCAGCCACAGCAGCCCGAGCACCTGCAGGACGCGGTCGTGCATCACGACATCCTCCGGCGCCCCGGCCTGACCGGCGTCGATCTTCATCGCGTACCGCAGGATGGCCAGCGCGAACGGGGCGATCGAGATGGCCGTCCAGGGCACCCCCCACAGCGGCACCAGGTCGGCGTCGAAGGCCCACAGGCTGTACGACATGATCACCAGCCCGGCCGACACCGACCAGGCCATCCGCAGGTAGCTCTCGGTGTAACGCTCCAGGGCGGCGCGGGTGCCCGCCTCGGCGCCCAGGCCGCGCAGTTCCGAGTAGCGCTTGCCGGCCACCATGAACAACGAACCGAAGGAGGCGACCAGCAGGAACCACTGGCTCAGCGGCAGCCCGGAGGCGACGCCGCCGGCGACCGCCCGCAGCAGGAAGCCGGCCGCCACCATCGCCAGATCCACGATCGGCTGGTGCTTCCAGAACAACGAGTAGCCGACCTGGAAGACCCAGTAGATCACCAGCGTGATCCCCAGCGCCGGACGCACCCAGAAGGCCAGCCCCAGGGCCGCGATCAGGCAGACCGCGGAGAGCACATAGGCGACCGGAATTGACAGTTCACCGGCGGCGATCGGACGGAACCGCTTGCGCGGATGCTGCCGGTCGGCGGCGACGTCGCGGATGTCGTTGAACAGGTAGATGGACGCGCTGAGCAGCGCGAACGCGAGGAAGGCCCAGGCCGACGCGATCGCCACCGCGGGCTCGAACAAACGCCCGGCGGCCACCGGGGCGGCCAGCACCAGAACGTTCTTCACCCACTGCTTGGGACGCATGGCACGTAGCCACGCGGGCAACGCCGACGTGGGGGACGGGACGGGAAGGCTCTCGGAAGACATCGCTCGCAAGCCTAGCCAGGGCATGCCAGGCCGCGAAACCGCGGCTTCGCCGACTCGCCCGACCACGTCATTCCGCGCCTGACCTGGGGTGGCGGTGGAGGGAGCCAGGCGACGGTGAGGGACGTGAGTGCTCTCAGCGCCACAGGGCGTGCCAGGCGATGCCCAGGTCGGCCAGCATGGTGCGCAGCAGCGGGAGGCTGATGCCGACCACGTTGTGATGGTCGCCCGAGATGCCGGTGACGTAGGCGCCGCCCAGGCCGTCGATGGTGAAGGCCCCGGCCACCTCGATCGGTTCGCCGGTGGCGACGTAGGCGGCGATCTCCTCGTCGCCCAGGTCGGCGAAGTGGACGGTGGTGCTGGCGACCGCCGTCCTGGAATAGGCGCCGTGAATCACGTGGTGGCCGGTGTGCAGCACGCCCGTCCGGCCCCGCATCCGTTGCCAGCGGGCGGTCGCCTCGGCGGCATCGGCCGGCTTGCCGTGGATCTCGTCACCGAAGGCCAGCACCGAATCGCAGCCGATCACGAGCCGGTCGCCCGCGGGCAGTGTGGCCGCGACCGACTCCGCCTTGGCGCGAGCGAGCGCGGCGACCAGTGCCGCCGGGTCGGGTTCGACGATCGAATCCTCGTCGAACCCGGAGACCACGACCTCCGGCTCGATCCCGGCGGCCCGCAGCGTGGCGAGCCGGGCCGGCGACCGGGACGCCAGGACTACCTGGATCAGCGTCCGCCGCCCAGGATCTGCCCGAGCAGGTCGCCCAGGAGGTCGCCACCGGACTGCTCCTGCTTGCGGGACTGCGTCCGCTTCGGCGCGGGAGCCTCCTCGCCGCCGAGCAGCCCGCCCAGAATGTCGCCGAGGCCGCCGCCCCCGGACTGCGCCTGACCGCCGCCGAGCAGACCACCGATCAGGTCGCCGAGCCCACCGCCGGATTGCTGGGTCTGGCCGCCGCCGAGCAAGCCGCCCAGCAGATCGCCGATGACGTCGCCGCCCGAGGACTGCTGCCGGGAGGCCTGCTGCCCGCCGCCCAGGAACTGGTTCGCCAGCCAGTTCAGCACGATCGGCGCCAGGATCGGCAGCAGCTTGGCGAGCAGGCCGCTGTCCTGCCCGGCGAGGCCGGCCAGCCGCTGCGGGTCGTTGGCGAAGGCGTGGCCGAGGATCTTGCGGCCGTCCTCGGTGTCGATCTCGTCGTAGTTCAGTTCGCCGGTGTGGTGCTTGAGCGCGCCGAGCAGGCTGGCCTCGCCCTCGGGATCGGCCGCGTTGGCCTGGAAGCTGCCCAGCAGGGTCGGGACGGCCACCGCGGCGACCTGCTCGACCTCGGCGGGCGTGGCGCCCACGGCCCCGGCGAGGGCGTTGAGGTCGATCCCCGACAGGATCTCGTTGACGGCGTTGTCAGTCATGGATGGGTCCTTCTCTCGATGCGGTGGCTGCTGGCCGGGTCTGGTGGGCCGGCGCGGCCGTGGTGCGCGCCGTGGGCCGGTGCGCTGGCCAGCCGCCGCAAGCGTACTGGTCAGGGGCTGGTGGCGGATAGAACGCTCGCCGGGCCCTCTCAGACGGCAAGGAAGAGCGGCGCGCAGCACACATTCGTGGGGACGCCGGAGCAGCCGCGCCGCCGGTAGGGTGATCGTTCGTGGATCCCTTGGTTGACGCGGCCTGGCTGGCCGGCGAACTCGGCGGCGGGCTGTGGCAGCGGATCGAGACGGTCGCCGAGATCGGCTCCACCAACGCCGTGCTGGGGGAGCGGGCACGGGCCGGCGCGCCGTCCGGAGCCGTGCTGGTGTCGGATCACCAGAGCCGCGGCCGGGGGCGGTTCACCCGGGTGTGGGAGGCCCCGCCCGGCCGGTCGCTCGCGGTGTCGGTGCTGCTGCGCCCGCCGGCCGTCCCGCCGCAGCGCTGGTTGTGGCTGCCGATCGTCGCGGGCCTGGCCGTGGCGGACGGCGTCCGCGCCGCCACCGGGGTGGACGCCCGGCTCAAGTGGCCCAACGACGTCCTGATCGAGGGACGCAAGGTGTGCGGGATCCTCGCCGAGCGGGTGGACGGCACGCCCCCGGCCGTCGTGATCGGGATGGGGATCAACACCCTGCTGAGCGCTGAGGAACTGCCCGTCCCCACGGCCACCTCGCTGGCCCTGGCCGGCGCCGAGGTGGTGCCCGGCGAGGTCGTCCGCGAGGTGCTGCGCGCCTTCGAGGGCTGGTACCGCGCCTGGGCCGGCGGCGAGGATCTGCGCGAGGCCTACGCGCTGCGCTGCGACACCGTGGGACGTGAGGTGCGGGTGGTGGTCAGCGAGACCGAGACCGTCGAGGGCACCGCGATCGGGGTCGACCCCGACGGCCAGTTGCTGGTGCGCACCGGGGAGCACCGGTTGCGCGCCTTCTCGGCCGGGGACGTCTGGCACCTGCGCTGATGCCGGCCGATTCGGCACCATGTGGAACGATGGGGGCGTGGGCCTGCCGCGCAAGTATCTGGGAACCGACGAGGTCGAGGTGCTGCATCTGCGCACCCACGGGAAGGCGCTGATCGCGCCGGTGCTGGTGCTGCTGGTGACGGCGGTGCTGACCGGGGTGGCGTTCGCCGCGGCTCCGCCGGAGTGGCGGCCCTGGGTCGACTGGGCACTGTGGGCCGTGGCGGCCGTGGTGGTGATCGGCTGGGTGGTGCTGCCCTACCTGCGCTGGCTGACCACCACCTACACGCTGACCGACCGGCGGATCATCACCCGCCGCGGCATCCTCAACAAGACCGGCCACGACCTGCCGCTCACCCGGATCAACAACGTCGCCTACGAGCGCAGCCTGACCGACCGGATGTTCGGCTGCGGCACCCTGCAGCTCACCACCGCGGCGGAGGCACCGGTCTGCCTGCACGACATCCCGGACATCGAGCGGGTGCATGTGGTGATGACCGAACTGCTCTTCGGCACCGACCAGACCGAGCGTCGTCCGGGAGATGCCGACGAGTGACCGCCGAGCGTCCCACCCAGTTGCCGCTGGGCACTCAACTGCTGCGGTTCGTCGCCACCGGGGGCCTCTCGGCCATTGTCGACTACGGGCTGCTGCTGGCGCTGTCGGCGCTCGGCCTCGACCCGCGGGCAGCCAAGGCCCTCTCCTTCGTCGCCGGCACCACCACCGCCTACCTGATCAACCGCCGCTGGACCTTCCAGGCCGAGCCCAGCAAGCGCCGGTTCGCGGCCGTGGTCGGGTTGTACGCGGTCACCTTCGCCGTTCAGGTGGGCTTGTTCGCGCTGCTCTACCCCTGGGTGCTGGGCTGGAGCGGCAGCGTGCTGGCCGCCAGCACGGTCGGCTTCGTGATCGCCCAGGGGGTCGCGACCACGGTCAACTTCGTGGTGCAGCGGACGGTCATCTTCCGCTGAGCGGGCCGAGGATCAATCCTCGTGGACGGTGGTCCGCGAGCCCTTCACCGACCGGACGGCGACCGCGGTCACCCATTCCACCTCGTGCAACTGCTCGTCGAGGACGGAGATCGCATCCGAGGTGCCGTCGACCTCGATCTGGACGTCCTGCAGCCGGCCGTCCGCGGTCTCCTTGGAGCCGAGGATGCGCATGTCGGTCACCTTGAGGCCGGATTTGGCGATCGCCGCCATGATCTCGCGGAGCACGCCGTGGCCGTCGGAATAGGTGATCGTGTAGCTGCAACTGGTCGACTTGGCGTGCGGAATGCGCTCCGAGATCGGCCGGATCCCCACCATGACCAGCAGGTACAGCCCGGTGACGGCCGTCGCGATGATGTACAGCCCGGCCGCCGCCGCCATCCCGACCGCCGCGACGAACCACACGCCGGCCGCCGTGGTCAGCCCGCGGACCGCGTCCCGCCGGACGAAGATCAGCCCCGCCCCCAGGAAGCCGATGCCGGTGACGACCTGCGCGGCCACCCGGGAGCCGTCGTAGCGCGCGAACTCGCCGGTGACGATGTCGGCGAAACCGTACTTCGAGACCACGGTGAACAGGGCCGAGCCCATCCCCACCAGGGCATAGGTGCGCATGCCGGCGGCTTTGGCGTAGAACTGCCGTTCCACCCCGATCAGCAGGGAGAGCCCCACCGCCAGCAGAATGCCCAGCAGGGGCTGCCACGTGTCAGCCATATCGATCTCTCCTTCGCCGACCGAACAGACGGATGGACGCGGGGTGAAGGCCGACCGCCTGCCGGGCCGCGTCCGGGACCGGAGGGCGCAATATCAACTCAGGCTCCCTGCCTGAGGCCCTGAGGATCGGAGGTTAGCAGCTTGTCCGCGCGGGTTCGAGAGCGCCGGCACGGGTGTGGAACAACCGCAGGACCGATCCGGTGGCGAACCTGCCGGCGATGGTTCGGCCCTGCAACGCTGTTGACCCCTCGAGGCATCTCGTATACAGTGTCGCACACAATGAGTTATGGCCCCGTTCCGGTCGGCGCTCGGGTGTCGGCGAGGAGGAAGTTGAGCTATGAAGCCGTTCAGCCCTGGTGAGATCGCGCGGCGGCAGCAGAAGGCGCGGGTTCTGATGCGATCGGCGGGTGTGGATGGCATCCTCGTCAACTCCTACGCCAGCATGTACTACCTTTCGGGGGCGCC
>JAPUEM010000142.1 GCA_027492575.1 Propionicimonas sp.
CGTTCAGGTAGGCGCAGGACTGGTTCGACTGCCAGACGTTGATGATGGTGTAGGCGGCGAAGACCATGGTCGCCGCGCCGGCGGCCAGGCCGTCCAGACCGTCGGCGAGGTTCGCCGCGTTCGACCACGACGAGATCAGGAAGACGATCCAGATCACCGCCAGCCAGACCGGCAGGTGCAGCCAGTTGAAGTCGCGCAGGAAGGAGATCGCCGGGCTGGCCGGGGTGATGCCGCGCTCGTTGGGGAAGAAGAAGGCCAGGATGCCGAAGCCGATCGCGATCGAGGTCTGCAGGGCCAGCTTGGCGGTGGAGTGCAGGCCCAGCGAGCGGGCGCGCGAGATCTTGATCCAGTCGTCCAGGAAGCCGACCACGCCGAGCGAGGTGACCAGGCCCAGGACGAGCAGGCCGCTGGCGGTCGGGGGTTGCCAGGTGATCAGGTGGGCGACCGCGTAGCCGAGGACCGCGCCGGCGATGATGACGATGCCGCCCATGGTGGGCGTGCCGCGCTTGGTGTGGTGGGTGGTCGGGCCGTCGTCGCGGATGAACTGGCCGTAGTGCTTGCGCACCAGGAACCGGATCATGTAGCGCGTGCCGAGCAGGGTCACCAGCAGCGCGACCGCCGCGGCGAGCAGGACGCCAATCATGCCCATCGGTGATCCCCCTCCGCCAGCAGGTGCTCGGCCACGGATTCCAACGCTAGCCCCCGGGAGGCCTTGACCAGAACGACATCGGCCGGTGATACGAGGGCGTGTAATTGCTCCACCGCGGCGGCCCGATCCGGCACCAGGACGGCGTGCCCGCCCCCGCCGCGGGCGCCGGCGGCGATCGCCTCGGCGAACCGGCCCAGGGCCAGCACCTCGTCGATGCCGAGTTCGGCGGCCAGGCTCCCCACCCTGGTGTGCTCCTCGGCCGACTTCTCGCCCAGCTCCAGCATGTCGCCCAGGACGGCGATCAGCCGGCCACCCGGCCGCCTCAGGGCGGCCAGCGAGCGCAACGCCGCGGCCATCGAATCGGGGTTGGCGTTGTAGGCGTCGTTCACCACAAGCAGCCCGTCGGCGCGCTCGGTGAGCTCCATCCGCCAGCGGGAGACCGGCTCGGCGGCGCTGAGCGCGGCGGCGATGCCACCGGCAGGCAGGCCCAGCGCGAGCCCCGCGGCGGCCGCTGCCAGGGCATTGCCGACCTGGTGGACGCCGGCGACCCGCAGCGTCACCGGGAAGCTGTCGTCATCGGTGCGCAGCAGGAAGCCGTGGCGCTGCAGCGAATCGGCTTCGATCCGTTCGGCCCATACCCGCAGGTCGCCGAAGGACGGCGGGCCGGCCACGGCGAAGCCGGCGATCCGGGCCCCGGTGCGCGAGGCCATGGCGGCGACGTTCGCGTCCTCGGCGTTGAGGACGGCCCAGCCGTCCGCGTCGAGTGCTTCGACCAGTTCCCCCTTCGCCCGGGCGATGGCGGCCACCGAGCCGAACTCGCCCAGGTGGGCGTGGCCGACGTTGATCACCAGACCGACATCCGGCGGAGTGATCCGGCACAACGCCGCGACGTCGCCCAGCGCCCGGGCGCCCATCTCGGAGACCAGGTGGCGGGTGTCGGCGTCCACGCCGGTGGCGGTCAACGGAACCCCGACCTCGTTGTTGAAGGAGCCCACCGGGGCCACCGTGGGGCCGGCCGTACGCAGCACGGCGGCCACCAGATCCTTGGTGCTGGTCTTGCCGGAGGAACCGGTGATGCCCACCACCTTCAGGCCGTCCGCCTTCGCCCGGGCGACGAGGCCGGTGGCCAGCGCCGTGAGACCGGCCAGGGCGTCGGGCACCACCAGTTGCGGGACGTCGAGATCCAGCCTCCGGGCCACCAGCACGGCCGACGCCCCACGCTCTACAGCCGTAGTGGCGTAGTCGTGGCCGTCCACCCGTTCCCCGGGCAGCGCCACGAAGAGCGAGCCGGGCTCGGCTTGGCGGGAATCCGTGACCACCTTGGGGCCGACCTGGGTCGCCGGGTCTCCGATCAGGTGGGCGCCGGTCAGGTCGGCCACCTGGGCCGCGGTCAGGTCATCCATGGGCGATCTCCTGCCACGCCTCCGCGGCCACGGCGACGTCATCGAAAGGAGTGAGGACTCCCGCGATCTCCTGGCCCTGTTCGTGGCCCTTGCCGAGGATGGCCACCCACTCCCCCGGCGCGGCCTCGGTGAGGGCGGTGCGGATGGCCGTCCGGCGGTCGCCGCCGTCCAGTACCACCGCGCCGGTGGCGACGGCCGCGCGCCGGGCGCCGGCGAGCACCGCCCGGCGGATCGCCGCGGGATCCTCGCTGCGGGGATTGTCGTCGGTCACCACCACCACGTCGGCACCCGCCGCCGCGGCCTCACCCATCGGCTCCCGCTTGGCGGCGTCCCGGTCGCCCCCGCAGCCCAGCACCACGACGGTGCGCGCCTCGGGGACGGCCGCGAGCGCGGCGGTGACCTCCTCCGGCGTGTGGGCGAAGTCGACCACCACGTTGGGGGCGGCGCCCGGCAGCGGCACCCGCTGCATCCGGCCGGGAATGGACGCGGTCGCGAACCCGGGCAGCGCGGCGCCGAGGTCGATGCCGGCCTGGTCGAGCATGGCGGCCGCGGTCAGGGCGTTGCGGAGGTTGAACTCCCCCATCAGCCCCAGCGTGAAGTCGAGCTCACCGGACGGGGTCGCCAGCCGCACCCGGCTGCCGCCGTCGCCCTGGCGGTCGCGGATCAGGATGCGGTAGTCGCCGTCCGCGCCGGTGGTCACCACCCGGGCCCGGCCTTCGGCCCGCAACTCGGCGGCCAGCCGCGCCCCCCACGGGTCGTCGATGTTGATCACCGCGCGGCGGCTGCGTCCGCCCAGGAAGAGCGTCGCCTTGGCGCGGAAGTAGCTCTCCTGGTCGTGATGGAAGTCGAGGTGGTCGCGGCCGAGGTTGGTGAACCCGGCGACGTCGAAGACGATCCCGTCCACCCGGTGCAGCGTCAGCGCGTGCGAGGAGACCTCCATCGCCACGGCCTGCGCCCCGCGTTCGAGCATCACGGCCAGCAGCGCCTGCAGGTCCGGCGACTCGGGCGTGGTCACCGTCGAGCGGACGGCCGGCAGCGGCTCGCCGCGCAGCCGGAAGCCGATCGTGCCGATCGTGCCCACCGCCAGCCCGGCGGCGGTCAGGCCGGCCTCGATCAGGAAGGCCGTGCTGGTCTTACCGGCCGTGCCGGTCAGCCCCAGCATGAGCAGTTCCCCGCTGGGCCGGCCGTAGATCCGGGCGGCGAGCCCGGCCAGCGCGCCGCGCGGATCGGCCACCACGACCACCGGCACGGCGAGGTCACCGGCGAGCTCCGCACCGGCGGGATCGGTCAGCACGGCCGCCGCCCCCGCGTCGACCGCCTCCTGGGCGAACCGGGCGCCGTGGGTGTCCCGTCCGGGCAGGGCGACGTAGAGGTCTCCGGGCAGGATCCGTCGGGAGTCCAGGGCGACGCCGGTGATCGGCAGGTCAGGGAAGGCTACGACGGAGTCGGAACCCAGCAGGGAGCCCAAAGCCACCGATCCCGTCGAGACGGGCCGGAGCTGGCTCGGAGCATCGGACATGGCGGACACCCTAGTCGGGGGCCACCGGAAGCTTGGGAGGCTTGGACGTCGACGGCGCGACGCCGTAACGGGCGAGCGCGATCTGCAGGCCGTCCTGATAGGCCGGGCCGGCGACGCTGCCGCCGAAGGAGCCGCGCTTGGGGTTGTCGATGACCACGTAGGTGAGGATCTGCGGATCCTCCACCGGACCGACGCCGATCGTCGAGCCGACGATGCCGGCGCCGCGGCGTCCGGTCTTCGGGTCGATCTTCTGCGAGGTGCCGGTCTTGGCGCCGGTGCGGTAGCCGGGCACGACGAAGGTGCCGGCGGTGTTGTTGACCACCATCGCCTCCATCAGCGACACCACCTCCTTGGAGGCCTCCTCGGAGATCACCCGCCGGGGTTCGCCCACCGGGTACTCCTCCTCGACCCCGTCGGAGTTCACCGTCGAGGCGATCAGCCGCGGCGGGTTGTAGATGCCGCCGTTGACCACGCTGGCCACCGCCGCGGCCTCCTGGATGGCGGTCACCGCCACCGCGCTGCCGCCGAAGGCGAGGCCGTCGCGGGAGTAGTCGGGCATGTCCGGCCCGGGCAGGATACCGGCCGACTCGCCCGGCAGGCCGAGGCCGGTCTTCTGGCCCAGCCCGAAGGACTTCAGGTAGGCCTGCAGATCGGCCTTGGCCATCTTGCGGGCCAGGATGATCGTCCCGACGTTGGACGACTTCGCCAGAACGCCACGGGCGTAGTAGGTCTCCTCGCCGTGCGACCAGGCGTCGGCCACCCAGCTGCTGCCGGACTTGATCTTCCCCGGCACCTCCACCACGTCGGTGGGACGGATGGTGCCCGAGTCGAGCAGGGCGGCGAAGGTGAGCACCTTCTGGACGCTGCCGGGCTCGTAGACCTCGGAGACCGCGCGGTTGCCGAGATCGGCGACGTCGTAGGAGCCGTAGTCGGCCGGGTCGAAGGAGGGGAACTGTGCCAGCGCCAGGATCTCACCGGTCTTGACGTTCAGCTGGATCATGATCCCGGACCGCGCCTCGGACACCCGCACCCGGTCGGCCAGGATCTGCTCCGCCTGCCACTGCAGGCCGAGGTCGAGGGTCAGCTTGACGTTGCGGCCGTTCTGGGCCGGGATCAGTTCGCTCTCCCCCAGCGGGATCTTGCCGTTCGGGGAGGCCTCGTAGCTCTCCAGGCCGTCCTTGCCGGAGAGCACCTTGTCGAGCACCAGTTCCAGGCCGCCGGAGGCGTCCCCTTCCTTGTTGACGTAGCCGATCACGCCGGCGGCGGCCTCGCCGTTCGGGTAGCGGCGGGTCGGCGCGCTCTCACGGTGCAGGCCGATCAGGTCGTTCTCGCTCAGGTCGGCCGCCAGCCGGCTGTACGAGGCGGCCGAGACGTTGCGGGCGACGATGGAGTAGCGCTTGTCGGGCATGGTGAGCCGCGGCAGGTAGTCCTCGATCGTCCCGCCGAGGTGGGTGACCATCAACTCGGCGATCCGCTGCGCGGCGGTCGCCGCGATCTCCTTGTCGCGGTCGGTCATCGGCTCGCCGAACTTGCCGTTGGTGCGGATCATGTCGGGGTCGGCGATCACGGTGACGGTCGCCTCGGTGTAGGCGAGCACCTCGCCGTTGCGGTCGGTGATCTCGCCGCGGAAGGCGGGCAGCTTGCGGGTGACGGTGATCTCCTTGGCGGCCTCCAGGGCCACCGCGTCGGCGTCCACGGCCTGCACCTGGACGGCGCGACCGGCCGCCACCGAGAAGACCACCGCGATCGCGATCAGCATGACCCGCAGCCGCTTCATGGACGAGGCCAGCGGCAGCCGGCTCCAGCGCTTGGGGCCGGGACGCTTCGGCTGGGCGGGCTTGGCCGGCTTCGCCGCCTTCGGCGCGGACTTCGTCGCCGTCTTCGATGCCGGCTTCGGCTGCTTCTTGGGCTTGCCGTAGAAGAAGCGGTCCAGCGGCCGGGTCACTGGCCGGATCCCTTCTTCTTGGCGGGCTTCTGCGCCGCTTCGTCTGCCGCCTTCTTCTTGGCGGCCTCCTGCTTGGCCTTCTTCTCGGCCTTGGCCAGGAGGTCGGCAGCCTCCTCGGCCGCCTTCTTCTCGGCTGCCAGCCGCTTCTTCTCCTCGGCCTCGGCCTTCCGCTTGGCCTCCGCCTCATGGCGGGCCTGCAGCTCCTTGGCGGCCTGCTCCTCGTCGATGTAGCGGACGCTGGGCACCTCGCCGCCGACCACCCGGCGCGGCTCGCCGGTCACCTTGCCGTCGGGCAGGCGCAGCTGCGCGGGGTAGGGGTTGGGCCGCATGCCCAGCCGCCGGGCCGCCACCCCCAGGTGATGGACGGAGCGGGCCTGGGTGACCTGGCTCTCCAGATCGGAGAGCTCGTTGGCCAGGGCGGTCGCCTCACGCTGCCGGGCCTGCACCTGGAAAGCCTGTTCCTGCAGGGCCGTGGTGAGCAGCAGGACGCCGACCATGCCCAGGCCGAGCACCGCCGCCACCACGACGACGAATCCGACCGTACGCATCTGGCGCCGGGGTCGCGGAACCGGGCGCAGCGGCGGTGCCTCAGGCGCGCGGCCTTCCGGTTTCGGGGCGAGCAGAGCCGTCATGCGGCCACCTCCTGAATCCGTGCCACGGCCCGCAGCCGGGCCGAGGCGGCCCGCGGGTTGTCGGTGATCTCGTCGGTTCCGGGACGCTCGGCGCCCCGGGTGAGCGGGGTGAACCGCGCCCGCAGCGCCGCCGGGACGGCCGGCAGGCCAGGGGGCACCCGATCCGCGCAGGCCTCGGCGAAGCGCCGCTTGACCAGCCGATCCTCCCCGGAGTGGTAGGCCAGCACCGCGATCCGGCCGCCCGGCGCCAGCGCGTCCAGGGCGGCGGGAAGCACTCCGGCCAGTGAGTCGAGTTCGGCGTTGACGGCGATCCGCAGCGCCTGGAAGGTCCGCTTCGCCGGATGGCCCGAGCGGGCATGCCGGGCGGCGGCCGGGATGGCTTCGGTGACGATGGCGACCAGTTCGGGCGAGGTGCGGATCGGCCCCTCGGCACGGGCGGCGACGATCCGCCGGGCGATCCGGTCGGCGAACTGCTCGTCGCCGTATTCGCGCAGCCACCGGGTGAGCTGCCCGGCCGGCGCGGTGTTGACCAGATCCGCGGCGGTCAGTTCCTGTTCGGTGTCCATCCGCATGTCCAGCGGGGCGTCCGCGGCGTAGGCGAATCCCCGCTCGGCGGTGTCGATCTGCAGTGAGGAGAGCCCCAGATCCAGGCAGACGGCGTCGACGGCCTCGGTGTCGTCCTCGTCCAGCACCTGGGGAAGTTCGTGGTAGGCGGCGTGGTAGAGCCGCACCCGATCGCCGAAGCCGGCCAGCCGGGCGGCAGCCAGTTCGAGGGCGGCGGAATCGCGGTCGATGCCGATCAGCCGGGCCCGCGGGCAGTGCTCGAGGATCGCCGAGGCATGGCCGGCCAGGCCGAGGGTGCCGTCCACGTAGACCGCGCCGGGGTGCTGCAGAG
>JAPUEM010000143.1 GCA_027492575.1 Propionicimonas sp.
GACCCGGTGCGGGATCGCTCCGGCCTGATCAACGGCGTCGCCGCGGTCACCGACGGCTTCCTGCCGCTGGCCTGCACCCTGAACGCCGCCAAGGTCACCGACACCTTCGCCCGTCTGCTCGGCGTCGAGCACGGCGAGCTCACCCGGCTGGCGCTGGAGGCCACCGGCCCCGAAGGCCCCGTCCTGGTGGCCTACCTGGACGGAGAGCGCACCCCCGACCGTCCGGACGCCCGCGGGCTCCTGGTCGACCTGACCACCGAGGCCACCCGGGAGCAGTTGGCCCGGGCCGCCTACGAGGGCGTGGTCTTCGGCCTCGCCTACGGGGTTCAGCGGCTGGGCGAGTGCGGGGTGGCCACCTCGGGCGACGCCTTCGCGGTCGGCGGCGGCGCCCGCTCGAAGGCCTACACCCAACTCCTCGCCGACAGCCTGCAGCGTCCGATCCGGGTGGCCGATGTCGACGAGGGCACGGCCCGCGGCGCCGCCATCCAGGCTGCGGCCGTCGCCACCGGACGCACGGTGACCGAGGTGATGGCCGACTGGCGGCCGGCCAACACCGTGGTGGCCGAGCCGCGCGAGTTCCCGTCCGAACGCTGGGAGCGCTACCTTTCGGCGGCCGCCGTCACCGCCCTCGATCGGACCGCCGGCCAGGCATGAACGCCGTCGCGATCGCAGGCTGGGCCGACGACCACCCTCGCGGCGCGCTCGCGGCCAGCCTGTACGCGTTGCCGGACGAACGGCGGCTGGAGGGCGCCCACGCCGCCCACGCCGCCGGGTGCTGGCTGCACGCCGACCTGATCCTGCGACCCAGCCGCAGCGACCCCGGCCGGCTGCGCAACGTCGGGGTCGCCGCCGAACAGGTGCGCGCCGTGGCGGCGGCGCTGCCCGAGGCCCCGATCGACCTCCACCTGATCCTGCTGCAGGAGCCATCCCCCGAGGTCTGGCGGCCGCAGGTCACCGCGCTCGTGGCCGAACTGCTGGAGGTCGGCCCCGCCCGGATCTCGACCACCCCGAAGCTGCTCGCCCACCTCGACGAAGCACTGCCCACGCTGACCGGCCTGCAGCGCTGGCACGAACTCTGGCCGGGCCTGGAGCCCACCGGATCCGTCGACGGCCACCTGCTCATGCTCATCGAGCCAGGCACTAAGCAGGCCGCCGACCCGGAGCGGATCGCCGCGATCGACGGGCTGGCCGCCGGCGGCCCGGTGGGCGTGGACGGCGGCGTCACCCGCGAGGTCGCGGCCCAGGTCGTGGCCGGCGGGGCGGGCTACGTCGTGGTCGGACGAGCGCTGTTCCAACGCCGCAAGCCGGCCTGAAGCGCTGCTCATTTGAGCGATCATGCCAACCCATTCGCCATTCTCTACAACATTTGTTGCATCATGAGGATCGGCAGTTCGAAGTAGCACAACCCTCGACGCGGAGGAGCCACATGAAACGGAAGCGGCAATTGCCGGAAGAGATGGGCATCCTCGGCGTGCTCGTGCTGGTCGCCCTGGTGATGTCACTGCTCTCCCCGGAGTTCATGACCCTGGGCAACATCCAGGTTCTGATGCTCAACGGCACGGTGGTGGCCTTCCTCGCCCTCGGGCAGACCTTCGTGCTGCTGACCGGCGGCATCGACCTGTCGGTCGGCTCGAACATCGCACTCACCGGCATGTTCGCCGCGCTCGCGATGCAGGCCGGCTCACCCTGGTGGCTGGCGGCCCTGGTGGCGCTGGCGGCCGGGCTCGTGGTCGGCCTGGTCAACGGCGCGATCATCCACTACGTGAAGCTGCCGCCGTTCATCGTCACCTTCTCGACCTTCGGCATCTCGGCGGCGATCCCGCAGATCGTCACCGGCGCCCGCTCGGTGACCGTGGTCGACCCGATGTTCGCCTTCTTCGGGCGCGGATCGCTGTGGGGCATCCCGATCCCGGTGCTGATGCTGGCCATCGCGGCGGCGATCTTCATCGTGATCCTCAAGCAGACCCCCTCCGGCGTCCACATCTACGCCGTCGGCGGCAACGCCGACGCCAGCCGCCTGGCCGGCGTCAACATCGGCCGCAAGATCCTCACCGTGTACGCCATCTCGGGCATCTGCGCCGGCATGGGCGGCATCATCACCACCAGCCGCCTGATGGTCGGCTACCCGACCGCCGGCTCCGGCAACGAGCAGTTCTACAGCATCGCCTCGGCCGTGGTCGGCGGGGTCAGCCTCTTCGGCGGCGTCGGCACCATCGTCGGCGCGCTGCTCGGCGCGATCCTGATCGCCACCGTCTCCAACGGCATGAACGTGGTCGGCGTCGACAGCTTCTGGCAGCCCCTGGTCATCGGCGTGATCATCCTGGTCGGCGTCAGCATGGACGCGCTGCGTCGTCAGGTGAGCCTCGGCGAGGCGCTGCGCCGGATCCTGTCCGGCGGGAAGAACGCGCCGCCCGAGCCGGCGCCGGCCGCCGCCGGCAGTCCACCGTCCACCTCGTCCTGACCTCACCCAACCCACCGTTTTCGTTCCCATCAACGAAGGAGTAACCCGATGTTCCGTAAGAACCTGGCAGCCGTAGCCGGCTCCATGACCGCGCTGGCGCTGCTGGCCGGCTGTGGCGGCCTCAACACCGGCGTCGCCTCATCGCCCACCGCCGCGCCCACCGGCGGCGGTGAACTGCCCGCAGCCTGTTCCGACCCCGAGCCCTTCCTGGCCGTGGCGCTGCCGAACCTGACCAACCCCTACTACGTGGCCATGAAGCAGGGCTTCGAGGAGGAGGGCAAGTCGGCCGGCTTCAAGGTCGAGGTGCAGGTCGCCGGCGACGACGACGCCAACCAGCTCGCCCAAGTGCAGGCGATGCTGCAGAAGAAGCCCTGCGTGCTCGCCCTCAACGCGGTGAAGTCGGAGCCGGCCGCCGCCATCGTCAAGGCGGCCAACGACGCCGGCGTGCCGGTGTTCACCGTCAACGTCATCGTGGACGAGGCCGCCCTGGCGGCGCAGAACGCGACGATCATGCAGTACCTCGGCGCCGACAACAAGGCCGGCGGCACACAGACCGCCGAGCAGGTGCTGAAGGACCTGGGCGCCGACGCGAAGCTCAACATCGGCTTTGTCACCGAACCGGACGAGCGTCCCGTCGTGATCCGCGACGAGGGCTTCACCGAGGCCATCAAGGCCAACCCGAACGCCGCCATCGTCGCCCAAGTCGACGGCAACGTGAAGCCGGACGACTCGCTGAAGGCTGCCTCCGAGATGCTGCAGGGCAATCCCGACATCAACGTGATCTTCGCCTCCACCGGCCCGGCCACCTACGGCGCGCTCCAGGCCATCGCCGGCAAGGACGTCAAGGTGTACGGCTTCTGCGCCAGCGAAGAGCCGCTGACCGACAGCTACCCGGCCTGCGTCGCCCAGGAGCCGGAGGACTACGGCCGCCGCGTCGTCCAGGAGATCGTCAACTGGAAGGGCGGCGGCGCCGTCGAGCCGGAGATCCTTCGCCCCTTGAAGCTGTTCCTCCAGCCCGAGGTCCCCGGGCCCGGTTTCGTCGGCTGACCCATCGGCCGTCGCGAGTGAGATGGGAAGCGTGACCATGACGGTTCAGACACTGCGCGCAGTAGGCATTCGCAAGCTCTTCGCCGGTGTGCCGGCGCTGGACGGGGTCGACCTGACCCTGACCAGCGGCCGGATCGTCGGACTGGTCGGCCACAACGGCGCGGGCAAGTCCACTCTGCTGAAGGTGCTCTCGGGCGCCTACCAGCCGGACGGGGGTTCGCTCCTGCTCGGCGAAGAGGAGGTCCGCTTCCACTCACCCGCGGCGGCCATCGCCCACGGCGTCTCCACCGTGTACCAGGAGCTCTCGCTGCTGCCTAACCTCACGATCACCGAGAACACCTTCCTCGGCCGCGAGCTGCGCAGCGGCGGGCGGCTGGACAAGAAGGCGATGCGCGCCTCGGCGCAGGAGCTCATCGACAAGTTCCGGATCGAGGCGGACGCCGGCCGCAAGGTGGGCCAATACCCGGTCGCCACCCGGCAGATGCTCGAGATCGCCATCGCCACCTCGCGCAACGCCAGGTTCCTGCTGCTGGACGAGCCCACCACCGCCCTGGAGGGCGACCAGGTCGACCCCCTGCTGAAGCTGGTGCGCAACCTGGCCGACACCGAGGGGCTGGGCATAGCCTTCATCAACCACAAGCTGGACGAGTTGTTCTCGATCTCCGACGAGGTGGTCGCGCTGGTCAACGGCAAGGTGCAGATCCAGGGCACCACCGACAAGGTGAACCGCGCCGAGGTGATCAAGGCGATCGCCGGCTCGGAATTGCCCGAGCCGGCCTCGGCGAAGGCAGCCACCGGGGGCCCGAAGGCGGAGTCCAAGCTCGCCCTCTCGGTGCGCGGTCTGCGCAGCGACCTGCTCAACGGGGTCGACCTCGAGGCCCGCCAGGGACGCATCCTCGGCATCTACGGCCTGGTCGGCTCGGGACGCACCGAGTTCCTGCGCACTCTGGTGGGCCTGCACCCGGTCGCCTCCGGCGAGATCGACCTGTTCGGGAAGTCGTACCATCCGCGGGATCCTGCTGACGCCCAGCGTCACGGCATCGTCTACCTCACCGAGGAGCGCAAGATCGACGGGATCATCCCCGGCCAAGACTCCATCACCAATGTCGTGCTGCCGGTGGTCAGCCAGTACACCCGCGCCGGCATGCTCGACCATCGCAAGCTTCGGACGGTCGCGACCGACCTGCTCACCCAGCTCGGCATCCGCGGCAACATCCACGCCCCCGTGGTCACCCTCTCCGGCGGCAACCAGCAGAAGGTGCTGCTCGCCCGGACGCTGGCCCAGAAGCCACGAATCCTGCTGCTGGACGAGCCGACCAAGGGCGTCGACATCGGCGTCAAGACCGAGATCCACGCCCTGCTGCGGCGACTGGCCCACCAGGAGAACCTGGCCGTGATCGTCGTCTCCAGCGAGGAGGAGGAGATCCTGGAGGTCTCCGACGACGTCACCACCTTCGTCGCCGGCGCCTGCGACGGGCACACCGTCCCCGCCGGCGACCTCACCGTGCAGGGGCTGCGCCACAGCGCCTGGGAAGCGGCCTGACCCACAACCAGAAGGAATGCGCATCACCATGAACTCCGAACTCCGTGCGATCGCGGAACAGCGGCTGGCGCTCGAAGTGCTCGCCATCCAGTCAGCCGGCGGAGTTCTGAACGAGGCCACCGACCAGATCTTCGAGCTGCTCTACGGCTGTAGCGGAACGGTCTTCGTCACCGGCTCGGGCACCTCCGGCGCGGTGGCCCGGCGGATGGCGCACCTGTTCTCGGTGAGCGGCACGCCCTCGATGTTCATCCAACCCTCGGACGCCCTGCACGGCACCATGGGCGCGTTGCGCTCCGGCGACGTGCTGGTGGCGATCTCCAAGGGCGGCGAATCCGACGAGATCAACGAGCTGGCCACCCGGGCGCAGAGTCGCGGGGTGACCGTGGTCGGGCTCACCAGCGTCCCCGAATCCTCCCTGGGCCGGCTGGCGGACCTGATCCAGGTTTTCCCGGTCGTCCCCGGCGCCGACCCCGGTGAACTCATCGCGATGGGCTCCACCCTCGCCCACTGCGCCTGGGGAGACAGCCTGGCGGTCGCGCTGATGCAGCGCCGCGGCTACAGCTGGGCCGAGGTCGCCTTCACCCACCCCTTCGGCGCTGTCGGCAAGAAGACCGACCTGCCCGAAGATTGACCAACGCGAGCGACCGGCTCAACGAACGTTCCCAGACGACAGGGCTTCAGCCGCGACAGCGGGTGAAGCCGCCAGTCTTGACCAGGGCCGCGCCAGCGGGCCGAGGAACGAAGCATGCCAATCAAAGGATCTCTAGCCCGAACTCTCGCGCCCACGCCGAAGGAAGACAAAGACGAGTCCGGCGACAGCCAACGCGGCGAATCCACCCAAGAGCGAGATCGCTACCTGATTTCGGTACCACCACGGCGCGTTAGAGCCGCCACCGCCCGCCGAGCCCGGCGTCCCCCTGGACGCCTCGATCGCTTCTGCGTAGCGCTGCGCGACTATGGGCTCAAACTCCTCTAGGGTCACCGGCCGGGGAATCTCCACCGCTGCCTGCGAATTCAGCGCGGTGACCCTCCCGTCCTTGACGAAGTACCAGCCGCCGATCGTCGGATCCATCACGAGCTGCGCGCCCTCTGGCACACCCTTTAGGGCGGTTCCCAGTTCGTAGTCGTTATCGAAGGAACCCGGCTCCACCTGAGCATTCGGCGCCGGCCGCCTAACCGAGTAGGTGCCCACCGCCTCGCCGTTCTCTCGCAGAGCCGGAGCGATCCACTCGTTGATCGGTTGGGTTGGCTTGTCAACCACGCCTTGGAAGAGGAACTCCTGACTCCACACGAACATCTCGCCAATTAAACCAAACTGGGTCACATCGCTGTAGTCGACGGGGGCGTGCCCGGGTTCCCCGTCGACCCCCTGGATAACGACCGCCTCGCCATTCTGGTACATGTCCTCCAGAGCCTCAGTGGCAAAGAACTGCTTCACGTCATCGGGCACCCGATCATCCGCATGTGCGGGCGTCATCGCGCTGAATGCGAGCAGGAGCATGCCTGCTGTCAGAATCCTATAGCGCATCCTCATCCCCTTGGTGCATTCCATAGCGTGTATGCGTCCAAGTGTGAACACCATTCGACTTGAAGGACGAGTAAGTCGTTGTTACCATGGTGCTCTTGGTCGGATCGATGTAGGTGACCTTGCTGCCTGAGGTGTTGTAACCGGTCAACACCACCATGTGTCCGCTAACCCCTCCCGAACTGTTCCAACCCACCTGACCAAGATAGGTCGATAGAGCGTGCCAAGTTGATCTTGTACGGCAGCGTAAGACAGTGTCGGCGTTTCCAGCCCTGGGTTCATGCCTGCCTCCATGAAGATTATGGAAGCGTTGCCGAGGGTCCCCGTCAGGTCGTCAGAACAAGAACTGGTGTTCTTACCCCACTTATAGAGGTGCACTGCGAGGGGTCAATTGACGTGTGGTACTTGACGATGGACTTCGAGGTCGCAACCCAACACCAATTACTCTTCTCCTGCTTATAAACCGTCAATCCAATCAGGGTTGACGTCGCATGGGCAACCATCGCACCGCTGAAGAAGATCAGCAGTGAGATCAAGCCCATCGCAGTGGCTCGCCGAAAATTGGTCATTCTTGCCTCCGTACACCGTTGGGGGTAGGCGTGGGTTGACCGTACACCCTCACTTTGGTCCATTACAAGACCTTCGCGCGCACTTTTAGCGAAACACCTTGGATCCGAACTCGCGATCTCGCAGGACATTCCCCTGCGGAGGCGTGGCGCAGGGCAGTCCTTAGAAGCCCAGGCGGTTGAGCTTCTTGGGGTCGCGCTGCCAGTCCTTGACCACCTTGACCTTGAGGGCGAGGTAGACCGGCATGCCGACCAGGTCGGCGATCTGCTTGCGGGCGGCGGTGCCGACCTCGCGCAGCCGCTCACCGCGGTGGCCGATGACGATCCCCTTCTGGGAGTCGCGCTCGACCACCATCGAGGCGTAGACATCCATCAGCGGACGGTTCGCCGGGCGTCCCTCGCGTTCGCCCATCTCGTCGATGATCACGGTCAGCGAGTGCGGCAGCTCGTCCTCGACGCCCTCCAGGGCGGCCTCGCGGATGAGTTCGGCGATGCGGGTCTCGGTGGGCTCGTCGGTGATCTCGCCGTCCGGGTAGAAACGCGGGCCCTGCGGCAGCAGCTTGATCAACTCGTCGGCGACCACGTCCACCTGGTCGTCGGTGAGCGCCGAGACCGGGATGACGGACGCCCAGCGGATGCCGAGCTTCTCCTCCAGCGAGGCGATCTTCACCAAGTGCTCGACCATGCGGGCAGGCTTCACCAGATCCGACTTGGTGGCCAGCGCGACCAGCGCCGGCGGCTTGGGCAGCTTGGCGATCTCGCCGATCAGGAACTCGTCGCCCGGGCCGATCCGCTGGCTGGCAGGCAGACAGACGCCGATCACGTCCACCTCCGACCAGGTGCCGTACACCAGGTCGTTCAGCCGCTCCCCCAGCAGGGTGCGCGGCCGGTGCAGGCCCGGGGTGTCGACCAGGATCAGCTGGGCATCCGGACGGTTCACGATGCCGCGGATCACGTGCCGGGTAGTCTGCGGCTTCGAGGAGGCGATCGCCACCTTGGTGCCGACCAGCGCGTTCAGCAGAGTCGACTTGCCTCTCCCTCAGAGGTCTCGATAGAGGGCTGAAATCGCCACCAAACGCATCTCAGTGCCCAGAGTTGTCGAATGTTGATCGATAGACCCCGTTGTGGTCCAGCCTGTCGGTGTACTGTTCCCAGCCCGTTGCCCTGACCGCGAGTGGAGCTACCACCTCATTGAGATGCCGGACCTGCACGCGGAACGACTGCAGCTGCGGATCGACAGGAACAGCGAGCACTGGGAACCCAGGAGCACCAAGTGCGTCCTTGTCGGCGACGAAGCAGAACGACCAAGTGTCCGGACCCGGTGCCCCACGGTCGCGGGCCACGAGAACATCCAAGGGTGACCAGTCATCGCACTGGGGATCCTCGATGACGGTGACCACCTCCAGGTCCTCCGACTCGAACCCTTCCGGCACCAAGGACTGGTCCCCAAGTAGTTGTCCAACGAGGGATCGCCAGCCTGTATCGTCTCCGAAGTCAGTCCGAATCAGCGGAGGACAAGTGTACGGAATGTCCGCAAGCGAGAGCATAGGGCCCACCACTTCAATCTAGGCCACGAAACCGACACGGAACTTGTGGCCGTACTGGATTCTTTGGGTCTTGAAAGCGGCGGAGACCGTGCCGCCTTGCGTGTACTGCTCACCGACCGGAACAAAGCAACGGCTGAACCCGCTACTCCCCGTCCTCTTCGGATCTGCCATGTAGCACCCCGAAAAGCTTCGAGCGACCCTCGTGTTCGCGGCGGCGCCCTGGTTGCTCGACGCCAGCGGGTACTCGTCGCAGGAGCCGCCGTCCCACGAGGCAGGGGGCGTGGAGGTGGGTTTGAGAGAGCGCGGGCAGGCCACTGCCCGGTTCTGGTCAGCTACCGTCGTCGTTGCGCGGGTCAGGACGCTGCTGGTGCCGACCTTTCCTGGTAGCCCTGAGGCTTGAGCGTTCTTGATGTGGGCCACGATCTTCGGCATCTTGCTGGTAGAGAACTTGACCGTCCCCGGAATGTTGCCGAGCGCGCAGCCTGTGGAGACGAGATAGATCAGCGAATCGCAGTCGTAGCTCATGCCCGGCAGCTTTATGTCCACCTGAGGGTTGACAACGATCCCGATGATCGTGGCCTCTACCGTAACCGTTAGTTTCCATCCAAGACCGGCCTTGACTGCGACGTTTGTGAGGATCCCATTTCGCGTGACACTGCCCGAAGCCGTGTACTTGCTTCCAGACTTGGAGGTCGCACCAGTTGACGCGCTGCACTGCGAGCAGGGAACCATCTCGAGCTTTACTCCAGTTACTTTGATAGACCCTGTCGTTGATGCGTGGGTGACCTCTGCACTGGACTGAGCCACAAGCGAATCCCCTTTCAACTGAGCCGCCTCAACGATCGTGAACTTGGCCTTGCCGATCTCCTCGCCGGTGATGACGCGATACGCAGTGACTGTGCGCTGCTCAGCGGCGCAGGCGTACATTCGGTCGTGGGCGAGCCACACGCCGTCCTTGTCGTCACTTCGGCACTTGTCCTTTATCGCCACCCGCTGCGTCGCTGACGACGGTAACGAGTCAGCAGTCACCTGGATACAAAGGGAGTCTGCCGACGCCGCCTGGCGTTGGGTGGCCTTTGCGCGAGCCGTCGCGCAGTCGTCATAGATCACGCCTTCCTGACGGGCGTCCCCGGTCGCCACAGGCTCAACTTCCATCAAATCCCCGCCAGGTTCAGCCGCCACCGATGGCTCGGGCGGCACCAGAGGCACCCCCGGCGAACTGTCATCAGCACCCGCCAGGGGGGCCGACAGTTGCCCGCTCAGAACCACCAATCCAGCTACAAGAGCCAGACCAAATCTGCGCATCTCGCACCCTTCATCTGTGTTGGCCGGGCTGAGCACACTTCACTCCGACGACCAATCACGCTTCGATACCGGCGCTCACTCGGTCGCTGAGAACAGCGCCTTCGCTCTTCACAGTCAAAGTGGACCCTCGCGAACCCGCGGAGCCGGACAACTCCGAGTACGCTATGGATACACCAAGTGCACGCCGAGACGGGCTTGAGCAGGAACCCCGTCCGGTGCGAGCCACCCTAGCCGTACGAACGGCCTTCGGTCTACCCGTACGGAGGATCGCGGGGTTCCTAGAACCCGAGCCGGTTGAGCTTCTTGGGGTCGCGCTGCCAGTCCTTGACCACCTTGACCTTGAGGGCGAGGTAGACCGGCATGCCGACCAGGTCGGCGATCTGCTTGCGGGCGGCGGTGCCGACCTCGCGCAGCCGCTCACCGCGGTGGCCGATGACGATCCCCTTCTGGGAGTCGCGCTCGACCACCATCGAGGCGTAGACATCCATCAGCGGACGGTTCGCCGGGCGTCCCTCGCGTTCGCCCATCTCGTCGATGATCACGGTCAGCGAGTGCGGCAGCTCGTCCTCGACGCCCTCCAGGGCGGCCTCGCGGATGAGTTCGGCGATGCGGGTCTCGGTGGGCTCGTCGGTGATCTCGCCGTCCGGGTAGAAACGCGGGCCCTGCGGCAGCAGCTTGATCAACTCGTCGGCGACCACGTCCACCTGGTCGTCGGTGAGCGCCGAGACCGGGATGACGGACGCCCAGCGGATGCCGAGCTTCTCCTCCAGCGAGGCGATCTTCACCAAGTGCTCGACCATGCGGGCAGGCTTCACCAGATCCGACTTGGTGGCCAGCGCGACCAGCGCCGGCGGCTTGGGCAGCTTGGCGATCTCGCCGATCAGGAACTCGTCGCCCGGGCCGATCCGCTGGCTGGCAGGCAGACAGACGCCGATCACGTCCACCTCCGACCAGGTGCCGTACACCAGGTCGTTCAGCCGCTCCCCCAGCAGGGTGCGCGGCCGGTGCAGGCCCGGGGTGTCGACCAGGATCAGCTGGGCATCCGGACGGTTCACGATGCCGCGGATCACGTGCCGGGTAGTCTGCGGCTTCGAGGAGGCGATCGCCACCTTGGTGCCTACGAGGGCGTTCAGCAGGGTGGACTTGCCCGCGTTGGGGCGGCCCACGAAGCAGGCGAAGCCGGAGCGGATGGCAGCGTCGTCGGTCATGATGCCCTCCGGGCGGATTCCTCGGTGAGTTTGGCGGCGGCCTCGGCTGCGGCGTCAGTGTCGTCCTCCACCAGGGAGGCGCGGATGGTGGCGATCTGGTGGCGGCGTCCGGCACCCCGTTCGGCGACCAACTCGATGCCCTCCCACTGCACAACCGAGCCGGGGATCGGCACCTTGTTGAGCTCCTTGGCCATCAGGCCCAGGACGGTGTCGACCTCCTCGTCGTCCAGCTTCAGGCCGAACAGCTCGCCCAAGTCGTCGATCGGCAGCCGGGCCGAGACCCGGAACCGCTGCTCACCCAGTTCGGTGACCGGCGGCACCTCCTGGTCGTACTCGTCCACGATCTCGCCGACGATCTCCTCCAGCACGTCCTCGATGGTGGCCAGGCCTGCAGTGCCGCCGAACTCGTCGATGACGATCACCACATGGCTGCGGTGGAGCTGCATCTCGCGCAGCAGCTCGTCCACCGGCTTGGAGTCGGGACAGAAGGTCGGCGGACGCATCAGCGACTCGACGTGCTCGGAGGTCTGCGCCTTCGGGTTGTCGTACATCCGGCGGATGACGTCCTTCAGGTAAAGGACGCCGACCACGTCGTCCACATCCTCGTCGATCACCGGGATGCGGCTGAAGCCCGACCGCAGCGCCAGCGAAACCCCTTGTCGTAGCGATTTTGTGCGTTCGATGTAGACCATCTCGGTGCGCGGCACCATGACCTCCTTGACGATCGTGTCGCCGAGGTCGAAGACGGAGTGGATCATCTTGCGCTCGTCGGCCTCGATCAGGTCGGAGGCCTCGGCGATGTCCACCAGTTCGCGCAGCTCCGCCTCGGAGGAGAACGGTCCGTCGGCGAAGCCGCGTCCGGGGGTGAGGACGTTGCCGATGACGATCATCAACTGCGGGATGGGGCCCAGCACGGTGGCCATCGCGTTGACCGGCCCGCTGGCGGCCAGCGCCACCTTGTCGACGTGCTGGCGGCCCAGGGTGCGCGGCGCCACGCCCAGCACGATGAACGACACCGCCACCATGGTGAGCACCGGGAACAGGATCTGCTGCCACAGCTGCGGGAAGTGCCTGACATAGACGATCGCCACCAGCACGGTCGCGGTGATCTCCAGCAACAGCCGGACGAACAGCAGGGTGTTCAGGAAGGGCGCCCGGTCGGCCACCATCTGCTGCAGCCGCTTGCCGGCGCGGCTGCCGTCGGCGGCCAGGGCTTCGGCCCGGCTCTTGGAGACCGAGGCGAAGGCGACCTCGGCGGCGACCAGCAGCGAGGCCAGTGCGACGCAGACGATCGCGACGATCACCACGATCCAGTCGGTCTGAGTCATCGCCGGCTCATGCCGCCCGGTGCGCCGTCCAGGCGGCGATGATCTTGTCGTTCAGGTCGAACATGACCTTCTTCTCCCCCGGCTCGGCGTGATCGTGGCCGAGCAGGTGCAGCAGGCCGTGGATCAGCAAATAGTCGGCCTCCTCGTCGGGGGTGCGGTTGCTCTCCGCGGCCTGCGCCGCGGTCACCTCCGGGCAGAGCACGATGTCGCCGAGCAGCCCCAGCGGCGGCTCCTCGTCCGCCTCGGGGGCGCGCAGTTCGTCCATCGGGAAGCTGAGGACGTCGGTGGGGCCGGGCTCGTCCATGTACTTCTCGTGGTAAGCGCTCATGGTGTCAGGGTCGACCAGCAGGATCGACAACTCGGCCTGCGGGTGGATCCGCAGCAGATCGAGGGCGAACCGGGCCAGCCCGGCCAACCGCTCGGTGTCGACCTCGACCCCGGACTCGTTGTTCAGGTCGATCATCGCTTCTTCCTCGGGGCCGGCTTCTGCTGAATGGTCGCCTCGTAGCGGTCGTAGGCGGCGACGATCCGGCCCACCAGCTTGTGCCGGACGACATCGTGGCTGGTCAGCGTGCAGAAAGCGACGTCCTGCACCCCGTCCAGGATCTCGGTGACCGCCCGCAGCCCGCTGCGCGTCCCGGTCGGCAGATCGACCTGGGTGACGTCCCCGGTCACCACCATCTTGGAGTTGAACCCGAGCCGGGTCAGGAACATCTTCATCTGCTCCATCGAGGTGTTCTGCGCCTCGTCCAGGATGATGTACGCGTCGTTCAAGGTCCGGCCCCGCATGTACCCGAGCGGCGCAACCTCGATCGTTCCGGCGGTCAGGAGCTTCGGAATGCTCTCCGGGTCGAGCATGTCGTGCAGGGCGTCGTAGAGGGGACGGACGTAGGGGTCGATCTTGTCGTTCAGGGTGCCGGGCAGGAAGCCCAGCCGCTCGCCGGCCTCGATCGCGGGGCGGGTGAGGATGATCCGGTTGACCTGCTTGTCCTGCAGCGCCTGGACGGCCTTGGCGACGGCCAGGTAGGTCTTGCCGGTGCCTGCCGGTCCGATGCCGAAGACCACCGTGTGGGCGTCGATCGCGTCCACGTAGCGCTTCTGGTTGAGGGTCTTGGGACGGATTGTCTTCCCGCGGCTGGAGAGGATGTTCGCGGTGAGCACCTCGGCGGCCGGGACGTCGTGGTTGACCATGCCGACCACCCGCTCGACCGCGTCGGCGGTCAGCCCCTGGCCGGTGCGGACGATGGTGATCAACTCGGTGAGCACGTCGGCCCCCGCGGTGACCGCGGCCGGGTCGCCCGCCAGGGTGATCTCGTTGCCGCGCACATGCACGTCGGCGTCGAGCGCGGTCTCCAGAATCTTCAGGAACTCGTCGCGCGGCCCGAGCACCGACACCATGTTGATGGACGCGGGTACGGCAACCCGACGTTCGGCCGTGGCGACTGATTGCGGCTGGTTCAGCGTTCCTCCTGAGCAATGAGAACGCTCAGTCTACCCGGGTCGCGACGCCGGCAGGCCAATGATGACCGTGAGAGCAGAAGGACCATGCAGCAGACGGCAACCCTGAGGGTGGCGGCCAGCGGCTCCCCTGGTGTACCCAGATGGCCTACCTCCCAACCAATCAACTTGACAGCACCTGAACCAGCGGTCAATCTTAGCTTTGAGCCCCGGCGCACCCTCCAACCCCACACCCCCAAGTGGATCGACCATAGAATGCCAATCTCTTTTCTCCGCGCACTTGCTGTCACCTTGGCGAGCGCACTTCTCCTGAGCTTCGCCCAGGTCCGCGCAACCGCCGATCCTGTCAGCGCCGACATCGCGAAACCCGCGACCACTCCCACTACCGTCGAGGAGCCCGACCCCGACCCAACGACCGTCGCCCAAATCGCCGCAACATTCCAGACCGGTGATACTGAAGCTGCCGTCGAACTGGCTGAAGCAGCTGCACCTCAGGCCGCCATCGATCTCGAACCGGCCAAAGGTTCCGACTTGGCAAAGGCGGACACCGAGCACGGAGCAGTGCTCATCGACGCCGATGGCGTCGCTGCACTGACCAATGACTCCGGTGGCACCTTCACCAGCATCAGCGTTGCCGGCGATCCGTCATCGGTCGAGATTGTCAATGGTGCACTGGTCCAAACAGAGGTAGCGCCTGCGACCGACGTAATCACCCGCGTGGTCGAGGACGGTGTCCAGATGGTCGCGATCCTCGGCGACGAGACCGCACCCAATGCAATCGAATTTCCCCTCGAGCTACCCGAGGACGCTGAACTCGACATGCAAGCAGATGGATCGATTCTCGTTACGGTCGAAGTTGAGGTTGAAGTTCCGAAGCCAGGTGAGCTTGATCGAATCCAGCACGAGCTTGAAGCCGTCCTGGGATCCAACGAGGTGGACAGCCCTCTCACTGACGAGCAGCAGGCTGCACTCGAAGCCATTCATCCGGTCGAAGTGCAAACAGTCACTCAGTCGGAGCACATTGCCACCATCGAAGCACCTTGGGCAATTGATGCTAACGGAGAGCCCGTTGCCACACATTACGAAATCTCTGAAATCGGCATAGTGCAAGCAATCGAAATAGGCCCCGACTCGGCCTTCCCTGTCGTCGCCGATCCAGCAATCACTCCAGTCGAGTGGGTTCAGTATATCGCCGGGTGCGCCTGGGATATCGCCCTGTTCGCCGTTGGATCCGCGAAACTCCTCAAGGCATTCGCCAAAACTGAGAAGATCATCAAGGCGTCATCCAAACTCGCGGCAGCCTGGAAGACCTTGGGAGGCAAGGTCGACAAGGTACTCAACAAGATAATCGGATTCCTCCGCCAGAAGGATCCTGCGAAGTACAAGCGCCTTACATCGGCAGAGCGGATTGCGCTCGCAAAGCAAGAGAAGGCGATCCGTGACCTAATAAAGGGCGTCGGAACCTTGATAGCGACCATTCTTGGGGTGGAGAATTGTGTCACACTTGTACGAAAAGTAACGGGAATCTGATGGAAGTTAATTGGACGTTCACGGGGAGCATCCTGGTGTTCTTGGGTGCGATCCCGGCGTTCGTCCTCGGGTATCTCTTGCACGGCGCCCCCGTGCCGCGGTTCTTGTCCAAGACGCTCGAGAAGCGAAAGACCGGGGAGCAGTTGACATCAGCAGAGTCCGAGCTTCTGAGCCTTGCGCGGTTCGCCCGCTGGGTAACGTTGGGGATCGTCATCTGGGCTCTTGCTTCATTCTGGCGGATGGACGAGTTGGGCGTTCCCGTGCTGACGCGTTACCTTCTCATCGCTATCCCACTCGCGGCCGGGCTCGCTGCAAACGAGTTGGAGCGAAAGGGCAGGGCTGAACCTGAGTAGACCCCCGCGCCTGTCGGGCTAGTGGCGAAGAGTCGTGTAACAGAGGCTCGTGGTCGCCCCGCTCCGAGGCCACCTCGGGTGGATGCGGCGCGTGCGCCTCACTGGCGCATCGCGGCGAGTTTCGGTGCGGATCTGCGCGTGCACCTCATCAGCGTTGAGCATTTCGAAGCTCCGGAGACGGCGGCCGACCGTCCACAATGCGATCGGCTGGCCATCCGCGCCTGAACGCACGACTGGTTGCCGTAGGTCAGTCGCGCAGCCAGGACGCCTGAGCCTGGAAGGCGTCCATCCAGGTGTCGATGGCGTCGGAGATCGATGGGACATCATCCAGGGACTCGATCAGGTGAGAACGGACGAGGCCATCCCTGGCGTCTGATCGGTAGTGGCCGATGATGAAGCGCATGCCGGTCCGGCAGATGTCGAGCGTCTCGGGGTGGTCGCCGACAGCGCGGCCCAGCCGGTCGGCCACTTTCTTCGGGTCGGAGGCGAGCATCAGCAGGCCGATGTCCTTGGAGTCCTTCGGACGCAGCCGGTGTGGCTTGCTCTCCAACTCCGCCAGCCGGTCGCCGATCTTGTGGGCCTTCGCGACCAGCAATGCGCCGGCACCGGCGACGGCCACTGGGGCCGACAAGGGTGCTTGATCATCGGGCAGCGTGGAGATGGTGGTGGAATCGCGATCCCAGAGAGACAGCTCGATGCCCAGAGCGCGAGTGAGCGCGTTCTTCTGCCCCGACACCCGCGCGGCTCGTCGTCCCGCTCCGGCGTAGGACTCCGGCACGATCAGGTCGATGGTCGTCCGCTGCCGCTGCGGGATCTGCGACTCGCCTGCATAGCCGTAGATGCCTGGGCGTTCAGGACTGGCCGGTTCAAGCCCGGCCTCGCGCATGACGTGCAGGATGCTGGGGCTGTCAGCAACCAGCAAGGGGTTGAGGGCGGCGTCGGCGTCCGCAGTGGAATCCGGCTGGAATCCGAGCTTCTCGGCGTGGTGCATGACGGCGTGAGCTCCCACGACGACCAAAGAGTCGCGGAACGGGCCCAGGGCGCGCACCACTTCGACCAGCAGTCGCCGGGAGCGCACGGTCGGCTCGGGCAGCTTCGAGGCCAGGCCGAGGTGTTCGGCCGCTCGGTGCGACGCCCAATCACCGAAGGCAACAGGGCTGACGGGTTGCGGTTCGTTCACGCGGCGCTCGCCGTCCGGCTCGCCGCGGCGTACTGATCCAGGAGATCGAGAGCCACGTCCGACTGTCTGCCCGGGCTGGCGATCGCGTCCATCAGCGCCCAGGCGAAGGGCATGACCGGCACACCACCGGCGTCACCGACGAAGCGGAGATGCCGGTCGGCCAGCGGCAGCAGGATCGAGCCACGCCGTCCGGGCTGAGGCGGGTCGAACGGCAGCGCGGCAGTCGGTGCGAGGTAGACGATCGGCTCGAAGGAGGTCTCGTCGGAACACGCCTCGAGCCCCGACACCGCGTACGACACCCGCTGAGCAGCGGCCCAGCCGACCACCTCGGCCAGGCTCGCGGAAGCCCGCCGCACTCCGGCGCGGCCCATCACCGGCGCAGTCTGCGCAGCGATCCGCAGCCGATCGGGCACTGCCCGAGCCGGGATAGCGCCGTCCGCGTACTCATCCATGAAGCGGACGAGCTGGCCGTCCGTGACCGCCGGGCGAAGCGAATCCGACGCCTCGAAGCTCAGCGCCGCCAGCAGCTTCCGCATGATGTCGTAGCTGGGGCTCATCTTTCCGGCCTCGATGCGTGACACCGTCGATTGAGGCACGCCGGACAGGATCGTCAGTTCACGCGCAGTGAGGCCCCGCCGCAGCCTCGCTTGCCGCAGGAGGTCTCCGGTCGTGATTTCCATATACGCAATTTAGTCTGCCTATTTCCCGATACGCAAGGCCCGGCTGGGCAGGCCCCGTGCCAGGTGGCGGCGGTCAGGACTTCTGCTTGCGGGCGACGGTCCAGTTGCCGCCGGTGCCGTAGACGGTCTTGGACGAGGTGACCACCTTGGAGCGGTAGACCGAGGCGGGCATCTCGAACCAGAACTTGAACTCGCCGTTGCCGCTGTACCAGTCGCCGGGCGGTTCGATGGTGAAGGTCGCTGTGCAGGAGTAGGTGGCGGACGCTCCGGAGCCGGATTCCAGCTTCATCGAGCCGCACGGGTAGGACTGCCAGCCGTTGTAGTACGGGGTCTTCTCGGTGTTGTGCAGGTTCACCTCGACGTAGACCGCGGCGTCGCCGGGGCGCAGGCCGGTGACGGTGAAGGTGTTCTTCCAGCCGTAGTCGTCGAGCTGTTTGCGGGTGACCTTGCCGCCCAGCGGCGGGGGCGGCGGCTCGGGCGTGGGCGTGGCTGTCGTCTTGGTCGGGGTCGGGGTAGGCGTCGTCTTCGTCGGAGTCGGCGTGGGCTTGATGGTGGTCTTGGTCGGTGTGGGTTTCGGGGTCGGCTTCGTCGACGTCTTGGTGGGTGACGGCGTTGGCGTCGGTTTCGCGGTCTTCGTCGGTTTGGGGGTGGCCGTCTTGCTCGGTGTCGGGCTGGGGTCGGGGGTCGGCGACCCTTCATCGGGCTCAGAAGTCGTCGGGGTGGGCGTCGGCTCGGCTGTCGGCGGGGTCGGCTTGCCGGGCTGCAGCGGCGGCTGGGGCTGCGGGAACGGCCCGATCACCGACAGGGTCGACTTCCGGGTCGCGACCACCACGCTGCCCTTGTAGATGCTGGCCTCCACCTCGTACTCGCCGATCGGAGGGTTCCAGGGCACCGACGCCCAGCGCAGCAGCGACGCTCCCTTGCCCTGGCCGCTGGTCTCCAGTTCGGTGTCGGTCAGCACCGCCACCTGCCGGCCGTCGCGGGTGAACCGCAGCGAGATGGCGGTGACGTCGGCGATGTCGGTGTGACTGGTGACGGTGAGGTCGCCGGTGAACACCTGGCGGGCCGCGACGGGGTAGTCGAACCACACCTGCGCGCCCGGATCGGCCCGCGGCAGGAAGACCAGGGCCGCCGAGGCGGCCAGGCCCGCTCCGGCGAGCACGGAGCCGGCTATCGTCGCGATGGTCGTGAACTGCATCGTCCGCCTCTCACCAGTAGGTCCGGATCGGGCGGTCGTCCAGGAAGAACCCCGCCTGCGCCTTCTCGTCCGCGCCGTACTGCGGGGCGTCCAGGAGGTAGGTCGTCTCGAAGCAGGGCGAATCCACCGCGATGTGCAGGTACGGGGCGCCGGCCGCGGCGGGCACCACCTCGCGGACGTTGGACGAGGCCGGCTCGAGCCACCAGGTCACGCCGTTGGTCGCGGAGTGGGGCGCATGGCTGGTCGGGATCACCAGTTCGGTCACCCACGGCTGCGCGCTGAGTTTGCCGGTCAGCGAACGCTGCGGAGGCTTCGCGCGCAGCACCCCCTCCAGCGGCAGCAACCGCCGGGTCTGGCCGTCCTCGGTGATCTCGGCGTTCGCCACGAACGGGCAGGAGAGCGAACTCTTCATCGCCCCAGGGTCGGTGCGCGGCGCCGTGATGCCCAGCATGGGCTGGGAGTTCCCGATCGGCGCCAGCAGCATGCCGGGCACCGAGGGCTCGCCGGTGATCGCCGCCATCAACTGCTCCTGCCGCTGGGCGTCCATCGACATCACGGCCTTGGTGAAGACGTTGGCGATCGCCGCGCAGCCGGAGAGGTTGCCTTCGGAGTTCTTCGCGATGTCCAGATCGGAGCTGTCCCCGCCCTGGCTGGCCGCGGCCTTGTCGAGGATCGCCATGCCGGCCCCGTCGAGGGTGAAGGTGTCGCAGCTCAGACCGATGTTCCGCAGCAACTGGTCCAGGGCCAGCTGGATGAGCGCGCTGAGGTTGCCCTCGGCGGCGGCGAGCGATTCCTCCGAGTTCGGCAGGCTCGGCGGCACCCCGGTGTAGTAGTAGAGGACGGCTGCACCCACCGCGTGGAAGCCCGCGTCGCAGACCGATTTGGCCTTCTCGGAAGCGACCATGGCCTGGCAGAGCGGGTTGAGCGCGTCCACCACCTTCCACACCTGGACGAAGACCGCGTTGTAGACGCTCGCTATCGCGTCCCAGGCCTGCCTGACCAGGGCGTAGAAGTTGGGGTCGAGAGCGGAGGCCACACCGATCGCGAGGCCGCTGAACGCCCCGACCAGCGCACCGTAGGGGCCGCCCAGCAGGAAGCCCTGCATCGCGCCGAAGGCGATCATCGAGATGACGCAGCCGACGCCGCATTCCGCGACGGCGCGGGCGGCCTTGTTCGCGGCGTACTCCCGTTTGTTGGCGGCGTCCCAATCCTGGCAGTAGACGACATCGGCGGAAGGCCAGGCCTGCTTGGCCATGGTCAGATCGGACATCCCCGAGTCGGGGATGCGCGGATACTTCGCAGGGTCGGCTCCCAGCGGGACGGCGGCGTAGGTCTTCCCGTCCGGGCCGCGGTAGCTCCACGAACCCGGGTACCGCTGGTAGATGTTGGGTTTCGGGTAGCGGACCACCTGGTGACAGATCGCCCTGGAGTGGGTGGCCTCGTTGCTGAACCGGTCGGTGGCCGGCGCGTAGTCGGCCTTCAGCACCCGTCCGGGGGTGAGGCTGAGCAGCGGGTTCGCGATCGTCGGGTGCTCGCCGGTGAACAGCGAAGGCATCTCGATCACAGCGCTGGCCGAGGCCGCGCCCGCGGGCACCAGGGCGCCGGTCGGGGTCGTGGTCATGGTGACCGCGCGGACGTAGACGGTGTCGATCAGGCTGCGTCCCTCCTGCAGCCGTTGCCGGGCTATCCCCCAGGCCACCTCGTCGGTGAGCGAGAGCCTGTCGACCTCGTCCAGGCTCTCCGGGGTCACTTTCGCGGAATGCCAGTCCCACGGGTCGAGCACCGCCGAACCGTCGGCAGCGGCCCGTTCGGTGTGGAAGATCCCCGGCAGGTTCATCCCGGACGAGCCGGCCGTCAGCGGCAGGTAGGAGAACTGGTAGTAGACATCGCCCGGGGCCCCGGCCTCGACCGCATTGGTGGCGAACCGGACGTTCACCGATTCCCGTTGCTGGGCGTAGAAGGCGATGCCCGGCGGCGGCGTGCTCAAGGAGATCGACTTCGAGAACGGAACGGTCGTGGTGGTGGGGCCGCTGCCCGGTGCCACGCCGGCGTCGATCGTCAGCGTGAGCGACGTGGCGCCGCCTGGTGCGCCGGGCACGACGGGCCCGACCGGAGCGCACTCCCCCGCGCTGGCGGAACTGCCCTGCGAGCTCTGGTGGGTCGCGTCGGCGCGGCAGAAATGACCGGACGCCACCACCCCCTCGCCGCGGGCGCCGCTCCACACTTCGAGGTCGATCTGGTCGTAGGCGGTGAGGTCGAGGTAGGGACGCAGGTCGGTCAGGGCGGTGGACGAGCCGTTGAGGTAGGTGCCCTCCTGCACGGGCACCCGCTGCCAGCTGCCCTTGTCGACCGCGATGTAGGCGTAGGGCTGCGGGATCGAGAAGTCGGTGAGCATCAGCCCGCCGGTGATGTAGGCCTCCCCCGTCCAGCCGTCGCGGGCACATTCGTCGGGGATGGTGACCGTGACCGGGAAGGACGGCTTCGCGTCCGGGTCGTCGGTGCCGGCCGGGTAGCCGACGAGCATGGTCGGCCCGACCGGGAGGGTGCCGATGCGCAGTTCCCCGCCGGCCGGCAGATCGCCCAGGGCGACCAGGCCGGGGCCGCCGTAGATCCGCAGCCCGGTCGTCAGTTCGGAGGTGACCACGACATCGCAGCCGTCCACCACGACGTCGAGATAGCTGAGATCGTCGTCGGTCAGCTGCGGCGGGAACGTCAGCTGGTCCACCGGCGGGATGACGCCGGTGACCAGTGTCCCGAACGCCAGCGGGGCGTTCGGCATCGTCGTCCCGTCCGCGGAGACCAGGGAGGACGGGTCGACGCCCAGCCGGTCGCCAATGCTGGCCAGGCTCTCCCCGGGCGCCGACGAGAGCCGGAAGCCCGGCCAGATCCCCTCGCCGACGGCGTTCTTCGCCACGAAGTCGCCGAGATCCTCGGCCAGGTCCAGGGTGGGGATCGCCAGCGGCGCGGTCTGCGCGAGGCGTCCCTCGGTGTCGTAGGCGCGGGCGAGCGCCAGGTGGCCGCCGGCGGTCATCGGCACCAGGTCCACGGCGAACCGCACCTGACCGGAAGCCGGACCCGCGACCGACCCGGGGTCGTCGAGTTCGTAGACCAGCCGGGAATCCTGCCATACCTCGACGCGGTCGAGTTCGGTGTCGGCCGGGCCGGTCAGCATCAGGGTGACGGCCTGGCCGCGGGTCACCATCGGCGAGGAGGCGGCCTGCAGGTCGAGGGTGAAGGCGCTCGGCGCGCGCTCGCCCAGCACGGCCGGCGCGGGCGCCGTCCGGTCGGCGGGCCGTCCGGTCAGGTAGATCACCGCGGCCAGCGTGATCATGACCAGCGCCATCCCGCAGGCGATGATCGCCATCACCGGTGAACCCAGCAAGCCGGTCCGGCCTTCCGGGGTGGCGGGAGCCGCAGCGCTCACTCGGCGACCTTGAAGGTCAGGCAGTACACGCCGGCGATCTCGTGGTCGGTGGGGCTCTTGGAGACGCCGAGGATCGCGAAGCCGGGACGGTCGGCGGCGTCCGACCAGAAGATGTCCTTGCTGGAGCCCCACTGGTTGCCGCCCAGATCCTCAAGGAAGACGCCGCCCATCGCGATCGCATCACCGGCTTCGTTGACGAAGTAGAGGTCGATGTCGGGGTCGTACTCCTGCGGCTCGGCGAAGGTCCAGGAGACCGGGTGGGCCTCGCCGCCGAAGATCTGCCCGGAGGCCGGCGCCTCGACCACGGCGTCCGAACTGAACAGTTCGAAACCCGCCTGGGGCACTGCGGGGCAGGCTCCACCGCCGCCTGGGCCGCCGTCCGCGGGCGGGCTGGCCTGGCCACCGTTGGTCGGAGCCGGTTGGCTGCTCTGCTCGCCGGGAGCGGGCGCCGGGCCCGGAGTGGAGGGGGTGCATCCCGCCACCAGGAAGGCTGCGGACACTGAGGCGATCAGGGCACGACGAACTACGGTCATGGAGGAAGTGTGGGGCCCGCCGAGCCAGGTGGATAGTGGGGATTCCGCGTATTCACGCTGAGCAGGTCCGTTCCGACTACTGCGCGGCGAACCGATCGGTGGCGGCCACCAGCTCGGCGACGATCGCCGGTTCGGAGGCGGAGTGCCCGGCCAGTACCAGTTGGTAGTCGGCCTCGGGCCAGGCGCGGTGCAGGTCGTCGGCGGTGACCTGCGGGCAGGGCAGGTCGTAGATCCCCTGCACGATGACCCCGGGGATGTCGCGGATCCGGTCGACCTCGGCGATCAACTGGCCCTCGGCAAGCCAGCCGGCGTTGACGAAGTAGTGGTTCTCGATCCGGGCGAAAGCCAGCGCGAAGGCGGGATCGGAGAACTCGTCCACCAGGTCCTGGGAGAAGACCAGCTTGGAGGTGGCCGCCTCCCAGGTCGTCCAGGCGACCCCGGCGGGCAGGTGCACAGCCGGGTCGGGGTCGAAGAGCAGGCGGTTGTACTCGGCGATCCGGTCGCCCGCGAAACCGGCCGGCAGCGGAGCTTCGAAAGAACGCCACCACACCGGCGCGAGGTTGGCCGCACCGCCGTTGTAGTACCAGTCGAGCTCGCTGCGACGCAGCGTGAAGATGCCGCGCAGCACCAGTTCGGTCACCCGGTCGGGGTGAGCCTCGGCGTAGGCGAGCGCCAGCGCGCTGCCCCAGGAACCGCCGAAGACCTGCCAGGCGTCGATTCCCCGGTCCTGGCGCAGCTTCTCCAGGTCGTCGACGAGGTGCCAGGTGGTGTTGGTGGAGAGGTCGGCGCGCGGCTCACTGGCATGCGGGGTGGAGCGTCCGCAGCCGCGCTGGTCGACCAGGACGATCCGATAGCGCTGCGGGTCGAAGTAGCGCCGGTAGGCCGGGATGATGCCGCCGCCCGGGCCGCCGTGGACGAAGACCGCCGGCTTGCCCGCCGGGTTGCCGCATTCCTCCCAGTACAGTTCGTGGCCGTCGCCGACCGCGAGCCGTCCGGTGGCGTAGGGCTCGATCGGTGGGTACAGCTGGGTCTGGGCGGTGGCGGACGACGGCTCAGTCGTCATCGTCGTCGTAGTCGTCGATGATGTGCATCGCCGCCTCCTCGGCGCTGGCGGCGCCCCCGGCGATGCCGACATCGTGGCCGACGCTCTCCGATTCGGAGTCCTCACCGGGGTAGCCGCCGTTGGCGTCCACCAGCCGGCCGGCGCGCAGCCGTCCGACCTCGCGGGACTCGGTGGGATCGGGGTTCCATGGCGTCTCGTCCGGGACCACCTCGGGCACTTCCTGCGCGATCCGCTGCTCGAGGGTCTCGCCCTGTTGCATCTCGGCGGCCGTGTTGCCGAAGCCCTGCGCCGGCGACCAGCGCTCGGGGGTCACGTAGCCCTCGTCGAGCACATCGGCGACGCCGCGGTCGACGAGGGAGTCGTCCGCCTGCAACTGGTCGAGCTGTTCCGACTCCTCGGGGACAGCTTCGTCGAACTCGGTGGTCATGCCCCTAGCCTGCCACGCCCGGACGGGAGTGGCACGCGACAAGCCCAGAAACCATCGACGTCAAAGGACGACCGCCAGGCCGCGTCAGGGTGCGAGGACTAGAAGAGCGCCAGCGGGTTGATCATGGACGCGGTCGCGCCGGGGATCTCGACCGGAGCCAGGACGCAGGCGAACTCGTAGCGGCCGCGGGCGCGGCAGGCTGCGGCCAGGTCGTCCAGCCGGGCGTTGTCGACCAGGTGGATGCCCAGACCGGCCAGCAGCAGGATGTGGAACGGGGTCGAGACCCCCGCGACCTGAGTGGGACGGGGGTCGACGCCGCCCTCGCTGACGATGAAGGGGGGCGCCCAGTCGGTCAGGAAGTCGACGCAGTCCACGTCGAGACCGGTCAGCGGGCGACCCGCCATCTCACCGATCCGCTCGCGCGGCGGACGTCCGAAGTTGAGGAACAGAATGTCCGCCGGGCCCGGGGAGACGCCGTGTCGCCGCAGGGCGTCCTTGAGGTCGGCCCGCCCGATCAGGTCGCCGTAGGGCAACCCGCCGGGGGTGTCGGTGACGTCGATGAGCACGCCCCGTCCGACGATCCCCTCGGCCAGCCGGGCCAGCCCGTTCTCCGTCGGCGTCCCGGCCTCACGCGCGCAACGCTCGTCGAAGGTCTCGCCCCGCCACGTGAAGTGGCCGAGGGTGTCGATGTGGGTCGGGCTGGGGCGTCCGTGCAGGTCGATCTCGAGGCGGTCGTTGACCGCCTCGTAGCCGTCGCCGGCGGAGATCCAGTGCCGCAACCGGTAGGGATGGGGCGCGGTGGCCTCGGAGGCGGTGGTCGCCGGCTCGTCGGCGGGCGTCCGTCCGCAGGAGACGAGGACGCCTTCGGTGACCAGGGCGAGGGCGGCGAGCCGGTCGGCGGCACCTGGCCAGGCCGGGGCGGCCGTCCGAGCGCGCTGCGCCACGATCTCGGAGAACTCGTCGGCGGAGTAGGTCGGGCTGCCGGGATGGGGATGCGGCATCAATCCTCCTTCTGCTGATCCAGCCGGAGCCGGGCGATGTGGACGGTGAGGTAGGCCTGCTCGGCGTCGCTGATCGGGCCGTTCAGGCGCAGTTCGAGCAGCACTCGCACCCGCCGGGCGGCCGCGTAGGCGTCGGGGTATTCCTCCTCCAGCGCCCGGGTGACCCGTTCGGCGCCGGCCTCCACCGCCTTGCCGAGGGCGTGCCGGGCGAAGAAGTAGCGCAGGTGGGTGATGAACCGGGCTGCGCTGACCGAACGGCGGTCGACCGTGGGGAAGAACTCGTCCAGCACGTCGAAGACCTGGTCGAGCAGCTCGGTGACGATCATCGTGCGGCGCATGTCCGGGGTAGAGAACTGTGCGTTCACCAGGTGTAATGCGATCGGAATCGCCTCGCCGTCGGGCAGCCGCACCCCGGTCTCGGCGTAGGTGACCGCCAGCGCCCGCAAGCCGAAGGCATACTCGGCCGGGAACAGGTGCGGCACCTCGGCGGCCAGCGGGTACTCGATGGCCTCGCCGCGGCCGTACCGTTCCAGGGCGTAGTGCAGATGGTCGGCCAGCGGGATCACGTTGTTCTGCCGGAACTCCGTGCCGAACTCGATGCAGGCCCGCTCCAGCAGCCGCGCGGCCAGCGCGAGCCGTTCCGGCGGCAGATCGACCAGGAAGGACGCCATCGCGGCCGGCGACTCCCCCGCCTCCGGGCGGAAGACCTGGGTCGCGCGATCCACCGGCACTTCCTGGCCGATCTCCACGCCGAAGGCGATGCCCTTGCCGGTCAGGATCACGGCACGGCCGTCCGTCTCGGCGGCGAGCAGCACGTTGTTGTTCAGAACCTTGACCACGCGCACGTCGGCATCACCTCCGCCGCCTGTCGACGACCCCGGGTCTCACCTTTCCACAGCGAGGGCGGGTTGTCCCGCGTCGACCCGCGCGGCCGTCGACGGGACGACCGAGCCGTAGGAGGCGCTGTTGGTGACGGTGAGGATGACGGTGGTGTCGTAGCCGGCCTCCTTGACCGCAGCCAGATCCACCGTGCCGACCACCGCGCCCGCCTCGACCCGGTCACCGGCCTCGAGGGAGAGCGAGAAGTGCTTCCCCTCCAGCTGGACGGTGTCCACGCCGACATGCACCAGCACCTCGGCGCCGTCGTCGGTGCGCAGGCCGAAGGCATGACCGGTCTTCATGGCGGTGACCACGGTTCCGGTCACCGGAGCATGGATGGTCCCGTTGTCGGGATCGATGCCGATGCCCTGGCCCAGGGCGCCGGAGGCGAAGACCTTGTCGGCGACCTCGGCGAGTTGCACGATCGTGCCCGAGACCGGGGCCAGGATGTCGCGGGTGACGACCGCGGTGGCCGCCCGCGCCGGCTGGACGGCGGCGGCCGCCGTGACCTTCGGCTCCTTCACGCCCAGGACGTAGGTCAGCCCGAAGGCGAGGGCGATGGCCACCGCCGAACCGATCAGCTGCAGGGTGAAGTTGCCGACCTCGGAGAGCGCCGGCATGGCCAGCAGGCCCGGGAAGATGAACGACTTCGAACCCGAACCGCCCGCTGCCGCGATCGCGCCACCGACGGCGCCGCCGACCAGGGCGAAGCCGAACGGCCGCTTGAGCCGCAGGTTGACGCCGTAGATCGCCGGCTCGGTGACGCCGGCCAGGAAGCCGGAGAGGGAGGCCGAACCGGCCACCTTCTTCAGTTCGCTGTCGCGGCTGCGCAGCATGACCGCCAGCGCGGCCGCGGCCTGGGCCAGACCGGCCGGCATGAGCGGGCCGAAGATCAGCGAGAAGCCCTGCGTGGTGAGGTCGTTGATCATGACCGGGACCAGGCCCCAGTGCAGACCGAACATGACCAGCGCCTGGACGAGGCCGCCGAGCAGCGCGCCGCCCAGCAGCGGGCTCAGCGACCACAGCCAGGTGATGCCGCCGGAGATGGCCTGGCTGAGCCAGGTGGAGGCGGGACCGATGGTGAGCAGCACCAGGGGCACCATGATCGCCAGCGTCAGCAGCGGCATCAGCAGGCTGCGCACCACGTCCGGAAGAATCCGCTGCAGGCCGCGCTCAAGGTACGACTGCACCCACACGGCCACCACGATCGGGATGACCGACGAGGCGTAGCTCATCATGACGACCGGGATGCCGAGGAAGGTCACCGGATCGGGGCTGGAGCCCAGCGCGACGATGCTCGGGTAGACCAGCGCGGCGCCGATGGTCATGGCGATGTACATGTTCGCGCCGAACCGCTTGGCGACCGCGACGGCCAGCAGGATCGGCAGGAAGTAGAAGAACGCGTCCGCCGCCGCGTTGAGGATCGTTGCGGTCGTGCTCGCCGGGTCGAGCCAGCCGAGCTGGGTCAGCACCACCAGCAGCGCCTTGAACAGACCGGTCGAGGCCAGCGGCCAGATCACCGGCGCGAAGATGGACGAGATGAGCTCCATCGTCCGGCTGGCGAGGTTCCCCTTCTCCCCCGGCTCCTCGGCCGGGGCCTCCGTCCCGGTGACGCCGAGCGCCTCGTAGACGCGGGCCACGTTGTTGCCGATCACCACCTGCAGTTCGCCGGAGGCGTCCACCACGGACAGCACCCCGGGCAGCGACTGCAACCGTTCGCGGTCGGTAGCCGCCTTGTCGCGCAACTGGAACCGCAGCCGTGTGGCGCAGTGGTTCACCGTCCGAACATTGCCTGCTCCGCCTACGGCTTCGGTGATCTCCCGACCCAAAGCCCCCCACTCGACACCAGCCACGACGCCCTCCTCACGTCCGGCCGGACAAAGAAAAAAGACCTGGACGCCGCAGCGACCAGATCTTGCCCCGTCCGGGTAACAAACCTTTGAACTGGACCCTAAGCCACCGCGACCACCCGGTCAAGCAACCCGCGGACGCAGCGCGCGGATCCCGTGACGACTGACTCGGAGTTTGTGTACTGAGGTCAGTCCACAAACTCCGAGTCAACGGCAGCCGGAGCGTCAGCAGGTCACGGAGCGACGGCGGTCGGCTCGCTGGTCTGGGTCGCGGCCTTGTTGTAGCCCGACTTGGAGCCGGTCACCTTCACCGTGATCTCCTGACCGGCATCCGCGGCGACCAGCTTGTAGGTCGGCTTGGTCGCCTTTTTGATCGCCGTCGTCCCCCGGTACCACTGGTAGCTGAAGGACACCCCTGTCGGACCCCAGGAGCCCGGCACCGCGGTGAGGGTCTGACCGACCACGGCGTCACCCGTGATGGTCGGGATCACCGGGGTCAGGTCGGCCTTGACGATCTTCGCCGTCTTCGCCGAGGTCTTGGTCACCGAGGTGTAACCGGTCTTGGAGCCGGTCACCTTGACCGTGATCTGCTTCTTCTCGTCGGACGCAGTCAAGGTGTACGCGGTTCCGGTCGCCTTGCTGATCTTCTTGCCCGAGCGGTACCACTGGTACTTCATGGTCACCGGCTCCGGACCCCAGACCTCCTGCGAGACCGTCAGAACGTCACCGACCTTGAGCGGCTCCACGCCCGGACCCGTCACGGTCGGCACCACGACATCCGTCAGCGTCCCGGCGGCGACCTTCTTGGTCTTCTTCGAGGTCGTGGACGCGTTGGAGTAGCCGTCCTTGGCTCCGGTCACCTTCACGGTGATCGTCTTGCCCTTGTCCGCGCCGGTCAGCACATAGGTGGTGCCGGTGGCCCCCGTGATCGTCTTGCCCGACCGGTAACACTGGTGGCTCAGCGTGACCGGGGCCGGACCCCAGACATCCGCCGAAGCGGTCAGCGTCGAGCCCACCTTCGCCGTCCCGGTGATCTTCGGGGTCACCGTGGTCAGGCTGCCCTTGGCCACCTTCTTGGTCGCCTTGGAGACCGCCACCGCATCGTCGTGACCGGCCCGCGACCCGGTCACTCGCACCGAGAGCACCTGGTCGACGTCCGCAGCCACCGGAACGTAGGTCGCACCGGTCGCGTCGGGGATGTCAGTCGTGCCCCGACGCCACTGGTAGACGAACTCGGACGGGGTCGGCTTCCACGTCCCGACCTTCGCGGTCAGGGTCGAACCCACCTTCGCCGTGCCGGTCACCTCGACGGTGGCAGGCGTGACCTTCAGGCCGCCACCCGCCAGCGCGATGTGGTGGCTGGCCCCGGCGGCCACGGCGAAGAAGCCGGTGCCGGTCGGCGTGTTCTTGATCGCCGGAGCAGTGTTGCTCTTACCCCACGAGAAGATCGAGCCGTCGGCCTTCAGCGCCACCGCGTGGTTGTGACCGAGCGAGGCATCCTTGAAGCCGGTGCCGGTCGGCGCATCGGTCGCGACCTTGTCCGCGGCGATACCGCCCCAAACCTTGAGGCTTCCGTCGGCCTTGCGAGCCAGCCCGAGAAGGCCCTCCGCGTCGATCTGGACGAAGCCCGTCCCCGACGGCTTGTTGGTCACCTGCTTGTAGTCGTCTCGACCCCAGGCCGCCACCGAGCCATCGCTCTTCAGCGCGACCGTGTGCCCGATCCCACCCGCGATCTGCACGAAGTCCGTCCCTGCCGGGGTGTTGGCGACCTGCCCGTTGGAGTTGTTGCCCCAGGACGAGACCGCGCCGGCGGGCAACTCGTCGTCGCCGTCTTCCGGATCGCCACAGACCGCAGCAGGCGAGGACGCATTCGGATTGCGGGTCATCGGGACCGAAATCGCCGGCAACGCACCATCGACCACGGTCAGCGCCGTACCCGCCAGAATCTGCTGGGCGGTCATCTCATAGCTGTGCAACGGCAACGAGGCACCGCCGTACACCTGCCCGAGGAACGCCGCATACGGAGCCCAAGGCCACGGCACCTGAGAGCCCTGCCCATCCGGATTCCCCACGTGCACCGTCACCCGATACGACCCAGCCGCCAAGCCGGTGAAGCTGAATTCGGTCACACCATTGAGCGACATATTGGACCAGTTGCCAGCCTGAACCGGCTGCCCGCCAACCACCTTCCACAAGATCACACCCGACCACTGCGAATAGTTCGGGCACAGATTCGAGAAGACCACCTGACCGGACACCGAACCCGTGGCAGTCGGCGGCTCACCCTCGGTGATCTCCACGTCGACCTGGACGCTGGCCAGACCACCCTTGCCGTCGGACACCGACACCACGAAGTAGTCGGTACCCACGTATCCCGCATCCGGAGTGTAGGTCACCGTCTTGGACGTACCCACCCCACCCGGAACAGTCGCCACGCCATGCTCCGCCGGGCCACTGACCGACCAGGTCAGATCATCACCATCAGCATCGGACGCAGACAGCGCGACCGTGCCGCTCTGACCCTCCTCGACCGAGATCGACGGCATCTCCTGCCCGATCACCGGCGCGACATTGCTCGGACCACCACAGTTCTGAGGATTCGTGGCAGCCGGGTTGTGAGCCATCTCGATCGAGATCGCCGGCAACGCACCATCCGTCACCTGCAGCGCCGTACCCGCAAGAATCTGCTGGGCGGTCATCTCGTAGCTGTGCAGCGGCAACGAGGCACCGCCGTACACCTGCCCGAGGAACGCCGCATACGGAGCCCAAGGCCACGGCACCTGAGAGCCCTGCCCATCCGGATTCCCCACGTGCACCGTCGCCCGATACGACCCAGCCGCCAGACCGGTGAAGCTGAACTCCATCGCCCCATCGACCGACATATTGGACAGGTTGCCAGCCTGAACCGGCACCCCGCCAACCACCTTCCACAAGATCAGACCAGACCACTGCGAGTAGTACGGGCACAGATTCGGGAAGACCACCTGACCGGACACCGAACCGGTCGTGGTCGGCTCTCCGGGCTCCCCCGGCTCCCCCTCGGCCGTCAGGAGCGTCAGGTGCTGCTGGGCCGCCACGGCGACCGTGGTGCTGGAGCTGAAGCTGGGAGCCAGCACGACGTCATTGCCGACCCAGTAGCCCTGCCCGACCGTGCTGCTCTGATCAATCAGCCTCACCCGGTACTTGCCGTTCGGATCAAGACCCGGAATGGTGAAGCTCAAGTCCGAGTTCACCGCGGCGGTCGTCTCCAGGCCGCTGCTCCCGTTGAAGTAGTCAAGATCATCGATGGCGACCACCCGCAGATCGCTCGAGTTCACCGTGGCATCCTCGGGAAGCAGCACGTCACCCGTGATCGAGCCCGCCAGCTTCGTGCTCAGCTCTAGGGATGTCCCCGCGCCGATCCAGGGCGAACTGGACCAGTTGGTGAGGGAGCTGGACGAGTTGTACCAACCGGAGCCCAGAACGTCGGACGCATCATCGAAATGGACGCTGAACCAGCCACCCTGGTCCAGACCGGAGATACTGAACGTCAGATCCTCGGCCACAGTGGTGGTCTTCACGAACTCGGTGATGCTCCCGTTCATCTGGTACACCGAAACGGTGTAGTCGCTGACCGAGTGCGTGCCCAAGGCCTCCGGGAGCGTGACAACGCCGATGATCTGATCGGCGTTCGGGACGCCCGGGGTCTCCGGTTCTTCGGGTTCGCTCGGTTCTTCGGGTTCGCCCGGTTCACCCGGCTCTTCGGACGGGGTGCGCAGCGAGGGCTTGATGAGCAGGCCGGTCTGGCCGTATTCGATCCAGGAGGAAGAACCCCAATCGTGCAGGGCACCCGTGGGAACGTAGATGAAGCCGTCCCCGAAGGTGTTGCTGGAGTCCCCGAAGTAGACGGTCAGCTGCGTGTGCAGGCCGTCGAGATCCGGGAAGTCGAAGTTGATCTGACCGCCGACGACGGCGATCTGCGCGACAGCCACCCGGGCGTGTTGCCCGTTTCCCTAGTTGTAGGAGTCAAGCTCGACGCTCAACGAGTTGACGTCGAAGTCTTCGTAGCCGGCAGGCAGTTCGATGCTGCCCGAGATCCGGTATGGGTTATCAGCGCTCGCCACCGTGGGAGTGCTGGCCAGCGCGCCGGTGATTGCCAGGATCAGCGCTAGGAGCGCCGCCAGCACGGGGCGGGCTTTCACACTCAACGAAGAGGGACTACCGAGTGGCCTCGACGGGCGAGCAATCATGCGAGGGATTCCTTTCGACGCAGAGAGAAGCCACGCCGAATGGCTCGCACTCCCCCCAAGTGGTGTCCGCAGATTAGTTGGCGCCTCGGCTGCGACGGAACGTTCTCGGGACGACTTGCGGGCCGAGTTGCAAGAGTGCGTAGCGCCCATAGGCGGCCACAACGCTCACCGGCCAATCCACCGGCAACGACCCTTCGGCAGGCTCAGGGATCCTTCGACAGGCTCAGGGTCATTGGCGGGTGCGTCAGCGGCGTCCGGAGTAAAAACCTCCGAGGAACTCCGTCCGGAAGGCGTCGAAGCACCCGGTCTCAATGCTGGCGCGGATGTCGTCGACCAGTCGGACGGTGAAGCGCTCGTTGTGGATGGTGCACAGGGTGGAGGCCAGCATCTCCTTGGCCTTGAACAGATGGTGCAGGTAGGCGCGGGTGTAGTGGGCGCAGGTGTAGCAGTCGCACTCGTCGTCGATCGGCGCGAAGTTGCGGCGGTTGGCGGCGGTCACCACGTTGAACCGCCCTCTAGGGGTGTAGAGGGCGCCGTTGCGGGCCACCCGGGAGGGCATCACGCAGTCGAAGGTGTCGGCCCCTGCGGCGATGGCGGCGAAGAAGTCGTCCGGTTCGGAGATGCCCAGCAGGTGCCGCGGCTTGTCGAAGGGCAGTTCCTCGGTGACCCAACCGACGATGGTGCCGAGATTCTCCTTCTCCAGGGCGCCACCGATGCCGAAGCCGTCGAACTGCCGTCCGGCGACGTCGAGGGCTGCCAGATCGCGGGCGGCCTGGCGGCGCAGATCCTCGTACTGCGCGCCCTGCACGACCCCGAAGAGCGCCTGGTAGGGCTTGGTCGCGCGGAGGACGGTCTGCCGGTCGTGCTCGGCCAGACAGCGCGCCGCCCAGGCGTGGGTGCGCTCCACCGAGCTCTCCTGGTAACCGCGGGTGTTCATCAGGGTGGTCAGTTCGTCGAAGGCGAACATGATGTCGGCGCCCAGTTCGTGCTGGATGCGCATCGACACCTCAGGGGTGAACCGGTGCTTGTCGCCGTTGAGGTGCGACTGGAAGGTGACGCCGTCATCGTCCACGTGGGCCAGCCGCTGCTTGCCCTCGGCGATCACATCGTCGTTGGCCAGGCCGACGGTGTCCATCGCCAGCACCTTCTTGAACCCCACCCCCAGGCTCATCACCTGGAAGCCACCGGAATCGGTGAAGGTGGGGCCGGGCCAGTTCATGAAGGCGCCGAGCCCGCCGGCCGCGTCCACGATGTCGGAGCCCGGCTGCAGGTAGAGGTGGTAGGCGTTGGCCAGCACCGCCTGGGCGCCCACCGCGGCCACGGCCTCCGGCAGCACCGCCTTGACGGTGGCCTTGGTGCCGACGGCGATGAAGGCGGGGGTCCTGATCTCGCCGTGCGGGGTGTGGATGACGCCGGTGCGGCCGCGTCCGTCGGGCAGGACTGCGGCGGAGGTGAAGCCGAAGGGGGTCTGGGAGAGATCCCGGGTTAAGCCTGGGATGACGTGGTCAGGTTGGTCGGCAGAGTCCCCACCACCGTCATCCCGGGCTCCGACCCGGGATCTCTCCCGATCGAGGCGAGGCTCAGCTGGCGTCACGGGCGCTGAGGGCCTGCAGTTGGGCGAGCGCGACGACTCCCGCGGTGGAGGTGCGCAGGACGGTGTCGGCGATCAGGACGACCTTGCCGCCGGCGGCTTCGAAGGTGGCGACCTCGTTCTCGGTGAGCCCGCCCTCCGGGCCGACGATGAACATGATCTCGCCCGAACCGGGAACGTCGACTTCGGCGATCGGGTCGGTCGCGGTCTCATGCAGGACAGCGGTCAGCGCGGTCTGGGCGATCCGCAGCGCCAACTCGGCGGTGGTCAGCGGAGCGCTCACGATCGGGACGCGGAACCGGCGCGACTGCTTGGCGGCCTCGCGGGCCACCGCGCGCCACTTGGTGAGGCCGCGCTCGACCCGATCCGGGCCCCACCTCACGACCGACCGTTCGGACTGCCAGGGGACGATCTCGTCCACGCCGAGTTCGGTGAGCATCTCGACGGCCAGTTGCGCGCGGTCGCCCTTGGGCAGGGCCTGCACCGCGACGTAGCGCACCGGACCGGCGGGGGTGTGCACCACCTCGGCCACCTCGATGGTCAGGTGCTGCTTGGCGAGGTCGGTCACCGGACCGCGGACGGCCGTGCCGGCGCCGTCGCTGATCCAGATCACCTCGCCCTTGCGGATCCGGCGGACCTGGGCGGCGTGATGCCCCTCGTCCCCGGTGAGGGTCACCTGGCCGCCCACCTGGGGGGAGTCGAGGTAGGCGAGGAAGAGCGGTTCGGTCATGAGAAGGCCTCCTTCAGCCAGCCTAGAACCCCACCCTTGTGTTTGGCGGCCGCAACCTCAGGACGAGCTTCGTCGCGCAGGTCGGCGAAGCGCCGCAGCAGCTCGCGCTGCTCGTCGTCCAGCTTCATCGGGGTCTGGACGAGCAGGGTGACGCCCAGCTCGCCGCGTCCGCCACCGCGCAGCTTCGGCACGCCCCGCCCGGGAACCGCGATCCGGGTGCCCGACTGGGTGCCCGCCGGGATGGACACCGAGACGACGCCCTCCTCGGCCGGCAGATCGTCGCGCTCGGCCTCCAGGGTGGCGATCTCGACCTCGGTGCCCAGCGCGGCGGCGGTCATCGGCACCTTCACCACGACCTCCAGGTCGTCGCCGTTGCGGCGGAAGACGTCGTGACCCGAGACGGTGAGCTCGACGTACAGGTCGCCGGCCGGGCCGCCGCCGGGGCCGACCTCGCCCTGGGAGTCGAGGTGGATCCGGTTGCCGGTGTTCACCCCGGCCGGGATCTTGACGTTGATCGTCCGGCTGGAACGAACCCGGCCCTCGCCCGAGCACTCCCCGCACGGGTCGGGGACGACGGTGCCGTAGCCGCGGCAGGCCGGGCAGGTCTGCGAGGTGCGGATGTCGCCCAGGAAGGAGCGCTGGATCTGGGTGACCTCGCCCTGGCCGTGGCAGGTGGTGCAGGTGACCGGAGAGCTGCCCGGGTTCGCGCCGCCGCCGTTGCACTTGGGGCAGACCACGGCGGTGTCGACCCGCAGCGGCTTCGTCACGCCGAAGGCGGCCTCGGTCAACGTGAGGTTGAGCCGCACCAGGGCGTCCTGGCCGCGGCGGGTGCGGGAACGCGGGCCGCGGCTGGTCGCCTGGGCGCCGAACATGGCGTCCACCAGGTTGGTGAAGTCGAAGGCCCCGCCGCCGAAGCCGCCGAAGCCGCCCGCACCGGAGTTGCCCAGCGGGTCACCGCCGCGGTCGTAGACCGAGCGCTTGTGCGGATCGTGCAGCACCTCGTAGGCCTCACCGATCTGCTTGAACTTGTCGGCGGCGTCGGGGGTGTCGGCCACGTCGGGGTGGTACTTCATGGCCAGCCGGCGGTAGGCCTTCTTGATCTGTTCGGCGCTGGCGTCACGGGTAACGCCCAGCACTTCGTAGTAGTCAGTGCTCACTCATCATCCTTCAGCCAGGAAGCGCCCGACATAGCGGGCGACCGCGCGAACCGCGGCCATCGTCGAGGGATAGTCCATCCGCGTCGGACCGACGATACCCAAGGTAGCCCAGGCGTCCGGCGCGGTTCCGTAGCCGCTGGCGACCACCGAGGTCGACTGCAGCGATTCGTAGGGGTTCTCGTGCCCGATCCGGACGGTCACGTCACTTTCGCCGGCCGCCTCGCCGAGCAGGCGCAACAGGATGACCTGCTCCTCCAGCGCCTCCAGCACGGGCTTGACGGTGGTCTCGAACTGGTCGGCGAACCGGGTGAGGTTGGGCACCCCGCCGACGATCACCCTGCCGGAGTCGCGGGTGCCGATCACGTCGAGGACGGCCGCGACCACCACGGTGCCGAGCGGACGCAGGTCGGGCGGCAGTTCGTCCAGCACGCTGCCCGCCCGGGCGGCGGCCCGTTCGGAGGAGAGGCCGACCAGGGCGGCGTTCAGGCGTCCGCGGAGTTCGGCGATGGTCTCCTCGCCGGCGCCGCCGGTGTCGATGGCGCGCTGCTCCACCCGTCCGGCCGAGGTGACCACGATCACCAGCCCGCGGTCGCCGCCGAGAATCACCAGTTCGACGTGCCGGATCGAGGAGCCCAGATCCACCGGGTACTGCACGATCGCCACCTGCTGGGTGATCTGCGCGAGCAGCCGGACGGTGCGCCGCACCACGTCATCCAGGTCGAGGGCGCCGGCCATGAAGGTCTCGATGGCGCGCCGTTCGGCCATCGACAGCGGCTTGACCGCGCCGAGCCGGTCGACGAAGAGCCGATAGCCCTTGTCAGTGGGGATTCTCCCGGCGCTGGTGTGCGGCTGGGTGATGTACCCCTCCTCCTCCAGCACCGCCATGTCGTTGCGGACGGTGGCCGGCGAGACGTCCAGTTGGTAGCGCTCAACCAGGGCACGCGAACCGACCGGCTCACGCATGGAGACGTAGTCGGTGACGATCGCCCGCAGGATCGCAAGCTTCCGGTCATCGAGCATGGGCCGCCCTCCTCACGCTGCCTGGCACTCTCAAGGGTTGAGTGCCAGTCTATCCGTCCGGCGAATCCGCCGCACTCCGCGGCTCGCCCGGGTCGGGCAGATCCTCGGGGTAGACGATGTCGATCTCGGAAATCGTCCGGGGGAAATCACGGCGGTTGTTGGTGAGGAACCGGTCGGCACGCGCCAGCACGGCTGTCGCGAGATGGACGGCATCCGCGGCCCGCAGCCCGTACTTGACCGCGAGGTCCAGAGCGAGGCGGCTGGTGGCGGTGTCGACCGGGCGCAACTCCAGTCGGCCAAGCAGCCCGGCCAGCGCGGCCACCTCGGACGATTCCGGGTCTTGCCGCATGGGCTTGGCCAAGACCTCCGGGAGCAGTAGCGCCGAGCCCATGCCCACAATCACCTTCGGTGGGACGTCGAAGGAGACCGCCACCCGACGTCCCAGCGGATGCTCGGGCGCGGCGGCATAGATCAGCACGTCGGCGTCGAAGGCGGTGGTCACCTCTCCCGATCCGCCCGGATCGCAGCCACCAGTTCGTCCGCTCGCTCGGGGGTGAACCCGTCCTTGGGCAGCGGACGCTCCCGTGCCTGCTCGAGCAACTCCCCCACCCGATCGATCCGCCACTGCAGGTCGACTCTCGGGCCGGCCGGCAACGCATCGGGGCTCACCACGACGGCCACCACCCGGCCGTGCCGGGTGATCGTCACCCATTCGCCGGCTTCGACCTGATCGATCACCGACGGAAGCGCCGCCCGAGCCTGGCTGACAGTCATGACACTCATCCCCAGATTGTACATTGATGTACAAAACTGTCCAGAAGTGGGGCGGCCGAACCCCCATCACCTCGCTGCGACAGTTAGCATGAGGATCATGCAGACCAGCCTCAGCTCGTTCGAGCAGGTCGCCGACGGCGTCTTCGTGGCGGTCGCCGAACCGGCCTCGGTCAACATCGGATTGGTGGTCGGACGGGATTCGGCGCTGGTGATCGACACCGGCTGCTCCCCCGCCCACGGCGCCGAGATCCGGACGGCGGCCGAACTCGCGGCCGGGGTGCCGGTGCGGGCGGTGATGGTCACGCACTGGCACTGGGATCACTTCTTCGGGCTGGCCGGGTTCGAAGGGATGCCGAGCTACGGACACGAGACCTTGGCCGACTGGCTGCGCTCCGACGGGCTGGCGGTCAGCGCCGCGGAGGTCGGCGTCCGCGTCGCCGACCTGGTCGCGCCCACCCACCCGTTCTCGCTCGCCCGGGTGGTCGATCTCGGCGATCGCCGGGTCGAACTGGTGCATTTCGGACGCGGCCACAGCGACGGTGACGTGGTCGCCATCGTCCCGGACGCCAACGTGATCTTCGCCGGCGACCTGCTCGAGCAATCCGGTCCGCCCGCCTTCGGCCCGGACTGCCACCCCAAGGACTGGCCCAGCGCGGTGGACGGCATCCTCGGCCTGGTGGACGAGTACACGGTGATCGTCCCCGGCCACGGCAGCACCATCGACCGGATGTTCGCCTTCGACCAGCGCGCCCGGATCTCCGGGCTCTACGGGCAGGCGGAACACCTCGCCAAACGCGGTATCCGGCTCGCCGAGGCCTACCCGGCCGGTGAGTGGCCGTTCCCCGAGGAGGTCGTGCGCGAGGCCCTGCCGATCATCTACGAGGAGTTGGAGGCCGACGGCATCCGTCCCGGCCGCACCATCCCGCTGGTCTGAGCGAGCTGTCTCCGATCAGCGACCCTTCGACAGGCTCAGGGATCGTTCGACAGGCTCAGGGACCGTTGTGACTACCCGCCGGCCTTGCGGCGGAACTCGCGGGCGCCGCCCTGTGGGCCGCGGGCGTGCGGGCCCTTCTCCTTGTGGTGGCCGTCGTCACCGACCGCCGACTCGTGGCCGGCCTGCTTCTTCTCCAGCGCTTCGCGCATCTTGGCCTTGATGTCGTCGTTGTCGGTCATGACCTCACTGTGCCACGCCGGCCTGTTCCCGTCGAGCCGCGGCTCAGTGAGCCGAGTACAGGGCGTCGCGCACGGTAGGCCAGATCTCCGGCTCGATCACGGCGATCAGTCGGCGTCCGATCACTCCCGCGTGGTAGTCGACCCCGTCCTCGTTGGTGACCCGGCCGCCGAACTCGGCGACCATCAGCCCGCCGGGCAGGTGATCCCAGGGGAACATCGAGCGGTAGGTGAGGAAGTCCAGTTCGCCCGCGATCAGGTTCGGGTAGTCGATGCCGCAGGAACCCCAGGTGCGGCGCAGTTCCACCCGCGCGGCGTCCTCGCCTCGCAGCGGGACGTAGCTCGCACCCAGCGGCACCGCACGATCGTGCACCGCCCGCCGTACCGGCTCGCCGTTGCAGGTCACCCCGGCGCCGCGTTCGGCGATGTACATCCGGTTGTGCAGCGGCTGCCAGATCCAGCCGCGGACAGTGATCCCGCGGCGCACCTCGGCCAGCATCACCGCGAAGTCGGCCGAGCCGCGGGAGAAGTTGCGGGTGCCGTCCACCGGGTCGATCACCCAGGCACGCTCGGCTGTGGGCAGGGCGTCCAGCCGCGACGGGTCGCAGAAAACACCCTCCTCCCCCACCACCAGGGCGCCGGGGTCGGCCGCCGACAGGATCTTCACCAGCTCGATCTCCGCCTCGCGGTCGGCGACGGTGACCAGATCACCGGGCTTCTTCTCCTCGATCTCACCCTCGGCCAGGGAACCGAACCGGGGCAGGATGACCCGTTCGGCCACCTCCTGCAGTTGCTGCGCCACCCACTCGGTCTGCACGTTCATTGCTCCAGCTCGTCTGCGGTCACGAAGTCGATCAGCCGCTCCACCTCGCGCGGCAGCGCCGGATCGAGGTCGCGCCAGGAGCGCACCCGCCCCAGCAGCCACTGCCAGGTGGCGGCGATGTCGGTCTGGTTCGTCGCTGGACGCCCCAGGGCGCGGCTCAGCCCGGACTTGTAGTCCTGGCCGCGCGGGACGTCGGGCCAGGCTTTCAGCCCTGCCCGTTCCGGCCGGATGGCCGACCAGATGTCGATGAAGGGGTGCCCCGTCACCAGCACGTGCTCGCTGCGGATTCGCTCGACGATCCGGGTCTCCTTGCTGCCGGTCACCAGGTGGTCGACCAGGACGCCCAGCCGCCGTCCCGGCTCCGGACGGAACTCGGCCACGATGCCGGGCAGGTCGTCGATGCCACCGAGGTACTCCACCACCACGCCCTCGACCCGCAGGTCGTCGCCCCAGATGCGTTCGACGAGCTCGGCATCATGGCGCCCCTCGACGTAGATGCGGGAGGCGCGGGCGACCTTGGCGGGCGCCTTCTGGGCGATTCGGGAGCCGGAGGCATTGTGGGTCGGGGCTGCCGGGCGGGTCCGCTTCGGCGGGGTGAGCGCGACCGGTTCGCCGTCCACCCAGAAGCCCGGGCCGAACGGGAAGCTACGGCGGGCGCCCTTGCGATCCTCGAGCACCACCAGCCCGTTCTCCCAGCGCACCACTGCCCCGACGAAACCGGAGGTGGGATCCTCGACCACCAGGCCGACCTCGACCGGGGTCTCCACCGACACCCGTCGCTGCGCCTGCTGCCAGCCAGGCGTGAGGACATCGTCGGGGTACCGGGTCACGGCAGTCACCCTAAGTCCGCCGCGGACGGGCATCGTCCGGCGAGTGCACAGTGAGACCGGCCGGCCGCTCTCCTTCGCCGTGCTCCGCAGAAGCCGGGCAATCCAGGGTCAGTGCGTGCATTCTCCACGCACTCGAGCCGGATCACCCGGTTTCTGTCGATGACAACGGATGCTCCGCGCGGCGTAGGCTCAGCCCATGCGTGCAGTGGTGGCCCGGGAGCCGGGCGAAGCGGACGTTCTCGACTACATCGACCTGCCGGATCCGGAGCCCGGGCCGGGGCAGTTGCTGGTGCGGGTTGCGGCGGCGGGGGTCAATTTCATCGACACCTACCGGCGATCGGGCATCTATCCGATGCCGTTCCCGCATGTGGTGGGTTCCGAGGGCGCCGGTGAGGTGGTGGCCCTGGGTGCGGAGGTCACCGGCTTCGCGGTCGGTGACCGGGTCAGCTGGGACAACGCCCCCGGCTCCTACGCGGAACTGGTCGTGGTTCCGGCGGCGAACGCGGTACGGCTGCCGGACGGGATCGACCTGGTCACCGCGGCGGCGCTGCCCCTGCAGGGCATGACCGCGCACTACCTGGTCCGTTCCACCTTCGAGGTGCGGCCGGGGCAGGACGTGCTGCTGCACGCCGGCGCCGGCGGGGTCGGGCTGCTGCTCACCCAGCTGGCCGTCGCCCAGGGCGGCCGGGTGATCGCCACGGTCGGATCGGCCGAGAAGGCCGAACTGTCGCGGGCTGCGGGGGCTGCCGAGGTGATCGACTACTCCCCGTTGGCCGACCTGACCGCGGAACTGCCGCCGCTGGTGAAGGAGTTCACCAGCGGTGCGGGCGTCCACGTCGCCTACGACGGGGTGGGCCGAGCCACCTTTGACGCCTCGCTGGCCTCGCTGCGACGCCGCGGCACCCTCGTGCTCTTCGGCGGCGCCTCCGGGCAGGTGCCGCCCTTCGACCTGCAGCGGCTGAACTCCGGCGGCTCGCTCTTCGTCACCCGTCCGACCCTTGGCCACTACACCGCCACCCGCGACGAGCTCGAGTGGCGCATGTCCGAACTGCTGGACGCCGTGGTCGCCGGCGCCCTGAAGCTCCGGATCGGCGCCCGGTACCCGCTCGCCGACGCCGCCGAGGCCCACCGCGCCCTGGAGGGCCGGGCGACCACCGGCAAGGTCTTGCTGGTTCCGTAGCGGGGTGTCAGTCCAGCAGGTCGCGGATGATGCCGTCGGCGAGCAGGCGGCCTTGCAGGTTCAACCGGAGACGTCCGTCCTCGATCCGCCCCAGGCCGGACGCGACGACCTCGGGCACCCGGGTCTGCTCCTCCGGGGTGAGCACGGCCAGGTCAAGACCCTCCGCGAGTCGTAGCTCCAGCAGCACCCGCTCGATGCGACGGTCCTCGGCGGAGAGGATCTCGCGCGCTTCGGCCGGGCTTTCGTCGTTCAGCAGGCGGGCGCTGTAGCGGGTCGGGTAACGCAGGTTCCACCAGCGCACTCCGCCGACGTGGGAGTGGGCGCCGGGGCCGATCCCCCACCAGTCGTGGCCTCGCCAGTAGGCCAGGTTGTGCCGGCATTCGTGCCCCGGACGGGCCCAGTTGCTCACCTCGTACCAGTCCAACCCGGCGGCGACGAGTTCGGCCTCGGCGATCAGGTAGTAGTCGGCGTGGACGTCGTCGTCGACCCCGTTCAGCTCGCCCCGCTTGATGCGCGCAGCCAGCCGGGTGCCGGGCTCGACGATCAGCGAGTAGGCCGAGAGATGGTCGGGATCGAGTTCGAGCGCGGTGCGCAGGCTGGCCCGCCAGTCGTCGGGGGATTCGCCCGGGCTGCCGTAGATCAGGTCCAGACTGACCGACCCGAAGCCGGCTTCCCGGGCCCAGCCCACGGCCTGCGCGACTCGTCCCGGGGTGTGCCGCCGGTCGAGCACCTTTAGCACGTGCCCGACGCTGGACTGCATACCCAGTGAGATCCGGTTGAACCCGCCCTCGGCCAACGCGGCCAGGTAGCCGGCGTCCACCGACTCCGGGTTGGCCTCGGTGGTGACCTCGGCATCCGCAGCCAACGGGAACCGCGACCGCACCGCGTCCAGCAGCCCGACCAGTTCGGCGGACGGCAGCAGGGTGGGCGTCCCGCCCCCGAAGAAGATGGTCTGCACCGGCCGCGGGCCGAGCACCCGCACCGCCAGGTCGAGTTCGGCGCGTACGGCGTCCAGGTAGGCCTGCTGGCTGGCGCCGGGCGCCGAGCCGAGCTCCGCGGCGGTGTAGGTGTTGAAGTCGCAGTAGCCGCACCGGGTGGCGCAGAACGGGACGTGCAGGTAGAGGCTGAGCGGTGCCTGCTCGGCCAGCGCCTCGGCCGGCAGCGATCCGTTCGACGGTGCCGGATCCCCCGGCGGTGGAGCCGACGGCGACATGGCCTACTTCTTGTCGGACTTGGTCTCGCCGGTGGAGAGCGCGGCGACGAAGGCCTCCTGCGGCACCTCGACGCGTCCGACCATCTTCATCCGCTTCTTGCCTTCCTTCTGCTTCTCCAGCAGCTTGCGCTTGCGGCTGATGTCGCCGCCGTAGCACTTGGCCAGGACGTCCTTGCGGATGGCGCGGACGGTCTCCCGCGAGATCACCCGGGCGCCGATGGCCGCCTGGATCGGCACCTCGAACTGCTGCCTCGGGATCAGTTCCTTCAGCTTCTTGGCCATCGCAACCCCGTAGCTGTAGGCGGCGTCGGTGTGGACGATCGCGCTGAACGCGTCCACCGGCTCGCCGTGCAGCAGGATGTCGACCTTCACCAGCTTGGCGACCTGCTCGCCGGCCTCGTCGTAGTCGAGCGAGGCGTACCCCTTGGTGCGCGACTTCAGGGCGTCGAAGAAGTCGAAGACGATCTCGGCCAGCGGCAGCAGGTAGCGGATCTCGACCCGATCCTCGCTGAGGTAGTCCATGCCGGTCTGCACGCCACGGCGGTTCTGGCACAGCTCCATGATGGTGCCGATGAACTCGGTCGGGGCGAGGATGGTCGCCCGCACCACCGGTTCGTGCACCTCGGCGATCTTGCCGTCCGGGTACTCCGAGGGGTTGGTCACCTGATGCTCGGAGCCGTCCTCCATCACCACCCGGTAGACGACGTTCGGCGCGGTCGAGATCAGGTCGAGGTTGAACTCGCGCTCCAACCGCTCCCGGACGATCTCCATGTGCAGCAGGCCGAGGAAGCCGATCCGGAAGCCGAAACCCAGCGCCCCGGAGGTCTCCGGCTCATAGACCAGCGCCGCGTCGTTGAGTTGCAGCTTGTCGAGCGCCTCGCGCAGTTCCGGGAAGTCGGCGCCGTCGATCGGGTAGAGCCCGGCGTAGACCATCGGGTGTGGCTGCCGGTAGCCGCCGAGGCTCTTGGTCGCCGGACGAGTGGCCGCGGTCACTGTGTCGCCGACCCGCGACTGGCGGACCTCCTTCACCCCGGTGATGAGGTAGCCGACCTCGCCGACGCCGAGCCCGGGGCCCTTGATCGGCTCGGGCGAGATCACGCCGACCTCGAGGGTCTCGTGGGTGGCCTTGGTCGACATCATGAGGACGCGTTCGCGGTGGCTGAGTTCGCCGTCGACCACCCGGACGTAGGTCACCACGCCGCGGTAGGTGTCGTAGACCGAGTCGAAGATCAGCGCCCGCGCCGGGGCCTTCGGGTCGCCGACCGGGTGCGGGATGTCGGCGACGACGTGGTCGAGCAGTTCCCGGACGCCCTCGCCGGTCTTGGCCGACACCCGGAAGACGTCGTCCGGGTCGCAGCCCACCAGGTGGGCGATCTCGGCCGCGTACTTCTCGGGCTGGGCACTGGGCAGGTCGATCTTGTTCAGCACCGGGACGATGTGCAGATCCGCCTCGAGCGCCAGGTAGAGGTTGGCCAGGGTCTGGGCCTCGATGCCCTGGGCGGCGTCGATCAGCAGGATGGCGCCCTCGCAGGCGGCCAGCGAGCGCGAGACCTCGTAGGTGAAGTCGACGTGGCCCGGGGTGTCGATCATGTTGAGCACGTAGTCGGCGCCGTCCACCTGCCAGGGCATCCGCACGGCCTGGGACTTGATGGTGATGCCGCGCTCGCGTTCGATGTCCATCCGGTCGAGGTACTGGGCGCGCATCGAACGCTCGTCGACCACGCCGGTCAACTGCAGCATCCGATCGGCCAGCGTCGACTTGCCGTGGTCGATGTGGGCGATGATGCAGAAGTTGCGGATGAT
>JAPUEM010000144.1:0-29222 GCA_027492575.1 Propionicimonas sp.
GGCGCCCGTCCGTCGCTTCCGGCTAGGGGTCTCAAGGAGCGGGCTGCCGCGGGGTTCGGCGCCGGAGGGGCTCCGGGTGCGCCGCCCGGCGTCAGCTCTTGCGGATCTCGAGGATCGTCCCCGCCCCGCGCCGGGTGTCGAAGTAGCAGAAGCCGGTGCCGTTCTCGCGGACCCCGCGGGAGAGGACGTCCAGGCCCGCGTTCCGTCCGGCCGTGACACCTTCGGTGAGGTCTTCCACGTCGAATCCGATGTGGAAGACGCCCTCGCCGCATTCGTCGAGGAACCTGCGTTGCGGGGTGTCGTGCTCCGAGGGTTCGCACAGCTGGAGCTGGAAGTTCTCCAGATCGCAGCACTTGTAGCGCATCGCCTTCGTCCCCTCTTCGCTGGGAACCTCGAGCTCGACGTAGGGGCTCGACTTCGGGTAGTCGAACCACGGCCCGATGCCCAGCCCCTCGTAGTACGCGACGGCCGCTTCGAGGTCGCGCACGATCACGCAGACATGGTGCAGCCGGCGGAACAACTGGAGGTCACGGGGATCAGATTGATGCATGCGATGTAGTATACGATAACGGATTCCGTCCAGCCAGAGGGCGGTGATTCGCACGGATGCCCAGGGTGAATACTCGGTTGTATGCTCATCCGAAAGGAGGCTTGCCGTGGCGCGCAATGGTGGGGGCGGGGACAACACCGCCGACCAGGTTCACGAGCAGATCCGCGATGGCATCTTCAGCGGCGAGTACCGCCCCAATCAGCGGCTCGTGGAGGAGGAGTTGGCCCGGAACCTCCAGGTGAGCCGGACTCCGGTCCGCGAAGCGCTGTTGCGCCTGCAGCAGCAGGGGCTGGTGCACCGGGATCGTGGCTGGCAGGTCCGGGATCATGGGCCGGAGGAGATTCTGGAATTCCTCGAGGCGCGCGCGGAGGTCGAGTCGTCAGCGGCGCGGCTGGCCGCAAGCCGGATCAGCGAGGATGAGGTCACCAGGCTCGAAGAGTTGATCGGGAGCATGGAGCGGGAAACGAACCGCCGGCTCATCAATACGCTCAATGACGAGTTTCACAGTGTCATCACCCAGGCCGCGCGCAACCATGTGCTGGCCGACCTCGCCCGTGCCACGCGGATCAACTACTGGAACTTCGCCAGTCCGATCCTGTTCACCCAGGCTCAGGACGAGGTGGTCAACTCCGAGCACCGGCAGCTGGCCATCGCACTCGCCGATGGCGATGCCGATCTGGCCGCATCGATCGCTCGTGCTCATGTCTCGCACACCGCCGACATCATTGCCGAGGCGCTCGGGCTGGAACGGCGCCACAAGGTGCTGCGAAAGTGACCATGGCGCGCTCCGCCGTGGCCACCCACTCCCACCTCTTTCCCGGGGCGCGCATCGATCTGGGCGGCGGCCTTGGCGCGCCCGGTGGATTGTGGCTGCGATTCAGTGACGGAGTCGAACTTGAGGCCGAACTGCTCGAACTCGTCGGCGGCGAGTTGGCGTTGTCGGTCCCCGGGTATGCCACGGCCGCTGGCGCGGCGATTCAGCCGCGCGTGTGGCTCGTCCGATTCGCGGGCGATGGCCCGAACCCGACGCTGGTGGTCCGTTCGCGGACCGATCTCGCGTAGGAAGCGGAGCCCCCAGGCAACATGTACACTGAGTCGCATACAAGGCAATATGCGAAGCGGTGTCGACTGACTGCCTTCGGATCGCCAGCGGAAGGTGCCGGTCAGGCTCCGCTACGCCGGTGGCCGGACTAAGGTCGTTCTCGAGGTGCGACGCACGCCAGCCAATGAGGAGCAGGTGAGATGAGCGCGATCGAGGCCGTCACCCGGGTGCCGCTGCCGGTGAACGAACCGGTCAGGGGGTACGCGCCGGGGAGTCCGGAGCGGGAGTCACTGAAGCGGACGCTGGAGACGCTGCCGGTCACGCCGATCGAGGTGGGCACCGGCGGCGGCGAGACCTACGAGGTGCGGGCGCCGTCCGATCACGGTCTGCTGCTTGCCCGCGTCCACCAGGCGACCACCGCGGACGCCAAAGCAGCGGTCGACGCCGCCAAGGCCGCGAAGCCGGGCTGGGCCGCGCTCGACTTCGACGAGCGGGCGGCGATCTTCCTGAAGGCCGCCGAACTGCTCGCCGGGCCGTGGCGCGACCGGCTGAACGCCGCCACCATGCTGGGCCAGGGCAAGACCGTCCAGCAGGCCGAGATCGATTCGGCCTGCGAGCTGATCGACTTCCTGCGGTTCAACGTCGCCTTCGCCCGCGAACTGCACGCCAATCAGCCGATCTCGGCCCCGACGGTGTGGAACCGGATGGACTACCGGCCGCTGGACGGCTTCGTCTACGCGATCACGCCGTTCAACTTCACCGCGATCGCCGGCAACCTGCCGACCGCGCCGGCGCTGATGGGCAACACCGTGGTGTGGAAGCCGGCGCTCACCCAGAGCTACGCCGCCGCCTTCTGGACGGACCTGCTGGCCGAGGCCGGCCTGCCCGAGGGCGTCATCACCATGCTGCCCGGCCACGGCGCCGAGATCTCGGACGTGGTGCTGGCCGACCCCGACCTGGGCGGCATCCACTTCACCGGCTCCACCCGGGTCTTCCAGCAGCTGTGGGGCGAGGTCGGGCAGAGGATCGCCGGGTATCGCTCCTATCCGCGGCTGGTCGGGGAGACCGGCGGCAAGGACTTCGTGGTCGCCCACCCCTCCGCCGACCCGACCGCGCTGGTCACCGCGCTGGTGCGCGGCGCCTTCGAGTATTCCGGGCAGAAGTGCTCGGCGGCCTCCCGCTGCTACCTGCCGCGCTCGCTGTGGGAGGCCGGGCTGCGCGACGAACTGGTCGCCCGCACCGAGGAGTTGACGGTGGGCGACGTCCGCGACTTCTCGAACTTCACCTCCGCGGTGATCGACCAGCGCGCCTTCGAGAAGCTCTCCGGGGCGATCGACCGGGCGCGGGCCGCGTCCGACGTCCAGGTGATCGCGGGCGGGCGCTACGACGCGACGGACGGCTGGTACGTCCGTCCGACCCTGGCGGTCACCGACAACCCGGAGCAGGAGGTGCTGAACGTCGAGTACTTCGGGCCGCTGCTGGGGGTGTACGTCTACGAGGACGCCCGGTGGTCCGAGACCCTCGAGCTGATTGACCGGACGTCCTCCTACGCGCTCACCGGGGCCGTCTTCGCCACCGATCGGGTGGCGGTCGTCGAGGCGTCCACCACGCTGCGCCAGGCGGCCGGCAACTTCTACGTCAACGACAAGCCGACCGGCGCCGTCGTCGGGCAGCAGCCCTTCGGCGGCGCCCGGGCCTCCGGCACCAACGACAAGGCCGGCTCGCTGTGGAACCTGATGCGCTGGGTCAGCCCCCGCTCGGTCAAGGAGGCCCTGCTCTCGCCGACCACCATCGGCTACCCGCACATGGCGGCGGAGTGGTGACTCAAGCCTGGGACAGCGGGGACGGTTCCTTGTGTCCCGCCTTGTCAACACATATTTCAGGCTCATCGAGACAGGGTCGTGGGCGTGGGACAGGAGGAACCGTCCCCGCTGTCCCAGTACGCTGACGCCGTGATCCCCACCATCGGCATCATTGGCGGCGGCCAGCTGGCGCGCATGATGCACGCCGCCGGCATCGCGCTGGGGCTGCGGGTGCGGCTGCTGGCCGAAGGGCCGGACGTCTCCGCCGCCCAGGTCGTCGCGGATGTGACCGTGGGCGACTACACCGACCCGGAGACGGTCTACGCCTTCGCCGCCGACTGCGACGTGATCACCTTCGACCACGAGCATGTGCCGCAGCCGATCCTGCGCGAACTGCTGGCGCGGGGGATCGCCGTCCGTCCGGGGCCGGACGCGCTGGCCCACGCCCAGGACAAGATCGTGATGCGCGACCGGCTGAGCGCCCTGGGCATCCCGTGCCCGGCCTACCAGGCCGTCGACTCGCCCGCCGAGCTGATCGAGTTCGCCGAACGCACCGGCTGGCCGGTGATCGCCAAGACCTCCCGCGGCGGCTACGACGGCAAGGGGGTCTGGAAACTGGACGGCCCACTGCAGGCGGGCGACCCCTTCGTCTCGTTGGCGCCCGGCATCCGGATCCTCGCCGAGGAGTACATCCCGTTCCAGCGTGAGCTGTCGGCGTTGGTCGCGCGGCGTCCGCACGGGGAGGCGGTCGCCTACCCGATCAGCGAGACCGTCCAGACCGACGGCATCTGCACCGACACCACGACCCCCGCCCCGGGGCTGCCCGACGACGAGGCGGCGGAGTGGCAGCGGTTCGCGCTGCGGATCGCCGAGGAACTGGACGTGGTGGGCATCCTCGCGGTCGAACTCATGGAGGACGCCTCCGGACGGGTCGTCGTCAACGAGCTCGCGATGCGTCCGCACAACACCGGCCACTGGAGCATCGACGGCGCCGACACCTCCCAGTTCGAGAACCACCTGCGGGCCGTCGCCGACCTGCCGCTCGGCTCTCCCGCGTCGCGCGAGAACTGGTCGGTGATGGCCAATGTGCTGGGCGGGCCCCGCAGCGATCTGGCCTCCGGATTGATCGAGGTACTGGCCCTCGACCCGGCGATCCGCGTCCACTTCTACGGCAAGTCCTGGGTCCCCGGACGCAAGCTCGGTCACGTCACCGCGGTCGGCGCCGACCTGGACGAGACCCGCGCCCGGGCCCGCGCCGCCGCCGACCTCTTCATGGGCGTCCCCGCCCCTTCCGTCATTCCCGCGAAGGCGGGAATCTCACCCTCCCGTTCTGGAGATCCCCGCCTGCGCGGGGATGACGTGGGGAGGAACGGGGACGACGATGACCAAGGCGAAAGGATCAGGCATGGCTGAGCCACTGGTGGGCATCGTGATGGGCTCGGATTCGGACTGGCCGGTGATGGAGGCCGCTGCCGCCGCGCTGGGCGAGTTCGGCGTCGCCTACGAGGCGGACGTGGTCTCCGCGCACCGGATGCCCGAGGAGATGGTCGCCTACGGACGCGGCGCCGCCGCCCGGGGGCTCAAGGTGATCATCGCCGGCGCCGGGGGAGCCGCCCACCTGCCCGGGATGCTCGCCGCCCTCACCCCGCTGCCGGTGATCGGCGTCCCGGTGCCGCTGAAGTACCTGGACGGCATGGATTCGCTGCTCTCCATCGTCCAGATGCCGGCCGGCGTCCCGGTCGCCACCGTCGCGATCGGCAATGCCCGCAATGCCGGGCTGCTGGCCGTCCGGATTCTCGGAGCCGCCGATCCCGCGCTGCAGGCCGCGATGGTCACCTTCCAGGAGGAGTTACGGGCCGCGGCGACCGCCAAGGGCGAGCGCGTCCGCGCCGCGACCGGAGATCCGGAAGGATTTTGGGACGGCGGGTAGCCCACCCGAGTGCTTCTGTTCCTCGGCCCGCTGACGCGGCCCTCGTCAAGACTCCTCCCTTCCCGCCGCTGCCGCGGCGTGGCGGTCGTCGTATGGGACGGCGGTTAGGCACACCGCCGGGCAACGACCCTTCGACAGGCTCAGGGATCGTTTCTGAAGTACCACGATCCCTGAGCTTGTCGAAGGGTCGTCTTCGGGGTAGCGGTTAGTACTCCCGCGCGATCTTCCAGGTGTTGTGGGAGTTGACGTTCGGGTCGAAGTTCACGTCGTCGGTCTCGATCACCTCGCCGACTTCGTTCTGCCAGGTCACAGCGGTGGAGGACGACACGTACTTGGTGTTGCCCTGACTGCTGTTGGGATCCTCGATGGCCTCGACGCCGCCGAGTTCGTTGCGCCAGGCCTCCTGGGCGGAGATGCCTGGCGTTCCGGCCATCGGAGGCGGCGCCATGATCTGGTCGAAGCGGGCCTGGGCGTTGGCCGCCTGGGTGTTGCGCAGGTCGGCCGCGGCGGCGCCGACGGCCGCGATCCCGGCCTGCTCGGCCTGGAAGGCCGCCCACCGGGCGTTGGTCATGCGGGTCGCGAAGGCCTCGGCATTCTGCTGGCCGACCTGGTTCACCGCCGCCATCCAGGCCGGGTTGGGCACCACGCTGTCGGCGATCGCGTTCAGCACCGGGAACAGCGCCTGGGCCTCGGCCACCGCCGCGCGCAGCACGGTGAGGAAGAGCCCGTGGTTGGTGATCGGACCGAAGAAGCCGGCATTGCTCACCGAGAAGTGCAGCGCGAGCACTTCCACCGCCCACGGCTCGCCATTGATCGGCGCCTCGATCAGCGCGCGAAGACCCGTGTAGGCGACCCCGGGGCTGATCTGGTCGGGCGTCAGGTTGAAGCGATCCGCCCAGTCGGGCAGCGGCTGCAGGTCGAACCGGGTGGGCTGCTGGGCTCCCGGGCCGAGCAGCTGCGGCAGCAGGGCGCCGAGCAGCCGGTCGGGCGGCTCGGGTGGCAGGTAGGTCCGTCCGTAGTTGTTGGGCTGCCAGGGCGCGCCGCCCGGCCAGGTGAACTCGAACCGCGGCCAGCCCTGCACCGCGGCCCGCTGCCCGGGATGGGTCACCTCGAACCAGTGCCGCTCGGGTGACTCGTTGTGCTGCGGCGTCCAGCTGACCTCGCCGTTCGCCCGCCAGTCCGCCGGGTGCCGCAGCCCCAGCAGCGGCATGCCGAGCTGGGGATCCTGCAGCGTCCAGCCCGGCCAGGTCGAGATATCCACGGTCATCGGGCCTCCTTCCGGTTCGCAGCCCAGTATGAGTCCGCGCAGCCCCCGACGGATAGGCATCCTGCCCCCAACCACCCTGCTGGCCCGCCGCGCTACAGGAGAGTCGTTATGACGGCAGTGGGCCTTCGCGATCGGCTGCTGCGCGATGGGATGGCTGTATTGGGGGCAGCGCCCAAGACCCGTATCGACCAATTCGTAGCGACGCGTGCGGATGCGCGCCGGCACCCTCACCAATACGACAATCCGAGGCACCGCCCCGGCTCTGCTTGGGACTCCCCGGTGTCGTGCGGCGCGCCCTCGCGGCGGGATTGGGCGGCGTGGCCATACTGGGAGGAGTTCGACCACCTTCCCCGGGAGATCTTTGATGGCGACCAACCAGGCGGCAGTCCTGCCGCCACCTCAGCAGCGATCCGAGGGCATCGCGGTGCGCCGCGGCATCGTGCTCGTGCTGATGTCGTTGATCATCCCCGGCTCCGCCCAGCTCGCGGCCGGCAACCGGCGCCTGGGACGCATCGCGCTGCGGGTGTGGCTGTCGCTGATCGCGCTGGTCATCATCGCGGGAGTGCTCGCCCTAGTGGCCCGTCCCTTCCTGATCTCACTGGTGCTCCACCCGATCACGTCGCGGGTGATGCAGGTGGCGGTGCTCGTCCTCGGTATCGGCTGGGCCCTGCTGATGGTCGACGCCTGGCGCATCGCCAACCCGAAGGCGATGTCCGGCAAGGGCCGGGTGATCTCCGGCGTGCTCGCGCTGGCCCTGGCCGCCACGACCGGGACGGCGGCGTGGGCCGCGTCCGGCATGTTCGGCGCCGGGTCGAGCGTGGTGGACGAGGTCTTCACCGGCGGCGGCGACGCCGAGGCCACCCACGGCCGCTACAACATCCTGCTGATGGGCGGGGACGCCGGCGCCGACCGCTGGGGGATGCGTCCGGACACCATGATCGTGGCCAGCATCTCCGCCGACACCGGACGCACCGTCCTGTTCAGCCTGCCCCGCAACCTGCAATGGGCCCCCTTCCCGAAGGACAACCCGCTGCACGCCAAGTACCCCGACGGCTTCTGGTGCGCCTCGCAGGAGTGCCTGCTGAACGCGGTCTACACGCTGGCGGTGAACAACAAGGATCTCTTCCCCGGCGTGAAGTACCCCGGCGCGGAAGCCACCGCCGACGTCGTCGGCGAGATCCTCGGCCTCGACATCAACTACTGGGCGATGGTCGATCTGAAGGGCTTCGAGAAGCTGATCGACGCGGTCGGCGGCATCCGGCTCGACATCAACAAGCGGATCCCGATCGGCTCCAAGAGCGGCCCCAAGGGGGTCTACGGGTACATCGAGCCGGGCAAGAACGTCCTGCTGGACGGCTTCCACGCGCTGTGGTTCGCCCGCTCCCGCGAGGGCGCCAGCGACTACGAGCGGATGTCACGGCAGAAATGCGTCATCAACGCGATGACCAAGCAGCTCAACCCGACCACGGTGCTGACCAAGTTCAACGACATCGCCTCGGCCAGCACCAAGGTGGTGGCCAGCAACATTCCCAGTGACCAGCTCGGCACCGCCATCGACCTGGCGCTGAAGGGACGCTCGCTGCCCATGTCGTCGGTCAACTTCACCCCGCCGCTGATCAAGCCGGTGAAACCCAACTTCCCCAAGATCCGCGAGATCGTCGCCGACAAGATCGCCGCCTCCGAGGCCAAGGACCACCCGGAGAAGGAGACGACGACCCCCGACCCCAGCCCCAACGGCAGCGAGTCGGCGAAGCCCTCGCCCAAGCCCTCCAAGGGGGCCGGCAACCAGACCGAGGATCTCGACACCGTCTGCCAGGTGAGTTCCTGATTCACCACGGGGCCGTCCTTCCCGTTCACCATGTGTCCGTCATTCCCGCGTAGGCGGGAATCTCACCGCCACACGGACCAAGGTCGGAGATCCCCGCCTTCGCGGGGGATGACGGCGGACGGCGAGCGCCCCGCGCCTACGCGGGATGGACCTTGGACGAGAGCCCAGCGCGACCGGCCTCTGAGGCCCGCCCTCGCGAGGATGAGGCCTTTGGAGTGGTCTTGCAGGATGGCCCCATGAGGTCGCGTCCGTGAGCAATTACCTGAACTACTTCCTCGGGGCGCAGGTGCTGGGTTGGCTGGCGGCCGTGCTGGTGGTCGCCGGCGGGCTCACCTGGCTGCTGCGCAAGCGGCTCCGACGACCCGGACGCCAGGCGCTGTTCTTCCTGTTCGTCGCGAGCCTGGGGCTCGTGATCGTGGTCACCCTGCTGCGCGAGCCCTGGCTGGGCGCCTGCCCGGAATGCCTGGCCGATTGGGGTCTGGCGAAGGTGCTGGCCGGACGGGTCGGTACCGAGGTCGCGCTGAACGTGGTGCTCTTCGTCCCGCTCGCGCTCTTCGCCACCCTGCTCTGGCGGGTGCCGTGGCGGACGGTGGGGTGCGCGCTGCTGTTGTCGCTGGCGATCGAGGTAGCTCAGCCGCTGCTCGGGGTCGGCGCCAATGACCTCATGGACCTGATCGCCAACACGGCCGGTGCTGCCCTCGGCGCGGGCGCCGGTGCTGTGCTGCTGTTGGCCGGCGACGCGATCCGCGATCGCCGCCTCGACCTGCCCCGGCTGGCGCGGGTTGCGACGAGCCTGACGGTCGGGGTGGCGCTGCTCTTCGCAGCCCCGGCGTGGATGGCCTCCGCCAAGCAGGCGGCGGCCGTGGCCCAGCTGGAGGAGGACTTCGCCGGCACCACCCTGGCCGACTACGAAGCCCACGTTGACGGCGACTGGGACGCCCGACTGGCCGAGCTCCATCGCGAGTGGGACCGCCCGACCCAGGTCAGCCGCGCCACCGACGAGGTCGCGCGAGTGCGGTTCACCTGGAACATCTACTTCGCCGTCCGCTGTGTCTTCGCCGAGTGGACGCCGGCCGGCTTCACCGCAGTCCCGCGCTCCGGCGCCGATTGCACCGCCCCGCTGGACGCGGTGTCCTGACCTCGGTCAGCGGGGCCGGCGGACCCGGGCCTCGTCCCAGACCGGCTCGTCATGCTCGCTGACCCGGCCGTCGGCGCCGAAGACCAGGAAGCGGTCGAAGGAGCGGGCGAACCAGCGGTCGTGGGTGACCGCCACCACCGTCCCCTCGAAGGCGGTCAGGGCCTCCTCCAGGGCCTCGGCCGAATGCAGATCGAGGTTGTCGGTCGGCTCGTCGAGCAGCAGCAGGGTGGCGCCGGAGAGCTCCAGCAACAGGATCTGCAGTCGCGCCTGCTGGCCGCCTGACAAGGTGTCATAGGTCTGCTCGGCCGCGTACACCAGGCCGTAGCGGTCCAGCGCGCGGGAGGCCTCCTCGCGTCCCATCCCGGAGCGGTGGGCGTCGCCGCGATGCAGGATCTCCAGCAGCGTCCGTCCGGCCAGTTGCGGGTGCTGGTGGGTCTGGGCGAACCAGCCCGGACGCACCCGGCTGCCGAGTTTCGCCAGACCGGTGTGGCGGACGGGTTCGGCGGCGACCTCGCCGACCGGCTCGTGCTCGGCGTCCGGACGGGAGCCGCCGGCGGCCAGCAGCCGCAGGAAGTGCGACTTGCCCGAGCCGTTGGAGCCCAGGACGGCCACCCGCTCGCCGAACCAGACCTCCAGGTCGAAGGGCGCCATCAGGACGTCGCCGGGCCGGGCCGGGAGATCCCCGCCTTCGCGGGGATGACGAAGTGATGGATCGGGATGACGACGTGACGGATCGGGATGGCCGAGCGAGGGGCCGCGCGGATCGAGGGCTCCGGCGGTCGTGCCCAACGATCCCTGAGCCTGTCGAAGGGTCTGACCGGATGCGGAAGGGCGGCCGCTCGGGGTCATCAGCTCGAGCTGCTCGCAGATCACGGCGCGGCGGGCGGTCTGGCCGCCGCGCAGGCGCATCCGCACCTGGTGCTGGGTCACCACCTGCTCGGGCGGACCGGCGGCCTCGAACTTGGCCAGCCGGGTCTGCGCGGCCTGGTAGCGGGAGGCGAGGCCGTCGTTGTAGGCGGCCTTCTGCTTGTACATCAGCACCAGGGCCTTGAGCTTGGCGTGCTCCTCGTCCCAGCGGCGGCGCAGCTCTTCGAGCCGGGCGTTGCGCGCCTCACGGGCCTCGCCCCAGCTGCGGTAGGTGCCGGGGTGGGTCCAGGCGGTGGCGCCGGCCGGGCCGGGTTCCAGGGTGACGATCGCGGTCGGGACGCTGCTCAGCAGCTCCCGGTCGTGACTGATCAGCAGCACGGTCTTGCCGGATTCGACCAGCCGGCGCTCCAGCCAGAGCTTGGCCGGCACGTCGAGGTAGTTGTCCGGCTCGTCCAGCGCCAGCACCTCCTCGGGGCCGGTCAACAGAGCCTCCAGCACCAGCCGCTTCTGCTCACCGCCGCTGAGCGTGTTCACCTCGCGGTACTGCGCCCGCTGGAAGGGGACGCCGAGCGCCGCGGTGGTGACGGTGTCCCAGACCGTCGACTCGTACTCGTAGCCGTCGGCGTCCCCGAAGTCGGCCAGCGCCTGGGCGTAGGCCAGCTGGGTCGGCTCGTCGTCCACCTCGAGCATGGCCAGTTCGGCCGCGTCCAGCGCGCGGACGGCCGTCCGCACCCGCTCCGGCGCCACCGACGCCAGCAGATCGCGGACGGTCTGGGAATCCCGCAGCTTGCCGATGAACTGGCTCATCACCGCCAGCCTCCCCGAGGCCGACACCGAGCCGTCCTCGGCCGCCAGCTCACCGGAGATGATCCGCAGCAGGGTGGTCTTGCCCGTCCCGTTCGGGCCGATCAGCGCCACCCGGGCGCCATCGCCCACCCGGAAGGAGACGTCGTTCAGCAGCGGACGTCCGTCCGGCAGGGTGTAGCTGACCCCGTTGACCTCGAGATGCGGCATAGCGCGTATCTCCCCATCCAAAGCGTGGTTGGCTGCGCAGGCCCGGCAGGTGCCTCGCGTCGTTGTCGTCGTCCGGTGCTCAGTCCGGCTCGATCGGGCCGGAGCCCAGGATGTCGAAGACCCAGTGGCCGATGGCGTCCAGGGTCTCCCGGCCGGTGTCGAAGTCGGTAGTGCGGGTCATCATCGCGATCCGGTAGCTGCGGCCGTCACCGTCCACCTGGCCCATCGAGTTGACCGCCCACAGCCCGTCGCTGGATTCGAACTTCACCCAGCCGTTCTTCAGGTGCACCTTGACCGTTTCCGAGCGAGGCGCGCCGACGCCCCAGGAGTGCTCGTCGATGACCTGCCCCATCAGCCCCCAGAGCTGCTCGCGGTCCTCATCGGTGATCGCTGGGGAGCCCTCGGTCAGCCGCTGCGCCAGCAGCGCCTGGTCGGCCGGGGTGGTCCAGGTCCAGCTCCAGCTCTCGGAGCGGGCTTCGTCGGCGTGGGTGTCGGTCATTTCCAGTTCGGCGGCGAGTTCGTCGTAGGCGGACGCGGCGCCGGCGAATGCCCACAGCGCGTCCGCGGCGTCGTTGTCGGACTGGGTGATCGCCTTGGTGGCCTGGTCGAGTTGCTCGGCGGTGAGCGGGGTGCCGGTGGCCCGCGCCCGGCGCTGTGCCATCAGCACGATCATCGGCTTGGCCATGGACGCGCTCTGGCTGGCGTAGGCGGGGTTGTAGCCGTACACCGCGCCGTTGCGCAGGTCGGTGATCGCCACCCCGAGCTTGTCGGAGCCATTGGCGATGACCCGGATCGCCTCGTCCAGCTGGGCGCGGATCGCGCCGGTGGGGGAGGCTGTCGGGGTCGGGATGGACGGCCCGCCGCACCCGGCCAGTAGCGCTGCACCGCCCACCGCGAGCGCCGAACCGCGGACGATCAGCTGCCGACGCGAGAGGGCGGTCATCGTCCGCCTCCCATAAGCCGGCCGAACCAACCGGTCTTGGCCGGACGTTCCTGGGCCTGGCTAGGGCGTGGTGCGGCGGTCTGCGCAGGCCTGGTCGGTGCCGCGGACTCGCCGGGAATCACCGGGTCGGTGACCTCCGCGTCGATGCGTTCGGACGCGATGATCTTGGCGAGTTCGTCCTCGCTCACCGGGCCGTCCACGATCACTGCCGAGCCGCCGCCCAGGATCGGCCGGGCCACCGCCTCGCTGAGCACCAACCGCGGTCGCATCGGCCGCACCAGCACGCGGCCTCGCTGCGGCGGGAGTTCAAGCCATTGGCCGAGGCTGACAGCCCCGTCCTCGTCGAACCAGGCGCCGTCGTGGTACTTGATCGGATTCTGGAAGTGGAGGTCGGGCTGGGCGAGCGCCTCGGTGGTGTAATCCAGCACGCCGTCCGGCAGGCCGGTCAGCCCCAGGCCGAGCGGATGCAGGGAGCAGGCGAAGGTCACCGCCGGTGGCATCGGCTGCGGGTTCTCCGGCCCGGTCACCACGTGCTCGCATTCCTCGGGCAGCGGTGGCGTCACCTCCGCCGAGTAGTACATCGCGCACTGCCAGGTGGCCAGCGGCCAGATCAGGCTCATCCAGTGGCAGGGATGCTGCACCGAGAGCGGACCGGCTACGAACACCCCCTCATCGACGTGCTCCATGATCAGATGGGCGGTCTTGTCGACCCAGTTGGCGAACGACTTCGCGCTGAACTCCACCCGCTCGCCCTTGGCCGGGTGGTAGTAGGTCAGCAGCGGTCGGCTGCCATCGCTGCGCACGCGCTCGGCCAGCAGTTCGACGACGGAAACAGCGGTAGGCATGGCCCCATCGTAGGGCTGCATCATGGGCGGCTGGCGTCGCACTTGTTCGCCTTCTTGTTCGAGAAGCCGAATAGGTGTGACGTCAGGTGCATCCGCCCGGCCTGGAGCCGTTAGGGTCGGGGCATGCGTTACGTCGTCATCATGGCCGGCGGCTCCGGCACCCGGTTGTGGCCGCTCTCGCGGCAGGGCACCCCGAAGCAACTCCTCCCCCTGATGGACGGACGCAGCCTGCTGCGGCTCGCCTTCGAGCGCTCGCTCGCCTCGGTGCCGGCCGACCAGATCGTCGTGGTGACGGGTGCGGCCTACGCCGACCAGGTCGCCGCGCAGCTGCCGGAACTGCCGGCGGAGAACATCCTGGGCGAACCGGTCGGACGCGATTCGCTCAACGCCGTCGCCTGGGCGGCTGCCGTCCTGCACCGGCGGGATCCGGAAGCCGTCATCGCCCAGGTCACCGCCGACCACGTCATCGAGCCGGTGGCCGCGTTCGTCGCCACCCTGGGGCAGGCCTTCGCCCTCGCCGAGGCCGACCCCGCCGCACTGGTGACGCTGGGCGTCGTCCCCACCTCCCCGCACACCGGCTACGGCTACCTGCACCGAGGCGAGCCGCTGGCCGGACACGAGGGCGCCTACGCGGTGCGCGAGTTCGCCGAGAAGCCGCCGCGCGAGGTGGCCGAGGCGTATCTGGCCTCCGGCGAGTACTGGTGGAACGCCGGCATGTTCGTCTGGCGGGCGGCGACCGTCCTGGAGCAACTGCGGCTGCTGCTGCCGGCCAACCACCAGGGCGTCACCACGCTGGCCGCCGAGCCCGAGCGGCTGGACGAGATCTTCCCCACCCTGTTCAAGACCTCCGTCGACTACGCGATCATGGAGCCGGTCTCGCACGGGCAGGGCACCGCCCACGTGGTGTCGGTCGGCCTCGCGGTCGACTGGAAGGACGTCGGTGGCTACGCCAGCCTCGCCGAGGTGCTCACCCCGGACGACTCCGGCAACGCGGTCTCGGGCCTGGCGGTGAGCCTCGACTCCTCCGGCAACGTCGTGGTGAACGCCGATGCCGACGGACTGATCGGCCTGATCGGCGTGACCGGCCTGGTGGTTGTCCGCACGGGAACCGCCACCCTGGTGGTTCCGCTCGACCAGGCTGAGCGCGTCAAGGAGCTCGTCGCCGAGGTCACGGCCCAGGTGGGCCCCCGGTTCGCCTGACGGCCAGTCCACTTTCTGCCAGATACGGCCTCGCCGCGACGAATGCGTCGCGCAGAGTGCCTATCTGGCAGCAAGTGCACCGGGTCGGCCGAGCCGGGGCGCCGCACGGCGATAGTGTGACCGGGAGGAGGCGTGGTGGAGACTCTGAAGCGGATTCGCGAACCCTTGGCCTGGGCGATGGTGGCGATCGCGGTGCTGGAGCTGGTGCTCGTGGTGGCGCGGATGCTCTGGTTCTCGGGGGACGTCGTCCTCTACGAAAGCGGCGCCGGCGAGGCGATCACCGTGGCCAGCTACGTCCTTTCCTCGCAGACCATCGACTATCCGGTGCTGATCGCGCTGGCGCTGGCGGTGTGGGGTTGCGCCGTCGACCCGGCCACTCCCCGGGCGCGCCCGCTCGCGCTGACAGCCGCCTGGCTGGCGACGCTGATCGTGGCCGCGCCGTGGATCGCGATCGCGATGACCCTGATCGCCTCGCCGCCGCAGAGTTCGGACGCTCCGCTCCAGTGGGATTGGTGGATGCTGTCAAGCCTCTTCTACCCCCTGGTGTACACCGGCGTCGCGGCGGTGGCGACGATCGCGCTGTGGGCGCTGGCGATCCGGCCACACGACGACGCCGTGGACGGCGGGGAGCCGGACGAGGACGCTGCCCTGGAAGCCGAGGAGCCGACTGACGAGCCCGAGGACGGGAACCCCACCGTCTGGAAGCCCGCCGAGGCCACCGGCACGGTCTGGCGAACGGCGGACGAGGCCGCCTCCGGCGCTCCCGGCGCCCGCTACCTGGATCCGTCCCCGGACGACGAGCCGGACACCGAACCCCAGGCCGAGCACGACTGGCGACCGCCCGGCGCCTGATGATCTGCAAGCTGGAGGGCCGCAGACCGGGCATGGTAGTGCATTGGGGTTGACTTCCTGGGAATGACAGGCATGTAATTCTCTCCAGGTAGTTTTGTTGACACGCACTGGTCGAGGAGGGCAGATGGGCGAGCTGTTTCTGATCGTCAGCGAAGACGACGAGGGCGCGCTCGGCTGGCAGGAGCGGGCGCTGTGCGCCCAGACCGACCCCGAGGCCTTCTTCCCCGAGAAGGGCGGGTCGACCCGCGAGGCCAAGAAGGTCTGCCAATCCTGCGAGGTCCGCAGCGAGTGCCTGGAGTACGCGCTCGGCAACGACGAGCGGTTCGGCATCTGGGGTGGCCTGAGCGAGCGGGAGCGTCGCCGCCTGAAGAAGCAGGCGATCTAGCCCATCCCGGAAGGTCGGCTGACGGAACGGCCGATCGGCTGAGAAATTCCTGAGGAAGCAGCGGTACGCTGGGGTGCGCTGTTTGCGCCCAGACCCGGAAGATTCCACCTTGACCGACCTGCCTCACGACGACGACCCGTGGGCCTGGCTGCATGCCCGCAGCGCCTCCGAAGGCCCCGCCTGGGCGGATGTCGAGGTGACCGCGGTCGTCGAACCACGGCCCGGGACGGACGCCGCGCGCTGCCGGGCCGCGATCGACGCCGGTGAGCTGACCCCCGATGCGGTCCTCGTCGCGGACGCCCGCGGCGACCAGCCGGGGGAGTGGCTCTGGATCCTGCCGGCCGACAGCGAACCGACCCCCGGCGCGCTGCGGGCACTGCTGGTCACGCTGGGCCGCCGTCCCGAACTGGACCTGATCGGCCCGCTGCTGGTCGAGCCGCGCCGCCGCGGCCCCGGCATCATCGTCCGGCAACTCGGTCAGACCGTCACCGCCACCGGACGGATCCAGGGCCTGGTCGCACCCGGCGAGCTGTACCAGGGCCAGCTCGACACCACCGACGCGCTGGCCACCGATGCCACCGGCCTGCTGGTGCGCGGCGAGGTCTGGCGTGCCCTGAACGGCTTCAACCGCGACCTGCCCGAGAGCCACCGGGGCGCCGAGTTCTGCTGGCGGGCCCGGCTGGCCGGCCACGAGGTGGCGGTCGAGCCGGCCGCCCAGGTGATCACCCACGCGGGGCCGCCCGATCCGGCGGACGCCCGCGCCGCCGGCCTGACCCTGGTCGACGCCCACCTGCGCCCGGCGGCCCGCTGGCTGGGCCGGCCCTGGCTGGTGCTCACCAGCCTGCTGGCCGGGCTCGGCCACCTGCTGGGCAAGGACGGGGAGCAGGCCCTCGCCGAGGTCGCCGGGCTGTGGCGCTGGCTGACCGACCGCCGGCTGCGGCGATCGGTCACCGCGGGGGTGCGCGCCGTCCGATCGAACCCGGAAGCCGGCGCCCGCATCCGGCAGCTGCGACCGCGTCCCGGCTCGGGAACCCTCGGCCTGGTCGAAGCGGCCGGCGAGCGGATCGTCGAGTGGGCCGGGACCTTCTCCGGGCCGGGCCCGTCGGTCAGCCTGGACGAACTCACCGGCGACGACTTCGCCGCCCAGGGCCGCGCCGAGTCACGGGTGCCGGTGCTGCTGGTCGGGGCGCTGGCCACCATCGGCCTGGCGGTCGCGGCCGGACGTTCCGCCTTCGGCGAGGGCGTGCTCTCCGCCGAACGGCTGCTCCCGGCCCCGGCCGGCTGGCTCGACCTGCTGCACAACTACCTCGACCCCGTCCCGGGCATCGCCGGGATCGCCGGCCCGGCCTGGACGGGGCTCGCCGGCCTGGCCTCCTTCGTCACCGGCGGACAGCCGGAATGGCTGATCGGCATCCTGCTGCTGGGCTGCGTCCCGCTGGCCTGGCTGGCGGCCTTCCGCTTCCTGCGCCAGGGGCTGGCCAGCGCCACCATGGCCGCCCTCGGCGCCTTCGGCTACGCCCTGGCGCCGGTGCTGACCGGGGCCCTCGGCGTGGGTGCGGTGGGTGTCGCGGTGTGGACGATCCTGCTGCCGGTCTTCGGCTACAGCCTGCGGGCCTGGCTGGCCGAGGACGCCCCGCGCTGGCGCCGCGCCGCCGGCACCGGCCTCTGGGCGCTGCTGCTGATCGCCGTGACCCCGCTCGCCTGGCTGGTGCTGCTGGCCGCCATGGCCGCCGTGGTGGTTCGTCGCAGGCAGGTCTGGGCCCAGGCCGTCCTGGTGGTCGCGGCCCCGTTGCTGCTGCTGGCCGGGCCGTGGGGCACCACCCTGCTCACCCATCCCGGCCGGTTGCTCACCGGCATCGAGCCGACCCTGGCCGGAGCCGACCCGGTCGCTCCCTGGCAGTTGCTGCTCGGGCGTGGCGCCGGTACCCCGCCGCCGCTGTGGCTGTCGATCCTGGTCTTCGGCGGCCTGTGGCTGATCGCCGGGGCCGGGGCGGTGCGGCGCCGGGGGGCCGCCGCCGGGGCGCTGGTCGCCGCCGGCATCGCCACGATCGCCGTCCTCGGGCTGAGCCGGCTGCTGGTCCGGGTTCCGCCCGGCGACTGGGTGCGTCCGGACGCCCTGGAATGGCAGGTGGCCGCGATCGCCGCCCTGGTGCTGGCCGGCGCCTGGGGGCTGGACGGCATCGGCGACGAACTCCGCGGCGCCAACCTGGGGCTGCGGCACTTCGCCACGCTGGGCCTCACCGGCCTCGCCCTGGTCATCACGGTGATCTCCGCCGGCTGGTGGGTGCTGGCCGGCGAGGCCGGGCTGCAGCGCGGCCCGGTGACGGCGCTGCCGCCCTTCGTCCGCAACGCCCAGCTCTCCGACACCCCCGGACGCACCCTCGCCCTCGACTTCACCGACGACCAGGTGGGCTGGACGCTGCTGGAAGGCGACCAGGCCCGGTTCGGGGACGCCGAACGCGGCCTGGTCTTCTCCGGCGACCGCCAGGGACGGGAACTGGCCGAATCGGTCGCCCGCCGGCTGGCCGGAGGCTCCGGCGACGACGGGCTGCTCGGCGACCTGCGCCGGCTCGGGGTCTCCTACCTCTGGCTGCGTGGCGGCGCGGCCGACCACCGGCTGGCGATCAGCAACACCCCGGGCCTCGGGGTGGGCACCTCCGACGGCGACACGACCGTGTGGCCCGTCCCCGATTCCGCGCGCGCCGTGCTGGTCACCGCGACCGGCCGGGAACCGGTCGGCGACGGAAGCGTGCTGGCGACCGCCGGCACCCTGGAACTGGCTGAGCCGGCCGACCCGGCCTGGTTGATCACGGTGGACGACAAGCCACTGGATTCGACGGCCAACCCGCCCGGCCTGCGGCTGCCGGTGACCGCCCCCGGCACCCTGCGCATCGCGTTGCCGCGGGACGCCGGCTGGGCCTGGCTGCAACTGGGCGGCCTGCTCGCGCTCGCCCTGCTCGCCGCGCCGGGCACCCGGAAACGCCGCGAAGGGGCCGGGCCGCGCCGGATCGCCGGGGTCGCCGCCCAACCCGTTGCCGCCGGACCGCGCCGAGCAGCCGGAGGTGCCCGATGAAGTGGATTCTCCCCGGCGCGACCGCCGTCGCGGTGGCGGCAGCCGTCGCGCTGACCTCGACGGTGTGGCCGGCAGCTTCGCGCCCCGAGACCACGTCCGAGCCGATCCCGGTCTATCTCACGGCCGTCTGCCCGGCCTTCGAGAGCGCCACCGCCTCGGTGCGGGTGGCGGTCACCCGGCAGGCCGGCCCGCTCACCACCGCGCCCCTGGCCGAGCCCGATCGCCGCAACGACGAACCCGAGGGCGTCAGCGTGCTCAGCGGCCGTACCGAACCGGTGCTGGTCACCGCCGAATCGGCCGCCGGGATGGGCGCGGTGAGCCTCACCCGCAGCACCTCGGGCCCGGATCGCGGACTGTCCGCCGCCGCCTGTGAGAGCGCCGCCACCCAACGCTGGTTCTCCGGCGTCCTGTTGAACGCCGACGCCCAGGCCGACCTGGTGCTGGCGAACGCCGACACCGTGGACGCCGCCGTGGACATCACCATCTTCGGCCCCGAGGGCCGGATCAACGCGCCCGGTTCGCGCGGCATCGTGGTCGAGGCGCACAGTGCCCGCAGCGTGCCGCTCGGTGTGCTGGCGGAGCTGCCCGGAGCGGCCTCCGTGCTGGTCGAGAGCTCGGCCGGACGGGTCGCGGCCACCCTGCGGCAACGGCTCTGGCAGGGCACCACCCCGCTCGGCTCGGACTGGATCCCGCCGACCGCGGCGCCGGCCACCGAGCTGGTGCTGCCCGGAATCGTGGGCGGTGCCGGCGTCCGGGAACTGGTGCTGACCAACCCCGGCGACCGGACGGCGAGCGTCGAGGTGGAGCTGCTCGGCGGAACCGGACGCGCGGCGCTGCCCGGCACGGAGAACCTGGAACTGGCCGCCGGCGCCACCCGCAGCGTCGAGCTGAGCCCGGGGCTGGCCGGCCAGGTGGCCGGGCTGCGGGTGACCTCGGAGCAGCCGATCGTCGCGGCGGTGCGGCAGACCTCGTCCGCGGATCCGGCCACGCAGGATCCGGCCTGGACGGCGGCGCTGCCCGCGATCGACTCCGGCGGGGTGTGGCCGGTGCCGGCGGGGGCCCGGGCTGCCGTGACGCTGCTGCTCTCCAACCCGTCCGAGACCGACGCGGAGGTGACCGTCACCCTCGGCAACGAACTCGGCGGCGCCGGGGAGACCTCGACCCAGGTGGTGCCCGCCGGCAGCACGGTGGCCGTGCCGGTGCCCAAGGCGAAGACCCCGTGGGTTCGGGTGGCGGCCGCCGGCTCCGCCGTCCGTGGCGCGCTGCAGGTGACCGAACGCCTCGGTGGCGTGGAGAGCCTGGCGCTGGTGCCCCTGCTCACGCCCCGCAGCGCCGCCATCGAGATCCCGCCCGTGGTCTTCGACCCGCAGGCCGCCCGCTGAGCTCGTCCCGCTCGGTATTCCCACCGCGGGCATGACGCCGGGGCGTGTGATCCGTCGTCAGTCGGGGTCGTCGGTGTCCGGGTCGATGTCGGTGGTGGCGATGCCGGTCAGGGCGGAGAGCTGTTCGACGATCGTCCGGTGGATCAGCCGGGCCAGTTCGCGGCGTCCGGTCGTCCGGTGCTCGATCGGACGGCGGTACAGCACCACCTGGGCGCGGCTGCCCGGCCGGGCGGAGACGGCGGCGGCCAGCGGGACGCTGTCGTACCAGGCGTCGGTGAGCGTCGGGACGTCCTCGAAACCCACGTCGATGCCGGTCAGCGCCTCCGGGCAGGTGCCGGCGATCCGGCCCAGCGAGCCGCGCAGGCAGTCGGCGAAGAACCCGGCCCCGGCACCGCGGTAGGGGATCGGCATCGGCGCACCGGTGAGCGGATTGGGCGCGGCCAGCACGCCCCGCATCCCGCGGCCGTGGCGATCCCTGCTCTTCACAGCGCCCACCCTAACCCCTGTGTGCCGACCGCCACGCGGTCGGCGGATGCGGAAGGGGCGGGGCGGCGGGAACGCGACACCAAGCCTGGGTTGCGGCGCTCAGTGGGCGGGCGCGAGTACCGTGACCCCGTGAACAACCGACGCTGCTCGCGCTCGACCTGCTCACAGCCGGCGGTGGCGACCCTCACCTACGTGTACGCCGATTCCACCGCGGTCGTGGGCCCTTTGGCGTTGCGCGCCGAGCCGGGCTGCTATGACCTGTGCAAGGCGCACTCGGCCAACCTGAGCGTCCCGCGGGGCTGGGAGGTCATCCACCTGCCGCAGGATCCGGACGCCCCCCGTCCGCTGGCCGACGACCTGATGGCGCTGGCCGAGGCCGTCCGCCGGGTCGGGCTGGGCGAGGCCGAGCCGACCCCGCAGCTGACCCGCCGCCGCGGCCACCTCGCGGTGGTCGCCGACCTCGACTGACATCCTGGGGCGACCCTTCGGCAGGCTCGGGGATCGTAGGCAGGTCGCCCAGCGATCGCCTGCGGGTCGCGGCCACTACGATTGGGCCCATGCTCCAACCCCAGGTCTTCAAGGCCAACGACATCCGCGGCCTGGTCGCCGGCGACCACCCGGAATGGGACGCCGACGGCGCCCGTGCCCTGGGCGCCGCCTTCGCCGCCGCTTTCGAGCTGGACGGCGGTGACTTCCTGCTCGGCCGTGACATGCGCGAGGGCGGTTTCGAGCTCAGCCGGGCCTTCGCCGAGGGCGCGATGCGGCTGGGCGCGAGCGTGGTCGACATCGGCCTGGCCAGCACCGATCAGGTCTGGTACGCCTCGGGGGCGACCGGGCTGCCGGCCGTCCAGTTCACCGCCTCGCACAATCCGGGGGCCTACAACGGGGTGAAGTTCTGCCTGCCGCACGCCGCCCCGATCACCTCCCACCTGATGGGCCGCATCCGTGAGCTGAGCGGTGTCGATCTGCCGGGCGCGGCCGTCCCCGGCACGCTGCGCGAACAGGATCTACTCGCTGACTACGCCGATTACCTGCACTCGCTGGTCGACCTGGCGGGGCTGCGTCCGCTGAAGGTGGTGGTGGACGCCGGCAACGGCATGGCCGGCCACGTCACGCCCGCGGTGCTCGGCCCGCTCGGGCTCGATCTGGTCGGGCTCTACCTCGAGTTGGACGGCAGCTTCCCCAACCATCCGCCCAACCCGCTCGACCCGGCCAACCTGCTCGACGCCCAGCGGACGGTGGTCGAGCAGGGCGCCGACCTGGCCCTGGTCTTCGACGGGGACGCCGACCGCTGCTTCATCATCGACGAGCAGGGCACCGTGATCGACGCCTCGGTGGTGACCGCCCTGATCGCCCGCTCGGCCCTGGCCCGTGAACCGGGGGCGGCCATCGTCATCAACACCGTCACCCCGTCCTCGGTCGCCGAGGCGATCGCCGAGGCCGGCGGGCAGGTGGTGGTCGGCCCGGTGGGGCACACCAAGCTGAAGGCGCTGATGGCCCAGCACCACGCCATCTTCGGCGGCGAGCACTCCGGCCACTACTACTTCCGCGACTTCTGGGGCGCCGACACCGGCATGCTGGCCGCGCTGCACGTGCTGGCCCTGATCGGGCACGGCGACCAGCCCGCCTCCGCCCTGGCCGCCACGGTGCCGATCCACCCGGCCTCGGGCGAGATCAACAGCACGGTCGCGAGCACCGCCGAGTCGATGGCGGCCGTGGCGGACGCCTTCGAGGCCTATCCGACCGACTGGACCGACGGCCTGCTCGTCCGGGGCGACGGCTGGAAGCTGAGCGTCCGGGCGTCCAATACCGAACCGCTGCTGCGACTGAACGTCGAGGCCCGCGAGGAATCCACCATGACCAGGCTGCGCGACCGCGCCCTGGCGATCATCCGAGGAGAATCATGACCGAGCTGCCCGCCGACGTGCTGGAGATCCTGGTGTGCCCCTCCTGCCACACCAAGCTGGCCTGGGATTACGAGGCCTCCGAGCTGCTGTGCACCTCCGCCGAGTGCGCGCTGGCCTACCCGGTGCGCGACGGCATCCCGGTGCTGCTGGTGGACGAGGCCCGCCGCCCGGCCGCGCAGTGATGGAGTTCGACGACTCCCGGCTGGCCGACCCCGAGCAGCTGCGGCTGGCCGATCCGGTCCTGCGTCCGCTGGCCGAGGCGGGGGCGCGGGTGCGCCGCGAGGCCGCCCTTGTCGCCGAGGCGCTGGTCGCCCTGGAAGGCGAGGGACGTCCGCGCGCGGTGATCGCCTTCGGCCCGGAGGCCCGCCTGCTGCGCGCCGTGCTCGAGCCGATCTGCCCGGTGCCCTTCCTGGCCTGGCCGCGGCTGGGGCTGCCCGGCTGGGTGGGTCCGCTGGATGTCGTGGTGGTGATGGGCTGGGGGAGCAGGGAATCCTGCGCGGCTGCCTTCGAGGCGGTGCGGCGCGGCTCCCGGCTGGTGGTGGCCTGCCCGCCGGATTCGCCTCTGGCCCGCCAATCGGCCTCCTCGGCCACCACGCTGTTGCCGGCCAGCGCGCAGGATCCGTTCGCCGCCGCCATCGTCACCCTGGCCGCCCTGCACCGGCTCGGCCTCGGCCCGGCGGTGGACGTCGAGCAACTCGCCGCCGTCATGGATCAGGTGGCGGAACGCTCGTCCTACGCCCTGGACGTCACCGCCAACCCGGCCAAGGCCGCAGCGCTGACCCTGGCCGACGCCCAGCCGCTGGTCTGGGGCGGGTCGATCCTGGCGGCGCGGGCCAGCCGCCGGATCTCCGAGGCGCTACGCGCCGCGTCCGGACGAGTGGTGCTCTCCGCCGACGCCGGAGCACTGGAACCCCTGGTCGAGGCCGCCGCGCCCCGCGATCCGTTCGCCGATCCCTTCGAGCAGGCGCCCGAGTTGCGTCCGGCGCTGGTGCTGATCGACGACGGCCTGGACGACGAGGCCGCCGCCGAGGAACGCGCCCGGCTGGAGCGCCTGGCAACCCTCCGCGAGGTGACGGTGCTGCGCATCGCCCACGAGCAGGGCAGCGAGGTCGAGCGCTACGCCGCCGTCCTGCAGCAGGGCCTGTTCGCCGCCGCCTACCTCCGCATCGGCCTCGGCCGTCTGGACCGCTGACCCTCCCTTTCCCCCTTCACCCCCTTTCCCCTCACCCCCTTCCGTCGTCCCTCCTCCATCCCGCAAGGTGTGGCCGAATCGCCGACATCGCGGCTTCGGCCACAGCTTGTGAGGTGGCGTGACCGACTGCTTTTCCCACTCCGCAAGGTGTGGCGGATTCTCCGACATCGGGGCTTCGGCCACAGCTTGCGGGAGGTATCGGCGCCGGAACGGGTCGAGCCTGCGTTGCACCGGCCTGCCTGACTGGCAGAATCTCCGCCGTGAGTTCACACGGAGGTACCCGCGCGGTGGTCGCGGCGATGTTGGCCAACGGGTTCATCGCGTTGACGAAGTTCGGGGCGTGGGCGCTGACCGGCGCCTCGTCCATGCTCGCCGAGGCGGTGCACTCGGTGGCCGACACCGGCAACCAGGCGCTGCTGCTGTGGGGCGGACGCCAGGCGAAGCGGGCCGCGACCGAGGAACACCCCTTCGGCTACGGACGCGAGCGCTACATCAGCGCCTTCCTGGTCTCGATCATCCTGTTCAGCCTGGGCGGGTTGTTCGCGCTCTACGAGGCCTTCCACAAGTACGAGGAAGTCGTGGGCGGCCACCCCAACGAACTGCTCGAGAGCGGCTGGTGGTGGGTGCCGGTGGTCGTCCTGCTGGCGGCGATCGTTGCCGAGGGGCTCTCCTTCCGCACCGCGATCCACGAGTCGATCCCGGCCAAGGGCAAGCAGAGCTGGGGACGGTTCATCCGCACCGCCAAGTCGCCCGAGCTGCCGGTCGTCCTGCTGGAGGACGCGGCCGCGCTGCTCGGCCTGATCTTCGCGCTGATGGGCGTCGGCATGACCATCCTCACCCACAACGGCGTCTGGGACGTGGTGGGAACCGCGCTGATCGGCCTGCTGCTGATCGCCGTCGCGGTCACCCTGGCCATCGAGACCAAGAGCCTGCTGCTCGGCGAGGCCGCCTCCCCCGAGGCGGTCGGACGGATCCGCGAGGCGCTTGCCGCCACCGACGGCGTCAACCGCGTCATCCACCTCAAGACCCTGCACCTGGGCCCTGAGGAGGTGCTGGTCGCCGCCAAGATCGCCGTCGAGCCGACCGACACGGCCGCCCACGTCGCCGAGGTGATCAACGCCGCCGAGGCGGCCATCCGCACCGCTGAACCCCAGGTCACCGCCCTCTACCTCGAACCGGACATCGACACCGCCGGCGCCGCCTGACCTACGCTGGGACAGAGTCGGGGATCGCCCGATCTCATGCTGCAGTTGATCGGCCTCTCGTTCCAGAAGGCGAAGAGGTGCGACACCAGATCGCGCTCGAAGACGTCTGCGGGAGGGAGTTTGGAAACCGCCCGCAGCCCGGTCCGGCTTCGCAGCGATCTGCCGGTAGGCTCACCCCTTGTGGAGTATCGCGTCGCTGACCTGAACCTGGCCGACTTCGGCCGTACCGAGATCACCCTTGCCGAGCACGAGATGCCCGGGCTGATGGCCATGCGGGCCCGCTTCGGCGAGGCCAAGCCGCTGGCGGGCGCCCGGATCGCGGGTTCGCTGCACATGACCATTCAGACCGCGGTGCTGATCGAGACCCTGGTCGCCCTCGGGGCGCAGGTGCGCTGGGCCTCCTGCAACATCTTCTCCACCCAGGATCACGCGGCCGCGGCCATCGTGGTCGGTGCGGGGACGGTCGACGAGCCGGCCGGCGTCCCGGTCTTCGCCTGGAAGGGCGAGACCCTGGAGGAGTACTGGTGGTGCACCGAGCAGCTCTTCGACTTCAACGGCCAGCCGCCGAACATGATCCTGGACGACGGCGGCGACGCCACCATGCTCGTCCATCTGGGCGTGGAGTTCGGCAAGGCCGGGGCCGTCCCGGAGGCCGCCGAGGGTGACTCGGCCGAGTACCGGATCGTCCTGGAGACCCTGCGCAACTCCACCACCGACTGGCGGCGGGTGGCCGAGGCGGTCCTGGGCGTCACCGAGGAGACGACCACCGGCGTCCACCGGCTCTACGAGCGGGCGGCCGCGGGCAGCCTGCTCTTCCCGGCGATCAATGTCAACGACTCGGTCACCAAGAGCAAGTTCGACAACAAGTACGGCATCCGGCACTCGGTGATCGACGGGATCAACCGCGGCACCGACGTGCTGATCGGCGGCAAGGTCGCGATGGTCGTCGGCTACGGCGACGTCGGCAAGGGCGCGGCCGCCGCGCTGGCCGGGCAGGGCGCCCGGGTGCTGGTGGCCGAGGTCGACCCGATCTGCGCGCTGCAGGCCGCGATGGACGGCTTCCAGGTCACCACCGTCGAGGACGCCCTGGCCAGCGCCGACATCTTCCTGGCCACTACCGGCTGCGTGAACGTGATCACCGCCGACCAGCTCTCCCGGATGCGCCACCAGGCGATCGTCGGCAACGTCGGTCACTTCGACAACGAGCTCGACCTGGCCGGCCTGGCCGCGCTGCCCGGCGTGACCCGCACCAATATCAAGCCGCAGGTCGACCTGTGGACGATGCCGGACGGCCGCTCGATCATCGTGCTCAGCGAGGGCCGGCTGATGAACCTGGGCAACGCCACCGGCCACCCCAGCTTCGTGATGAGCAACTCGTTCACCAACCAGGTGCTCGCCCAGATCGAGCTGTACACCAAGCCCGAGCAGTACCCGATCGCGGTCTACACCCTGCCCAAGCACCTGGACGAGGAGGTCGCCCGGCTGCATCTGGACTCCCTCGGCGTGAAGCTCACCACGCTCACCGAGCAGCAGGCCGCCTACCTGGGCGTCCCGATCGAGGGCCCCTACAAGCCCGACACTTACCGGTACTGACGGCTGCTCTGCCGACGGTGCGTGCAGTTTCTGCCATATAACGCGCCTGCGCGACGCATCTGTCGCGCAGAGCCACTATGTGGCAGAAAGTATCCGAGGTGGCTGGACGGCAAGCCTCTCGTCCGCGGTAGCGGGTGAAGGCGCAGACGTCTTGACGAACACTGCGCCAGCGGTGTGAGGATCAGGCGCGGGGGATCTCGTAGCGCTTCAACTCGGCCTTGCCGTCGCCCAGGGTGCGCCAGGCGCCGCGGTAGGTGAGGACGGCCAGCGCCGAGGTGGGGAAGTGGTAGCCGGCCGCGTCCCGCAGCTCCGACGGTTTGGCCAGGTTCAGCACCAGATCGCTGAGCGTCGGCTGGTGGCCGATCAGCAGGGCGGTGGGCGCTTCCTCGGGGAGCTCGCGGACCTCGTCCAGCAGTTCGTCGGTCCAGGCGTGGTAGATCGCCTCGGTGTAGCGGACGTCCTCGCAGGCGGCGCCGCCGGCCACCGCGTTCTCCCAGGTCTGCCGGGCCCGGGTCGCTGAGGAGCACAGCACCACATCAAGGTCGTAGCCGGCCAGGATTCCACCCGCCACCCGGGCGTCAAGGATGCCGCGCTCGGCGAGCGGACGGCGGATGTCGAGGTCGGGCGTCCGCCACGACGATTTCGCGTGCCGCAGCACCAGCAGGGTCTTGGTCGCCATAGCGCCTCATCCTACGGCGGCAGTGGCGGATTGGTCCGCCGAAATGGTCGTTGCCAGGGCCCTGGCGGACGCTGATCGGAACGGAACCGCCGAAGTGGTCGTCATTCTGCCCAATTCGGCCCGAATGACAGCCATATCGGCGGACGCATCCGGATCAAGGGTCCACGGGCTTGTCAGAACCACCATTTCGGCGGCCGGAGGGCTAGGCTCGGGGCCCGGCGGGAGAGGACGGACATGAGGCAGCGGGACTTCGACCTGGACACGACGACGAGGGATGTCCTGCTCACCATCAAGGCCCGCGGCCGGCTGCTGCTGGTGCACCCGATGGTCAACCGCGGCACCGCCTTCACCTTCGAGGAGCGGGAGCGGCTCGGGCTGCAGGGGCTGCTGCCGAACCGGGTGACCACCATCGAGGAGCAGTTGCGGCGGGTCTACGCCCAGTACAGCCGCTCGCCCTCGCCGCTGGCCAAGTTCATCCAGCTGCAGCAGTTGCGCGACCGCAACGAGGTGCTCTTCTACCGGCTGCTCAGCGAGCACCTCGAAGAGATGATGCCGATCGTCTACACCCCCACCATCGGCGAGGCGATCGAGCGGTTCAGCCACGAGTACAACGGTGCCCGCGCCGTCTTCCTCTCGATCGACCACCCCGAGTTGATCGAGCAGTCGCTGCGCAACTACGGCCTGGAGGCCGAGGACGTCGACCTGGTGGTCGCCACCGACTCCGAGGGCATCCTGGGCATCGGCGACCAGGGCATCGGCGGGGTCCAGATCGCGGTCGGCAAGCTGGGGCTCTACACCGCGGCGGCGGGCATCCACCCGCGTCGGGCGATCCCGGTGGTGCTGGACGTCGGCACCGACAACCTCGGCCTGCTGCACAGCGACGTCTACCTGGGCGAGCGCCACGCCCGGGTGCGCGGCGAGCGCTACGAGCAGTTCGTGGATGCCTTCGTCGCCGCGGTCGGCAAGCTCTTCCCGCACGCCATGCTGCATTGGGAGGATTTCGGCGCGGGCAACGCCCACCGGCTGCTGAACCGCTACAAGGATCAGATCTGCACCTTCAACGACGACATCCAGGGAACCGCCGCGGTGGTGCTGGCGGCGGTGCTGGCCGCCGTCCGGCATACCGGGGTGCCGCTGCCGCAGCACCGGGTGCTCATCTACGGGGCGGGGACGGCCGGGGTCGGCATCGCCGACATCATCCGCGAGGCCATGGAACGCGACGGGCTGCCGGCAGACCAGGGGTACGACCGGTTCTACGCCTTCAACAGCCGCGGTCTGATCGTGGACGACTCGACCGGGGTGCGCGACTTCCAGCTGCCCTATGCCCGCGGCCGGGCAGAGGTGGACGGCTGGGAGGTCGCCGATCCGCGCCGGATCACGCTGCTGGAGGCGGTGCGGGCGGTCAAACCGACCATCCTGATCGGCTCCTCGGCGGTGCCGGGCGCCTTCACCGAGGAGGTCGTGCGGGCCATGGCCGCCGAGTGCGACCGTCCGATCATCATGCCGCTGTCGAACCCGACCAGCCGGATCGAGGCGCTGCCCGCCGACCTGCTCGACTGGACGGACGGACGCGCGCTGATCGCCACCGGCAGCCCGTTCGGGACGGTCCGGCACGGTGACGTCTACCACTCCATCGCGCAGGCGAACAACGCGCTGATCTTCCCCGGCCTCGGCCTGGGGGTGTCGGTGGTGCGGGCCAGCCGGGTCAGCGACGAGATGATCGCCGCGGCCGCCGACGCCCTGGCCGGCCTGGCCAACGAGTACCGCCCGGGCGCCTCACTGCTGCCGTCCATGAGCGACCTGCGGCTGGTCTCGGCCACCGTCGCGCGGGCGGTGGCCGAGTGCGCCGTCCGGCAGGGCTACGCGGCCCGTCCGTTCACCGACCCGGTCGACGAGATCTACCAGCGCATGTGGAAGCCGGAGTACCCCCGCATCGAGGTCGTCGCCGAAGGCTGACCGCCGGCGCTGGCCGACACCCATGGGCCACTGATCAGTGACCCTTCGACAAGCTCAGGGATCGTTGGCGAGCAAGCCACGCATTT
>JAPUEM010000144.1:29322-44355 GCA_027492575.1 Propionicimonas sp.
CGTTCCCTGAGCTTGTCGAAGGGTCATCGCCACGGCCCGGCAAGAACCCGTCGACTGGCTCAGGGAACGTCGACCAGCGGTGACTAGGCCTGCTGCTTGGCGGCGCGGCCCAGTTGGAACAGGGTTCCGAAGGCGCCCAACGCGGCGAAGAGGACGAACATGGCCGCGTCGCCGCCGAAGGAGCTCCAGACCGACGGGTCGAACATCGCCCCCATGACCACGCCCCAGACCTCGCCGGCGGGGGCGCCCGGGTACTCGGCCATGATCTCGAAGTACAGCGTGAAGGCGAGGGTGGCGAAGAGCGTGAGCACCACGCCCACCACGATCACCGCGATCAGCGGCACGATCCCCTTGCGGGGCGGGCAGCCGGCCCCCTTGATGTAGAGCCAGACGGCGCCGCCGGCCATCAGCAGGCTGGTGATCGAGGCGATGTAGCCGGCCTGGTAGAGGGCGACGGCCGCCGCGCCGCCACCGACGATCGCAAGCAGGCTGAACAGCAGGCCACGTCCGACGTTCTCGTCGACGACCGGCGGCGCGGCGTCGATCGGCCGGTAGGCGGAGGCACCGGGATCGCCCGGCTGCGGCACGCCGGCCGCGGGATAGCCCTGCGGGCCCGGAGCAGCCGGGTACCCCTGCGGGCCGGGTGCGGCGGGGTACCCCTGCGGTGCGGGTGCGGCGGGGTAGCCCTGTGGTGCGGATGCGGCCGGATAGGCCTGCGGGCTGGGTGCGGCCGGGTAGCCCTGCGGGGCAGGCGGGGTGGCAGCGGGGTCGCCGGGAGGCAGGAACTGCGGGCTGTCGGGGGTGTTCGGGGTGGGCTCGGACATTTCTCTCCTCTGCGATTTCTCCGAGTCATCGTAGAGGAGGCTGGGCCTCTGTTCGACTCAGCCCTGGTCGCCCGGCCGCAGCGACTGCCAGATCTCCTTGCATTCCGGGCAGACCGGGTAGCGGTCGGGGTTGCGGGAGGGCACCCAGACCTTGCCGCACAGCGCGATCACCGGGGTGCCCATCACCATGGCCTCGGTCAGCTTGCTCTTGTCGACGTAGTGCGAGAACCGCTCGTGGTCGCCCTCGTCGAGGCGGTACTCCGTCCGCTCCTCGGTGCGTTCGTCGAGGATCGTGGCGGTGCCGGGCTGCTCGGTCATGGCTCTCATCTTAGGCCAGCCCCGCATGTTAGTTTGATGTCGAGAGATCGGAGGGGTCATGGCGGACGAGGTCGACGCGATCCTCGCTGCCTGGCGTTCGGAATCCCCGGAACTGGACGTCTCGCCGATGCAGGTGCTCTCGCGGGTGAGCCGGCTGGCCCGGCATCTCGACCTGGCCCGGCGGCAGGCCTTCGCCGCCCATGATCTGGAGGTCTGGGAGTTCGACGTCCTGGCCGCGCTGCGTCGGGAGGGCCCGCCCTACGAGCTCTCGCCCGGCGAACTCACCCGCCAGACCCTCTCCACCTCGGCCACCATGACCAACCGGATCGACCGGCTGGAGGCGAAAGGCCTGGTCAGCCGGCAGCCGAACGCCGCCGACCGGCGTGGCGTGCGGGTTCGGCTGACCACCGACGGCAAGGCGCGGGTGAGCGAGGCACTGGCCGATCTGCTGACCGCCGAGCGCACCCTGCTGGCCTGCCTGGAGCCCGCGACACGCACCGAATTGGCCGATTCCCTGCGTCGGCTGCTGGTGTCCTTTGAAGGAAGCTGATACAGCCGGTATCGTTCTCTGCGGCTCTACCTGCTCTTCACACCAAAGGCGCCCAGCATGGCTCTGTCGAACCCGCTTCTGTACGAACTCGCGGCAGCCTTCGGCATCGCCACCGAGTTCTGGGATTGGAAGGGCCGGCAGACCGAGATCGACGACGAGACCCTGGTCGCGATTCTGGCCAGCATGGACGTCGACGCCTCCGATCCGGCGCACGCCGCCGCCGCCCTTGACGCCTGGCGCAACCGGTTGTGGACGCGGGTGCTGCCGCCCTGCGTCGTGGTGCGCGAAGGCCACACCCAGCGCATCCTGGTGCACATCCCGGAAGGCGAGTGGGTCAAGGTCGGCGTGCGCCTGGAGGAGGGCGGTTGGCGCGACCTGGCCCAGGTGGAGCATCTCGAGCCGCCCCGGGTGATCGACGGCCGGCTGACCGGCGAGGCGGCATTCGAACTGCCGACGGACCTGCCGCTGGGTTATCACCGGCTGCATGCCGACACCGCCGACGGCCCCACCGAGAGCACGCTGGTGGTGAGCCCGGGCTTCCTGGGCTTCCCGGCGTCCATGGGGGACAAGCGGGCCTGGGGTTACGCCGTCCAGCTGTACAGCGTCCGTTCCGAGGATTCCTGGGGGATCGGCGACCTGACCGATCTGGCCGATCTGGCGACCTGGGCCGCGATCCGGCAGTTCGCCAGCTACATCCTGGTCAACCCGCTGCACGCCGGCGAGCCGATGCCGCCGCTGGAACCCTCGCCCTACCTGCCGGCCAGCCGCCGGTTCGTGAACCCGCTGTACATCCGTCCCGAGTCGCTGCCCGAGTACGGCCAGCTGGACGACGCCGCGCGGGCCCGGATCAAGAAGCTGAAGGCCGATCTGGCGCAGGCGCTGGCCGGCGAGCCGCTGATCGACCGCAATACCGTCTGGGGATTCAAGCTGGCCGCGCTGCGGGTCGTCCACGACGGCGGGTTGCCGGCCGCCCGGCAGATGGCCTTCGACGACTTCGTCCGGCGGGAGGGACGTGCGCTCACCCAGTACGCCACCTGGTGCGCGATGGTCACCGAGCACGGCATGAACTGGCGGGAGTGGCCGGCCGAACTGCATCGTCCGGCCTCACCGGAGGTGGCGGCCTTCGCCGAGGCGCACGCCGGCGACATCGGCTTCTACCAGTGGCTGCAGTGGGTGGCGGACGTCCAGTTGCGCGCTGCCCAGTCGGGGGCCCGGGACGCCGGGATGCGGATCGGCATCATGAGCGATCTCGCGGTCGGGGTGAGTGCCCAGAGCGCCGAGGCCTGGACCTACGGCAACCTCTTCGCCGAAGGGGTCAGCGTCGGCGCCCCGCCGGATCACTTCAACCAGACCGGTCAGGATTGGAGCCAGATGCCGTGGCGCCCGGACCGGCTGGACGACCTCTCCTACGCCCCCTTCCGGACGACGGTCGCCGGCCTGCTGCGGCACTCCGGCGGCATGCGGGTCGACCATGTGATGGGCCTGTTCCGGCTGTGGTGGATCCCCAAGGGAATGCCCCCCACCAAGGGCACCTACGTCCGCTACAACCACGAGGCGATGGTCGGCATCCTCGCCCTGGAGGCGCACCGGGCCGGCGCGCTGATCGTCGGCGAGGATCTGGGCGTGGTCGAGCCGTGGGTGCGCGAGTACCTGCGTGAGCGCGGCATCCTGGGCACCTCGATCGCCTGGTTCGAGCGGGACGACCAGGGCCGGCCGCTGCCTCCCGAGCAGTGGCGCGAGTACTGCCTGGCGTCGGTCACCACCCATGACCTGCCGCCGACCGCCGGCTACCTGGCCAAGGACCACATCCGGCTGCAGCACGAACTCGGCCTGCTGACCGAGCCCCTGGAGACCGAGCTCGAGGTCGCCGACCGCGAGCAGGCGGCCTTCATCGACTTCCTCCGGGAACGCGGCTACCTGGCCGGCGACGACCCGTCCACCGAGCAGATCGTGCTCGCCCTGCACCGCTACCTGGCCGCGACCCCGGCCCGGGTGCTGTGCGCGGCGCTGCCCGACGCCGTCGGCGACCGCCGCACCCAGAACCAGCCCGGCACCTGGCAGGAATACCCCAACTGGCGGATCCCGCTGAGCCATCCGGACGGCACCCCGATGACCCTCGAAGAGCTCTACACCGACGACCGCGCGCTGCGCCTGGCCGGTGTCATGAACGAGTTCTCGACCCCGCCCCTGGTCCGGGCCGGGCTGTAGCTACTCGCTGATCGTGACCCCGGCAGCTTCGAAGTCGGCCAGGGTGGTGCTCAGCCGGTCGGGAGCCACCGCGGCGGTCAGGTCGAGCAGGACGCGGGTGGTCAGGCCGGCCGCGGCGGCGTCCAGGGCGGTGGCGCGGACGCAGTAGTCGGTGGCGATGCCGACCACGTCCACGGTGTCGACCTCGTGGTCGGCGAGCCAGTGGGCCAGATCCTCACCGGCGCAGGCTCCCTCGAAGCCGGAGTAGGCGGCGGCGTACTCGCCCTTGGTGAAGACCGCCTCGAACGGGCGGTTCACCAGGTTGGGGTGGAAGTCGGCGCCCGCGGTGCCGGCCACGCAGTGGACCGGCCAGGTGTCGATGTAGTCGGGGTTGTCGGAGAAGTGCGAACCCGGGTCGATGTGGTGATCCTGGGTGGCCACCACATGGTCGTAGCCGTGCTCGCCGCCCAGCAGCTCCGAGATGGCGGACGCGACCGCGGCCCCGCCGGCCACCGCCAGCGAACCCCCTTCGCAGAAGTCGTTCTGGACGTCGACGACGATCAGCGCGCGGCTCATCAGGCCTCCTTGGTGGCGTAGGGGTTGTGGGTCGGCTGGCCGAGCTCGTCCAGCATGAGGGTCTCGATCACCGGCTCGCCGCGGGAGAGCTTGCGGGCACTCGGGGGCAGTTCGGCGACCGCCCGCTGGTGGCGCTCGCGGGCGGCGGCCAGCGGTTCGCGTCCGACGATCTCGCCGCCGCGCACCAGTTCGACCAGCAGCGGACGGTCGTTGCCGTCGTCGGCCGGGGGAGCGCCGATGCCGACCACCTCGGCCTCGGCGCGGCCGTCCGGGCCGAGCCGGCGCAGGGCGAACTTGCGTCCGCCGATCGAGCTCTTGTTCTGGCTCTTCTTGGCCACCGGCAGCAGCGGCGAGGCCGGGTCGGCGTCCTCGGCGCGGGCGACCAGCTTGTAGACGAAGCTGCAGGTGGGCGCCCCCGAGCCGGTCACCAGCGAGGTGCCGACCCCGTAGCCGTCCACCGGGGCCGAGCGCAGCGCGGCGATCTGGAACTCGTCGAGGTCGGAGGTGACGATGATGCGGGTCTTCGTGGCGCCCAGCGAGTCGAGCAGTTCGCGCACCTCGGCAGCCTGCTCGGCCAGATCGCCGGAATCCAGCCGGATCGCCCCCAGCCGTCCCTCGGTGAGCCGGACGCCGGTGCGGATGGCCGCCTCGACGTCGTAGGTGTCGACCAGCAGCGTGGTGCCCTCGCCGAGGGCGGCGATCTGCGCGGCGAAGGCCTCCTCCTCGCTGTCGTGCAGCAGGGTGAACGAGTGCGCGGCGGTGCCGGTGGTGGGGATGCCGTAGCGGCGTCCGGCCTCCAGGTTCGAGGTGGCGGCGAAGCCGACCGCGTAGGCCGCCCGGGCCGCGGCGACGGCGGCGTACTCGTTGGCGCGCCGCGTCCCCATCTCGATGCACGGACGCGTCCCCGCCATCTGGATCATCCGGGAGGCCGCCGAGGCGACCGCGCAGTCGTAGTTGTAGATCGACAGCAGCACCGTCTCCAGCACCACGGCCTCGGCGAAGCTGCCCTCGACGGTCAGCACCGGGGAGCCCGGGAAGTAGGCCTCGCCCTCGGGGTAGCCCCAGACGTCGCCGGTGAACCGGTAGCCGGCCAGCCAGTCGGCGGTGCGGTCGTCCACCACCTTGTGGGAGGCCAGGAAGTCGATCTCGGCGGGGTCGAAGCGGAAGGCCTCGATGGCGTCCAGCACCCGCCCCACGCCGGCGACGATGCCGTAGCGGCGTCCGGTCGGCAGCCGCCGGGCGAAGAGCTCGAAGACGCTGCGCCGATCGGCCATGCCGGAGCCGAGGGCGGCCCGCACCATGGTGAGTTCGTACTGGTCGGTCAGCAGCGCCGTGCTGGCGCGGAGGTCACCCATGACGGCAACCCTACTGCTGCCGGCGGTGTCGGACGGGCGTGCCAGAATGGCGGTATGAGCACTCCCGCGGCACCTTCGCAGCCTGCCGGTGGCGTCGCGGTCACCGAGCGTCCTGCGGAATCCGAGGTGCTCGACGGCGGCTGGGTGACCATCGTCTGGGACGATCCGGTCAACCTGATGAGCTACGTCACGCACGTCTTCCAGACCTACTTCGGCTACCCGGAGACCAAGGCCGACAAGCTGATGCTCACGGTGCACCACGAGGGCAAGGCGGTGGTCTCCCACGGCACCCGCGAGAAGATGGAATCCGACGTGGACGCCATGCACGGCTACGGCCTGTGGGCCAGCCTGGAGAAGGCTTCGTGAGCGACATCGTCCGCAAGGGGCCGATCATCAAGCTCCGGCTGACCGAGTACGAGGCCACCTTGCTGGAGTCGCTGCTCGACCAGCTGAGCGAGTTGCTGGCCGGGGATGCCGAACCGGTGGTCGCGGACGATCCGTTCGAGCGCTGGCAGGCCGAGTTCTCCGAGACCGAGCCGTTGGACCGCGACGATCCGGTGATCGAGCGGCTGTTCCCGCAGGCCTACCGCGACGATCCCAAGGCCTCCGCCGAGTTCCGCCGGTTCACCGAGGCCCGGCAGCGGCAGGCCCGGGTGGATCAGGCCGAGTTGGTGATGGACGCCCTGCGCGCCTCCGACGGCGGCCGCCGTCCGGTGCAGGTACGGGTGGTCGAAGTCGACCAGTGGCTGAAGGCCCTGACCGCCCTGCGGCTGAGCCTGGCCGTGCGCCTGGGCATCGAGACCGCCGAGGACGCCGACACCCTGGACGCTCTCGGTGACACCGACCCGCGCGGCTACACCTACCGGGTCTACGAGTGGCTCGGCTACCTCACTGAGGGCCTGCTCAGCCACGCCTGACACACGCCCAACCCCCGATCCCCACCCGGCTCTGTCGACGCTCCTGCCCTCTTCCGCGCAAGCTGTGGCGGACGGTCCGATCTCGGCGAATCGGCCACAGCTTGCGCGCGGGGAAACAGGTGGGAAAGGTCGGTCCGACCTCTTTCGTCGAATCGGCACCCGCATACGCAATTAAGCGTAGCCTTACCTATATGGCGGGATTGAGCATGGACCGGGCGCCGCTGCGCCAGGCCCTTCTTCTGCAGGACGCGACGGGGGCCGGGACGATCCGGCGGCTGGCCGCCCTGGGTCTGCGGCGCGGAGCCGAGGTGACCCTGCTGCACAGGACCTCCGGCGGCGGACGGGTGGCGCTGGTCGGCGGCACCCGGGTCGCGCTGGGTCCGGGCGTCCTGAAGCAGGTCCAGGTCGAGGTCGTCTCGTGACCACGACCCAGCAGGCCCGGCCGGCCACCCGTCCCCCGTCGGTCAAGGCCACCTGCCACAGCGGCGGATCGATGGTCTCGGCCGGTCCGGAGGCGCCGGTGGTGGCGCTGGTCGGCGCGCCGAACACCGGCAAGTCGACCCTCTTCAACGCGCTCACCGGCGCCCGCGTGACCATGGGCAACTGGCCCGGCACCACCGTCGAGGTCTCCCGCGGGGTGTGGCGCAGCGACGGCCCGCCCTGTCATTGCTGCGGCGAGGCGGCCTGCACCTGCGAGGGCTGCGCCTGCTACTCGGGCCGCATCGACATCACCCTGGTAGACCTGCCGGGCGCCTACTCCCTGGAACCCGAATCCCCGGATGAGGCGCTCACCCGCGAACTGCTGGTCTCCGGCCCGGCGGACGAACGTCCCGATGTCTGCGTGCTGCTGGCCGACGCCGCCCGGCTCTCGCAGAGTCTCTACCTGGCCGCCCAGGTGCGCGAGCACCCGACCCGGATGGTCATCGCGCTCACCATGCTCGACGTGGCCGGCAAGCAGGACATCGCCCTCGACCTGGCCGCCCTCGGCAAGGCCGCCGGCGTCCCGGTGGTGGGTATCGATCCGCGCCGCCGCAACGGGCTGGACGACCTTTCGGCCGCCGTCCGCGAGGCGCTGCGCCGGCCCGTCCCGGCCCCGCGTGAGGTGGTCGCCGACGAGTCCGACGAGTGGGCGCTCGACAACGACCGGTTCAACTGGGTGGCCGCGGCGGTGGCGGCGTCCACCCTCGACCCCGGCAGGTCGGGCGCCACCCGCTCCGACCGGATCGACCGCTGGCTGACCGCCCCGGTGATCGGGCCGCTGATCTTCCTGGCCGTGATGTGGATGGTCTTCCAGGTCACCACCGTGGTCGCCGCGCCGCTGCAGGACGCGCTCGACGGAATCGTCGCAGGCCCGGTCTCGGACGGCGCCGGCTGGCTGCTCGGCCTGATCGGGCTGGGTGGAACCTGGGTGGAGGGCCTGATCGTGGACGGCCTGATCGCCGGCGTGGGCGCGCTGCTCACCTTCGTCCCGCTGATGGCACTGATGTTCGTCCTGCTGGCCCTGCTGGAGGATTCCGGTTACATGGCCCGCGCCGCCGTCGTCACAGACCGGGTGATGCGGGCGATCGGCCTGCCCGGACGCGCGTTCATCCCGCTGATCGTCGGCTACGGCTGCAATGTCCCGGCGGTCTCGGCCACCCGGGTGCTGCCGGTCGCCGGGCAGCGCATCCTGACCGCCCTGCTGGTGCCGTTCACCGCCTGCACCGCCCGACTGGTGGTCTTCGTGATGGTGGGGGTGGCCTTCTTCGGGCCCAACGCCGGCACCGTCGTCTTCGCGATGTACCTGGCCTCGGTGCTGATCATCATCCTCAGCGGGCTGGTGCTGCGGCACACGATCTGGCGGAAGCAGCCGATCGAGCCGCTGGTGATCGACCTGCCGCCCTACCAGCTGCCCACGTTGCGGCTCACCGCCTCGGTGACCTGGGTGCGGCTGAAGGGCTTCCTGCAGACGGCGACCGGGATCATCGTGGTGACGGTGGCCGCGGTCTGGTTGCTGCAGGCGACGCCGGTGCGGGGCGACGGCGGCTTCGCCGACACCCCGGTGGCCGACTCGGCCTACGGGGTCGCCGCGCAGGCGATCACCCCGGTCTTCGCGCCGGCCGGCTTCGCGAAGTGGGAGACCACCTCGGCGCTGGTGGTGGGCTTCGTCGCCAAGGAGGCGGTGATCTCCTCATGGGCACAGACCTACGCCCTCGATGAACCCGAGGAGGGCGAGGCCGGAGCGCTGGGCGACCGGATCGTGGCCGACTTCACCGAATCCTCCGGCGGGCATCCGATCCCGGCGGCGCTGGCCTTCCTGGTCTTCATGATGTCCTACACCGCCTGCATGGCGACCGTGGCCACCCAGTGGCGTGAGATCGGCCCGAAATGGACCCTCTTCGGCGTGGTGATGCAACTGGTCGTCGCCTGGACGCTGGCGGTCGCCGTCTTCCAGATCGGCCGGCTGTTCGTATGATCACCCCACTGCGTCCTTCTCCTCCGCTGCGCTCCTCCGAACAACGCCGCGGGGACCCCGATACCACCCCACGACGTTCTTCTCCTCCGCTACGCTCCCCCGAACAACGCCGCGGGGACCCCGATGGGACCGCGCCCGTCACCGCCGTGCTGACCCAGCTCGAGGCCGGGGTGCGCTCCGTCCCCGACCTGGCTGCCCGGACGGGCCTGGCCCCCGACCTGGTGCGCGCCGTCACCGACCGCCTGATCCGCGCCGGCAAGGTCAAGCCCCTGGTGATCTCCAGCTCCTGCGCCCCCACCGGCTGCCGCGACTGCGCCAGTTCCGGCTGCCCGCTCAGCTCCGTCGCCTGACGGCCTGTGCACTTTCTGCCAGATAGCGCACCTGCCGACAAATGCGTCGCGCGCAGCGCGTATCTGGCAGAAAGTTGCACAGCGGCCGGGCGTCACCAGATGTCGGGACGCCTCCGGTCGGGCTCATTGGGCTTGGGCTGCTTGCGAGGCTCGGGGGTCAGGGCGCGCCTGGCCTCGTCCAGCAGCCGCACTGCGCGCAAGGTCAGGCGGGTGACGTCGATCGGCGGGATCTGCATGCCGTCCTCCTTGGTCGCGTGCGCTGCACTCCATGATGCCTCAGGCTAGAGTGCTGAGCCGTGGCTGCCGCTGACGCCCCGATCGGGGTCTTCGATTCCGGGTTCGGTGGGCTTACCGTCGCCCGGGCCATCCTCGACCAGCTGCCCAGCGAGGACATGATCTACCTGGGCGACACCGCCCGCGCCCCCTACGGCACCAAGACCATCCCCGAGGTGCGCGAATACGCCCTGGAATGCCTCGACTATCTGGCCGAGCAGGACGTGAAAGCCCTGGTCATCGCCTGCAACTCGGCCTCCTCGGCGGTGCTGCGGGATGCCCGGGAGCGCTACGACGTGCCGGTGATCGATGTCATCCTGCCGGCCGCCCGGCGGGCCGTCCGGGTCTCCAACCAGGGGCGAATCGGACTGATCTGCACCACCGCGACAGCCACGTCCGCCAGCTACGACGACGCGCTGGCCGCCGTGCCCGGGATCGAGCTGGTCACCGCCCCCTGCCCGCGGTTCGTCGACTTCGTCGAGGCCGGCGTGACCAGTGGCCCCGAGCTGCTGGACGCTGCCCGCGGCTACCTGCTGCCGCTGCGCGAGGCCGGGGTCGACACGCTGATCCTGGGCTGCACCCACTACCCGCTGCTGGCCGGCGTCATCTCCTACGTGATGGGGGAGGACGTCACGCTGGTCTCCTCCGCCGAGGAATGCGCCCGCGAGACCTACGCCACCCTCACCGACCACGGCCTGATCCGGGACGAGCCCCGCCCGGCCGACCTGCGCTTCCTCACCACTGGCAGCCCCGAACTCTTCCAGGGCGTCGGCTCCCGCCTGCTCGGCGGCTTCGTCCACCAGGTCGAGCAGGTGTACGCCCTCGGCTGATGCCGGGTGCCGGTTGCGCTGAGAGATCCCGGATCGGAGTCCGGGATGACGCAAGTGAGTTGGCCTCCCAACCACCGTCATCCCGGACTTGATCCGGGATCTCACAACCCGGCTCGCGCAGAGCTGTGCGTCCCGATTCCAAGCGAGGCGGTCATTCCCGCGTGCCCGCCGGTTAGGCTGGGGGCATGCCGACACGCCACGATGGACGCGCCCCCCACCAACTGCGTGAGGTGCGGATCACCCGCAGCTGGCTCGACCATGCCGAGGGGTCGGTGCTCGTCGAGTTCGGCGCCACCCGGGTGCTGGTGGCGGCCTCGGTCACCGAGGGCGTGCCGCGCTGGCGCAAGGGCTCCGGGCTGGGCTGGGTGACCAGCGAGTACGCCATGCTGCCGCGTTCCACCCACACCCGCAGCGATCGCGAATCCGTCCGCGGCAAGATCGGCGGACGCACGCACGAGATCTCCCGCCTGATCGGACGCTCGCTGCGCGCCGTCATCGACTACAAGGCCCTCGGCGAGAACACGATCGTCCTGGACTGCGACGTGCTGCAGGCGGACGGCGGCACCCGCACCGCCTCCATCACCGGTGCCTACGTCGCCCTGGTGGACGCCGTGAACTGGCTGCGGGAACGCGGCGCCCTGGCCGGCGAGCCGCTGCTGGATTCGGTCGCCGCGGTGTCGGTCGGCGTCGTCGACGGCACCCCCGTCCTCGACCTCGACTACCCGGAGGACAGCTCCGCCGAGGTTGATCTCAACGTCGTCGCGACCGGTTCCGGGAAGTTCGTCGAGGTGCAGGGCACCGCCGAGGGCGAGCCCTTCGACCGCGACGTCCTCAATCAGTTGCTCGACCTCGGGCTGGCCGGCTGCGCCGATCTCTCCCGAGTGCAACGAGAGGCGCTGGCGCCATGACCACCGGCATGACCGCCCCACCGAGTTCTCCTCCTCCGCTGCGCTCCCCCGAACGACTCGTTGGGGACCCCGCATGAGAACCGTCGTCGTCGCCACCCACAACGCCAAGAAGGCGATCGAGCTGCGCCGCGTCCTGGCCGAGGAAGGGCTTGAGGCCAACGTGATCGGGCTGGACGAATGCCACCCGTACCCCGAGCCTGCCGAGACCGAGAACACCTTCGAGGGCAACGCCCTGCTGAAGGCCCATGCCGCGGCGCTGGAGACCGGCCATCTGGCGGTCGCCGACGACTCCGGCCTGGCGGTCGACCTGCTGAACGGGATGCCCGGCGTCCGCTCGGCCCGCTGGTCAGGCCCGGACGCCACCGACGAGGCCAACCTGCAACTGCTGCTGCGCCAGCTCGCCGAGACCGACGACGAGCAGCGCACCGCCCGGTTCGTCTGCGCGATGGCGCTGGTGCACCCCGACGGCCGGGAATGGGTGGTGCACGGCGAGATGCTCGGACGCCTCGTGCTGGAACCCCGCGGTGGCAACGGCTTCGGCTACGATCCGATCTTCGTCGCGAATCACCACTGCCGCACGAACGCCGAACTCAGCCCGGCCGAGAAGGACGCGATCAGCCACCGCGGCAACGCCGTCCGGGCGATCATCCCGGTCTTGCGGGCAGTGCTGGAGGAGGCTCTGTGAAGCAGTACCTGGATCTGATGCAGCATGTGCTCGATCACGGCGCGGAGAAGTCTGACCGCACTGGCACCGGCACCCGCAGCGTCTTCGGCTACCAGATGCGCTTCGACCTCACCGAGGGCTTCCCGCTGCTGACCACCAAACGGCTGCACACCCGCTCGATCTTCGGCGAGCTGTTGTGGTTCCTGCGGGGCGAGACCAACATCGGCTGGCTGCACGAGAACAAGATCACGATCTGGGACGAGTGGGCCGACGCCAACGGCGACCTGGGCCCGGTCTACGGCTACCAGTGGCGCTCCTGGCCGACCCCGGACGGCCGCCACATCGACCAGATCTCCGGCCTGGTCGAGGCGCTGCGCGCCAACCCCGATTCGCGCCGTCACATCGTCTCGGCCTGGAACGTCGGCCAGTTGGACGAGATGGCGCTGCCGCCCTGCCATGCCTTCTTCCAGTTCTACGTGGCGGACGGACGGCTCTCCTGCCAGCTCTACCAGCGCTCCGCGGACATCTTCCTGGGGGTGCCGTTCAACATCGCCTCCTACGCGCTGCTGACCCACCTGATCGCCCGCGCCGCCGGGCTGGAGGTGGGTGACTTCGTCCACACGCTCGGCGACGCGCACCTGTACAGCAACCACCTGGAACAGGCCCGGCTGCAGCTCACCCGCGAACCTCGTCCGCTGCCCCGGCTGGTGCTGAATCCCGACGTGACCAGCATCGACGCCTGGACGCTGGCCGACATCGAGGTGGTCGACTACGACCCCCACCCCGGCATCAAGGCCCCTATCGCGGTCTGATCCGCGCACCGCTCACGCGGTCGTCGTCTGTTCCTCACACCGCTGCCGCGGTCTTCGTCAAGACTCCCTTCCCGCTGCTGACGCGGCGCGGCGGTCTTCGTCTGACGATCCCTGAGCCTGTCGAAGGGTCGTGCGGGGTAGCATCGCGGGATGCGGATCATTGGCATCGCGATCGTCGGCTCCAACGGCGTGATCGGGGACGGTCACAGCCAGCCCTTCCAGATCGCCGAGGATTGGGCGCGCTACAAGCGGGTCACCTCCGGCCATCCGATGATCGTGGGACGCCGCACCCACGACGCGATCGGACGCTGGCTGGCCGGCCGCACCACCATCGTGGTGACCAGCGATCCGGAGGGTGTGGAACTGCCCGTCGAGGGCCGCGCCGTCGGCTACGCCGTCGCCTCGCTGGAGGAGGCGCTCGACCTCGCCAAGACGCTGGACGACGAGATCTACGTGGCCGGCGGCGGCAGCATCTACGTCCAGGCCTGGCCTGAACTCACCGAACTCGACCTGACCGAGGTGGATGCCGAGGCCGACGGGACGGTCTTCTTCCCCCCGATCGAGCCCACCGAGTGGCAGGAGGTCTCCCGCGAGCAGCGCGACGGCTTCGCCTTCGTCCACTACCTGCGGCAGGCCGAATCCCCGCTGGTCGACTAGCGGTGCGCTCGACCGCGAGCATCCTGCACCTCGACCTGGACGCCTTCTTCGCCGCCGTCGAGCAGCGTGACAAGCCCTCCCTGCGCGGCAAGCCGGTGATCGTGGGCGGGCTCGGGCAACGCGGGGTGGTGTCGACGGCGTCCTATGAGGCGCGGCCGTTCGGGGTGCATTCGGCGATGCCGATGCACGAGGCGCGGCGGCGCTGCCCGCACGCCGCCTTCCTGGCCGGCCGGTTCGGTGCCTACCGAGCGGCCAGCGGCGTCGTGATGGGGCTGCTGCGCGAGGTCTCGCCGGCTGTAGAGGCATTGAGCCTGGACGAGGCCTTCGTCGACCTGACCGCGGGCCCGTCCCGCTCGCTGGCCGACGCCGATCTGACCGCGCTCGCCCACGAGCTGCGGACCCGGGTGCGCGAGCAGACCGGCGGGCTGACCGCGTCCGTAGGGCTGGGGACGTCGAAGTTCATCGCGAAGGTGGCCACCGAGCTCGCCAAGCCGGACGGGGTCCATCTGGTGGTTCCAGGCACCGAGGTCGCGACCATCGCGCCGCTGCCCGCGCGGGCGATCCCCGGGGTCGGCCCGGCGACCATGGAACGGCTGGCGCGGCTCGGAGTGAAGCTGGTGAGCGACCTGCAGCAGTTGTCGGAGGCCGAACTCGTCCGGGCGCTGGGTCGCTCGGCGGGGGAGAGTCTGTTCCACCTCGCCCAGGGCCGTGATGAGCGTGCGGTGGAGCCCGACCGGGAGACCAAGTCGATCTCCGTGGAGGACACCTTTGCCACCGACATCGCCGACCCGGCCACGCTCGCCTCGATTCTCGAGGGGCAGGCCGCCCAGGTCGCCGGCCGGCTGGCCAAGGCCGGCCTGTTCGCGCGGACGGTCACCCTCAAGCTGCGCTGGCCCGACTTCTCCTCCGTCACCCGCTCGCGCACCCTGCTGGGCGCCACCGATCGGGTCGAGGTGATCCGCCAGGTCGCCCGCGAGCTGCTGGCCGGGGTCGACACCAGCGCCGGCGCCCGGCTGGCCGGGGTCGGGGTCTCGGGCCTGGTGGGGATTGCCCAGGAGGCCCTCTTCGACCTGGCCGACCGCTCTACCGACGTAGAGGAGCGGGTGGCGCCGCAGCCCACCGGCCACCAGAGCCACGGCTGGCAGCCCGGTGCGGACATCGTCCATGACGAGTTCGGCCCCGGCTGGGTCTGGGGCAGCGGCCACGGCGTCATCACCGTCCGCTTCGAAACCGCCGAGACCGGGCCGGGCCCCGTCCGCAACTTCCCCCTGGACGACCCCGCCCTGAGCTCCGGTTAGCCAGGGCTGGATCTCACGGTCGCCCACCTCGCGTTGGGAGATTCCCGCCTTCGCGGGAA
>JAPUEM010000145.1 GCA_027492575.1 Propionicimonas sp.
TCGTGGAGTCCTTCGCCCCGCCGGGGCAGCCGGCCGTGGTGGCGTCCGCGCCGGCCGGCGCGGCGCCGCAGCTGGTCACCGCGGTGCCGGGCGTGTCGTCCGCCCGCCCGCCGGCCGCACCCGAACCGGAAGCCGTGCCCGCGGCGCGGCTGAGCTCGCTCGCCGAACAGCTCTTCGCCGAGGACGAGGAGCTGTACGCCACCCGGATCGCGCAATCCGGCGGGGAGGCGCTGCCGTGGTTCTTCACCCTGCCGGACGGCGCCGTGGTGCGCTTCATCGCCGACGTGGTGGTCGGGCGCAACCCGGCCGCCCCGGCGCAGGCGCCCGCGGCGGCGCCGGTGCCGCTGGCGGATCTCGCCCGCTCGGTCTCCAAGACCCACGCGCTGCTGGAACTGCGCGACCACATGGTCTGGGTGACCGACCTGCACTCCACCAACGGCACCACGCTGACCAACGACGTCGGCGAGGCGCTGCAGTGCGAGCCGGGGGTGCCGATGCCGGTCGGCGACGGCTGGCGGATCGGCTTCGGCGACTTCGTGATCGCGGCGGACCGGCACCGGTAGGCCGACCGGGTTCCCTCGGTAGGCTGGCCGCAGCTACCTCGAAGGAGGCGGACGTGATGCGTGGACGTGCTCTGGCCGCACTGGTCGCTGCTGGACTGCTCGGCCTGGCCGGATGTGGCGGGGCCGCCCAGGGGACCACCTTGCGCGGGGACGGGGAGGCGCGGGTCGTCCCGCTGACCGCGGCGGCGGCCGTGCCCAGCGTGGTGGACGCCACCCGCCGGATCGGAGCGACCACCCTCGCCACCGCGCCGAAGGAGGGCAACACGGTCATCTCGCCGTCCAGCCTGGCGATGGCGCTGGCCATGCTCACCGAAGGCGCCCGTGGCCAGACCCTCGAGGCCCTGGAAACGACCCTCGGCGCCACCGGCGAGGAGCGCCGGGACGCGATCGCCGCGCTGCGGGGCGCGCTGCTCGCCTACGACGGCGACCCGGCGCTCGCGACCGCCAAGGAGTTGCCGGAGCGTCCGCTCGTCCATCTGGCCAACCAGGTCGTCGTGGACGACGAGTACGAGCCGTCGCTGGCCTACCTGGACGCCCTGGTCGACGTCTTCGACGCCGGAGTGCAGTCCACCGACCTCAGCACCCAGGCCGGCATAGACGTGCTGAGCGCCTGGATCAAGCAGCAGACCGGCGGGCTGATCGAGAAGACCGCGATCGAGCCGAACCCCGACCTGCGTCTGGTGCTGCAGGACGTCATCCTGCTGGCGGCCCGCTGGCAGGCCCCGTTCAACCCCGGCTGGACGGCGCCGCTGCCGTTCACCCTGCCGGACGGCACCGAGGTCGAGACCGAGACCATGGGCGCGATGGAGTCGTGGGCGTTCGCGGAGGTGGACGGCTGGCGGGCGGTCCGGCTGCCCTACGTCGAGGCGCTGCACGCCGACGTCCTGCTGCCGCCCGAGGGGGTCGACCCCGCCGAGGCCTCCGCCGATCTGCTGGCGCGCGTCTCGTCCGCCCTCGACGCGGCCACCCCGGGTCTGGTCGTGCTGAGCCTGCCGACCCTCGACATCGGCCCCGAGAAGCTGGGCCTGCTGGAGATCCTGCCGGCGGTCGGCGCTCCCGTCCTGTGCGCGGACGCGCCCGACCTCTCCGGCATCGGCCCGGGCGAACTGTGCGTCCTGCAGGCCGCCCAGCAGGCCGTCCTGCGCGTCGACGAGGAGGGGACGGTGGCCGCCGCCGTCACCGAGATCGGCGTCGGCGAGACGGCCGCTCCGCAGCCCGACCACGAGCTGCGCTTCGACCGTCCCTACCTGTTCACGATCAGCCACACCGAGACCGGCTGGCCGCTCTTCCTGGCCGCCATCCGCGACCCCCGCCACTGAGCCGGGACGACTGTTCAGCGCAGGCGGGCGAGCCGGGTGACGGCCTCCCGCAGCACCTCGGGGCGCTTCACGAAGGTGAACCGGACGGACGAGCGCAGCGCGGCGTGGGTGGGGGAGCCGTCGCGGCAGAAGGCGGTCATCGGGATGCCGACGACGCCGGCCAGTTCGGGCAGGCGACGGCACAGGTCGGTGCCGTCCGGGAAGCCGAGCGGGGCGCCGTCCGCGACCACGAAGTAGGTGCCGCGCGGGCGGGTGACGCCGAAGCCGGCCCCGGCCAGTCCCTCGCAGAGCAGGTCGCGGCGGGCGGCCAGCGAGGCCGCGAGTTCGCGCGGGGCCTCGTCGTCGGCCAGGGCCTGGGCGATGGCCGGCTGGAAGGGCGCTCCGGAGACATAGGTGAGGAACTGCTTGACGGTCCGGACGGCGGTGATCAGCTCGGCGGGGCCGTGGATCCAGCCGATCTTCCAGCCGGTGAACGAGAAGGTCTTGCCGGCCGACGACACCGTCAGGGTGCGCTCGGCCATCCCGGGCAGGGTGGCGATCGGGACGTGCACGGCGTCGTCGTAGGTGAGGTGCTCGTAGACCTCGTCGGTGAGCACGATGGCGTCGCAGTCGGTGGCGGTCTGCGCGATCGCGGCCAGGTCGTCGGCGCCCAGCACCGCACCGGTCGGGTTGTGCGGGGTGTTGATCAGGATCAGCCGGGTGCGCGGGGAGGCGGCGGCGCGCAGCGCGTCGGCGTCCAGCCGGAAGCCGTCCGGGCCGGGGATCAGCCCGACCGGGATGTGGGTGGCGCCGGCCAGGCCGATCACGCCGCCGTAGGAGTCGTAGAAGGGCTCGAGGGTGATCACCTCGTCGCCCGGGCCGACCAGGGCCAGCAGCGCGGCGGCCAGCGCCTCGGTCGCGCCCGCGGTGACCAGCACCTCGGTCTCGGGATCGACCTCGAGGTCGTAGCGCCGCCACTGGTGATCGGCGATCGCCCGCCGCAACTCGGGGATGCCCGGGCCGGGCGGGTACTGGTTGTGGCCCTCCCGGATGGCCTGGACGGCCGCCTCGGCGATCCAGGCCGGGCCGTCCACGTCGGGGAAGCCCTGGCCCAGGTTGATCGCCCCGGTGCGCAGCGCCAGCGCCGACATCTCGGCGAAGATGGTCGGCGCGACCTGCTCGGTGCCGTCGGGGCCGATGCTGAGCAGGCCGCTGCCGCGGGCCACGGCTCGCCAGCCGCCGCCCTGGGCGAGGTCGCGTCCCATCAGGCCTCCTTGCGGGAGAGGAAGGCGCCCGACCCGGCCGCGGCCAGGCCGAACGCCCAGCCGATCAGCGCCGCCGCCATGGCCGCGTAGAAGAGCACTTCGGAGACCTCGTAGGAGAGCCCGGTCCAGCGGGAGAGGGCCGAAAGCAGGTGACCGCTGTCGCCCGAATCCGGGATGGTGAGGCCGGCCAGCAGCAGCCCGCCCCACTGCACCCAGCAGGCGGTGCGGTAGTGCCGCCGGACGCTCCTGGCCGCCTTGGCCGTCCGGTCGAAGAGGGTCGCGATCGGCGGCAGGAGCAGCAGCAGGATCAGCGGCGCCCCGTAGACGATGCCCACGACGGCCATCCAGCCCAGCTCCGCGCCGACCAGCCCGCGTCCGACCACCACGAAGACGGGCAGAAGCACCGCCAGCACCCACTGCGCGATGCGCACCCACCGTCCGGATTCGACGATCTGCATGGGGTGACGGTACCCGGTCCCACCCTCCCTCCCCACTCAGTCCGGGCGAGTCGGGTAATGTCCGAAGCATGAGCCCCGAACCCACCGTCACGACCCCGCTCGACCCTGCGACCGATCCGTTCGACTGGCTGGAGGAGGTCGAGGGGGACGCGGCCCTTGCCTGGGTGCGGGCGCGCAACGACGAAGCCGGGCAGGCGCTGGGCGGCGCGGGGCTGGCGGAGCTCGAGCAGTCGATCCTCGAGGTGCTCGATTCGGACGACCGCATCCCCGAGGTGAGCCGGCTCGGCGACCGCTACTACAACTTCTGGCGGGACGCCGCCCACGAGCGCGGGCTGTGGCGGCGCACCACCCTCGACTCCTACCGCACCCCGAACCCGGAATGGGAGATCCTGCTCGACCTCGACGCCCTGAACGCCGCCGAGCAGGAGAGCTGGGTCTGGCACGGCGCCTCGGCGCTGCGTCCCGAGCCGGGGCAGCCCTGGCGCCGGGCCCTGGTGTCGCTCTCGCCGGGCGGCTCCGACACCGATGTCACCCGTGAGTTCGACCTGGTCGAGAAGCGCTTCGTCCCGGCCGAGGAGGGCGGTTTCGTCCGGCCGCCGGCCAAGGGAGACCTGGGCTGGGTGGACGCCGACACCGTCCTGGCCACCACCGACTTCGGCGAGGGGACGATGACCACCTCCGGCTACCCGCGGACGGTCCGGCTGTGGCGCCGCGGCACCCCGCTGGAGGAGTCGACCCTGGTCTACGAGGGCGAGCCGGGCGACGTCGGCACCTTCGCCCGGCACAGCCGCGTCCCCGGCTTCGAGCGGACGATCGTGCAGCGCGCGATCACCTTCTACACCCAGCACAGCTATCTGGTGACCGGCCTGGGAACCCCCGACCAGGCCCTGGTGCGGCTGGACGTCCCGGATTCCGCCGAGGTCGGCTTCCACCGGGAATGGCTGCTGGTGAGCCTCCGCGACGACTGGACGGTGGACGGTGGCGCCGACGATCCTGGCGACGCGCCTGCTCAACTCCGTCATCCCGGCCTTGAGCCGGGATCTCTCCTGGGTGTTGCCGGCTCGCTGCTGGCCATCCACCTCGACGACTTCCTGGCCGGTTCCCGCGTCTTCACCACCGTCTTCGCACCCACTCCGACCACCTCGCTCGCCGGGCTCTCCTGGACCCGCCACCACGCGGTGGTGAACGTGCTGGAGGACGTGAAGAACCGGCTGCACGTCCTCACCCCGCCCGCCGACGGCGTGGGGGAGTGGGTGCGCTCGGCCTTCCCGGTCGACGGCGGCGTGCTGGCCATCGGGGCTGGCGGCGTCGACCCCGTGGAATCCGACGATGTCTGGGTCGTGACGACCGGTTACCTGACCCCGTCCACCCTCTCGCTGGCGACTTTGGCCCCGATCGCCGGGTCAGGCTCGGCCGAGCGGCTCAAGGCGGCCCCGTCCTTCTTCGACGCCACCGGGCTGGTGACCGAACAGCGCTTCGCGACCTCCGCGGACGGCACCCGCGTCCCCTACTTCCTGGTCGGACGCGCCGCGCAACTGCACCCCGAACCCGGGGCCGAGCCGGCGCCGACCCTGCTCTACGGCTACGGCGGCTTCGAGATCTCGCTGACCCCCGGCTACTCCGGCGCGGTCGGACGGGCCTGGCTGGCGCGCGGCGGGGTGTACGCGGTGGCGAACATCCGGGGCGGCGGCGAGTACGGCCCGGAATGGCACAAGGCCGCGCTCACCGAGCACCGGCACCGCGCCTACGAGGATTTCGCGGCGGTCGCCGACGACCTGGTGGCGGCCGGCATCACCGTCCCGGCCAGGCTGGGCGCCCAGGGTGGCTCGAACGGCGGTCTGCTGATGGGCAATATGCTCACCGGCTACCCCGAGAAGTTCGGGGCGATCGTCGTCCAGGTGCCGCTGCTGGATATGAAGCGGTACAGCCACCTGCTCGCCGGTGCCTCCTGGATGGCCGAGTACGGCGACCCGGACGACCCCACGCAGTGGGAGTTCATCCGCACCTTCTCGCCCTACCACCGCTTCGACGGCTCCCGGACCTACCCGCCGGTGCTCTTCACCACCTCGACCAAGGACGACCGGGTGCACCCCGGCCACGCCCGCAAGCTGGCCGCGCTGATGCTCGACGCCGGCAAGGACGTCACCTACTACGAGAACATCGAAGGCGGTCACGGCGGGGCGGCCACCAACGCCCAGGCCGCCCACATGGCCGCCCTGGCCTGGAGCTTCCTCGCCCAGCGCCTGAGCTGACCTCCCCGTCCCCGATTCCGTCCACATGCTGCGACGAAGCCGCACCCGACTTGCGTCGCATAAATACGTACGCTTAACCTTTCAATATTGACTTAGGGAGACCTAAGCAACATCAGATGTTCGTCGGGCGGCTTTCAGTGCCCGGCACCTCCGGTGGCTGCCGGAGCATGAGGAGGTTGCGGGAATGAGTCGGATCAACGCGCGCTGGAGAAGGGTGCTCGCCCTCGTGGCGGCGGCCGCCCTGGTCGCGGGTGGCGCGGTGACGGGCCTCGGGGCCACGGTGGCCTACGCCGCCGCCCCGGCCATCACCACCCACCCGGCCGGCCGGACCGTCAGCGTCGGCGGCACCGCCACCTTCACCGCCGCCGCGAGCAGTGCCGTATCCGTGAAGTGGCAGTCCACCAAGGCCGCGCTCGCCAACGGTGAGCCGAACGACAGCACCTGGACGGACGTCCCGGGCTCGGCCGAGGCCACGCTGACCGTCGCGGCCACCGACGCGGATGCCCAGAACGGCACCTTCTACCGGGCGGTCTTCACCAACGCCGACGGTTCGGCCAACAGCTATTCCGCGCAGTTGCGCTTCTACGAGAAGCTCGACACCGGTGGCTCGGTGAGCGTCTCCGGCGAGTCCTACGGACCGATCCAGCCGAACCAGCCGTTCAGCGTCAGCACCCCGAACGCCGTGGTGAAGGGTCAGCCGATCGGCATCTCCGGCAGCGGCTACCTGGCCACCGACGGCACCACCGGCTCGGTGGCGGCCTTCATGATCGACGCCTCCTATTCCGGCGATCCGAATACGGTGAGCACCACCCGCCAGGTCACCAACCCGGTCACCGGCGTGGTCTCCGCCGACAAGCGCCTCCACGGCATCGTGCAGGCGGGCGCCGATGGCACCTGGCAGATCTCGATCCCGTGGCCGGACGAGACCAATACCACCAAGGACGCCGCCTTCTTCGCTTCCAACTGGACGGCCGGCACCCAGCACATGGTCCGGATCCTGACCGGCTCGCTGCTGCCCAGCCCGGCCGACTACCAG
>JAPUEM010000146.1:0-18088 GCA_027492575.1 Propionicimonas sp.
TTCGACAGGCTCAGGGATCGTTCGACAGGCTCAGGGGTAGTTCAAGTCAGGTGGCATCCCGGCCTCCGGCGACCCTCGACCACCGCTCGGCAAGCGCCGAAATACTCCCGCCGCCTGAAGGTCACAGCCGGGTAAAGATCGCCCATTCCTATTGACACCGGTCTCACACTCGCACAAACTTGCTAACCAAGACACGGTGACACCGGTCTCAACGATCGTCCGACCACCCAGGAAAGCTGGAGAAAAGCCTCCCATGGAGAACCTGATTCCCGTTCCCGAGAACTTCGAGCAATGCGTCAGCCACCCGTTGGCGGCGGAATCGCGCATCGACGACTACATCGGCACGGCAGCCGAACGGGGCCTGAAGCGGCTCGTTCTGGTGGGCTGCGGCGGTTCACACTTCGGCGCCTACCCCAGCTACGACTTCGTCGACCGGCACGTCACCGGTATCGGTGTCACCCACATCACCAGCGCCGAACTCACCTCCCGCGATCCCGCCTGGCTCGACTCCAGCTGCCTGGTGGTGGCCGCCAGCCACTCGGGCAACACCCCGGAGACGGTTGCCGCGGCCGAGTTCGCCAAGGCCAAGGGGTGCCCGACCATCGGCATCTCCCGCATCGGCTCCAACGGCCTGAGCCGCACCTGCGACCTCCACCTCGACTACCCCGACACGATCACCATCACCGAGCCGAAGCTGATGCACACCATGCTGATCGGGCTGGCGCTCGCCCGGCTGGACGGCAAGGCCCAGCTCGCCGACAGCCTGCGGGCGGGCCTGGACGCCATGCCGCACGCCCTGCGGGTGGGCAAGGACGAGATCGCAGGAGTGGGCGACGCCATCGGCCGGATGACCACCGAGACGGACTTCGCCACCTATGTGGGCGCCGGTCCCGCCTTCGGACAGGCCAAGATGATGGCCTGGTGCTACTCCATGGAGATGCTGTGGATGCCTGCTGCCGCGATCAACGGCGGCGACTTCTTCCACGGCCCCCTCGAACTTACCCTCGCGGAGGCTCCGCTGGTCGTCCTGGCCGCCGAGGATCCCTCGCGACCGATCGCCGAGCGGGTGGTCGACTTCGCGAGCCGGTACAGCCGGCGGACGCACGTGATCGATTCCCGCCACCTGTCGATGCCGGGAGTCCCCGAGGAGGCCCGGGCCGAACTCAGCGTCCTGTCGATGATCAGCGCCTCCCGCCGCGTCCTCGACCACATCGCCGCCCACCGGGGGCATGACACCTCGGCGCGCCGCTACATGTACAAAGTGGCCTACTGATGCGCGTGCTCTGCATCGGTGACAACGTCATCGACCGCTATCTCGATCAGGGTGTGATGTACCCCGGCGGCAATTGCGTCAACGTCGCGGTCTTCACCCGCCGGCTCGGCGCCGAAGCCGCCTACGCGGGGGTACTCGGCGATGATGCGGCCGGCCGGCTCGTCCTGGACAGCCTGCGCGAGGAGGGCGTGGATGTCGGCCAGGTCGGTGTCCAGCCCGGCGCCACCGCCTACGCGGTGGTCCAGTTGGTCGACGGCGATCGCCGCTTCCTCGACTCCGACAAGGGAGTGTCCCTGTTCGACCTCGACGAGGCCCAGGTGCGGCTCGCGCAGGGCTACGACATCGTGCACACGGCCTACACCGCGCGCTGGGACGACCAGGTACCGCGGCTGATCGGGGCCGGCTGCCGCGTCGCCTACGACTTCGGCCGTGACTTCTCGCCCGCCATGATCGCCGGGCTCCCCGGCCTGTGGCTGGCCGCCTTCTCCGGCTCCCACCTCGACCAGGCGGGCCTGGACCAGACCGCGAGCGCCGCCCTCGCCGCGGGCAGCCGCTACGTGCTGATCACACAGGGTCCGCGGGGCGCCTGGCTGTGGTCGCAGGCCGATCGCTGGTACACGCCGGCACCGGACGTCCCCGTCGTCGACACCCTGGGCGCCGGAGACGCCTTCCTGGCCTCGCTGATCGTCTCGCTCGCCGGCGACGCGGAGCCGGGCCTCGCGATGACCAAGGCCAGCGCCCTGGCGGCGGAGGTCATCGCCGCCAGCGGTGCCTTCGGACATGGTTCGCTGAGTTCCCAGGCACCCGTGGCAGAGGGGGCCAACTGATGGGCCTGCGATTCGGAGTCGATACCGGCGGGACGTTCACCGACGTCTGCGCCTATGACGACGCCGACGGCCACGTCCACGTCCATAAGGTCTCCAGCACCCCGGACGATCCGGGCCGGGCGATCGTCCAAGGCGTCACGGAACTGCTCGGCAAGCTCGACCGGCGTATCGACGAGGTGACCTACTTCGCGCACGGCACAACCGTGGGCACCAACGCGTTGCTGACCAACACCGGTGTGCCGACCGGCCTGATCACGACCAAGGGCTTCCGCGACCTGCTGGAACTGGGTCGTGGCCGCCGTCCCGACATGTACGACCCGCAGGCCGACAAGCCGCTGCCACTGGTGCCGCGGCATCTGCGGTTGGAGGTCAGCGAGCGGTTGCGGCACGACGGCACCGTGCTGGTGCCACTGGACGAGGACGAAGCCCGCCTGCGGATCCGCCAACTCCGGGACGCGGGCGTCCGGGCGATCGCGGTCTGCTTCCTCTACAGCTATCTGGACGCCGGCCACGAGCGCCGCGTCGCGGAACTGATCGCCGAGGAGTACCCGGAGGCCTACATCTCACTGTCCTCCACCGTTCTGCCGGAGTTCCGCGAGTACGAGCGGCTCTCCACCGTGGTCACCAACGCCTACGCCGGGCCGGTCGTCTACGGCTACCTCTCCCGGCTCCGGCGGACGCTGGCGGAACTCGGCCTGAAGCCGGAACCGCAGGTCACCCAATCCAACGGCGGGGTCATCCCGTTCGGAATGGCCGAGCAGGTGCCGGTCCGCCTGGTGCTCTCCGGCCCGAGCACCGGTGTGGTCGGCGCGGCCGAGATCTGCTCGGCCGCCGGATTCCCCGACATCATCACCTTCGATATGGGCGGAACCTCGTCCGACATCTCGCTGGTGCAGCACGGCGAGCCGCATGTCACCGCCGGTATGGAACTCGACGGACGCCCGATCCGCTCGCCCATGCTCGACATCCACACCGTGGGAGCCGGTGGCGGCTCGATCGCCTGGCTCGACTCCGGTGGCCACCTGCGCGCCGGCCCGCAGAGCGCCGGGGCGCATCCCGGCCCGGCGTGCTACGGAATCGGCAGCCAGCCGACCGTCACCGATGCCAACGTGGTGCTGCACCTGCTCAACCCGGAATACCTGCTCAACGGCCAGATGAAGATCAGCGAGGACGCGGCCCAGGCCGCCCTGGCGCGGCTCGGTGAGCCGCTGGGGCTGGCGGTCCACGAAGTGGCGCTGGGCGTGCTGCGCGTGGTCACCGCCAACATGGCCCGCGCCATCCGGGTGGTCTCGGTGCAGCGGGGGTACGATCCGCGCGACTATGCGTTGGTCCCCTTCGGCGGAGCGGGCCCGCTGCACGCCTCCCGGCTGGCGCGGGAGCTGGGCATCACCACGGTGGTGGTTCCCGAGATCCCCGGTGCCCAGTCGGCGATGGGCCTGCTGATGACCGACGTCCGCACCGACTTCATGCGCACCCAGATCACCGCGCTCGACACCGAGCGACCCGAGGCGATCGCGGAGGTGCTGGCCGAGTTGGAGGCCCAGGCCGCACAGTGGTTCGCGGCCGAGGGGACGCCGGCGGGCGAGCAGAGCCTGGTGCGCCGCCTGGAGATGCGCTACCGCGGCCAGAACTTCGAACTACCCATCGACCTGCCGGGCGAACACGGGCTGGACGGTGCCGCGCTCGATCAGGTGATCGCGTCCTTCCATCGGGTCCACGAGCGGGTCTACGGCTTCAGTTCCGACTCCGACCCGATCGAGATCGTGACCTTCCGGGTGCAGGCGGTGGGTCGCGCCGATCGCCTGGAACTGGTTGCCTCAGCGCCGGACGGCGAGAGTTCGGACGACGCCTTGGTCGGCGAGCGTGAGGTCTTCTGGAGCACGGCCTTCGGCTTCCGGGCCTGCCCCGTGTACGACCGGGGCAGGCTGCGTCCGGGCAACCAACTGGCCGGTCCGGCGATCGTCGAGCAGATGGACACCACGACCGTCCTGCTGCCCGGCGACAGCTGCGTCATGGACGAATACCGCAACCTCGTGATCCAGATCGGAGCGCAGTCATGACCGGCACGCCCGTCCACGACCCGATCCTGGTGGAGGTGATCTCCTCCGCGCTGTCGAGCATCGTCGAGGAGATGAGCGAGACCCTCGTAAAGGCCGCCTTCTCGCCCAACATCAAGGAGCGCCGCGACTGCACGGCCAGCCTGTTCGACGCCAACGGCGACGCCATCGCCCAGGACGAGGGCGGCTCGCCGCTGCACCTCGGTTCGCTGATGGGCGTGGTCCGGGCGATCCGGGAACGGATCCCCGCCGACGACATCCGCGAGGGCGACGTCTTCATCGGCAACGACCCCTACACCGGCGGCGGCTCCCACCTGCCCGACATCGTGCTCGCCTCGCCGATCTACGTCGACGGGGAACTGACGGCCTGGACGGCCACCCTCGCCCACCACGCCGACTTCGGCGACCGCGGGCACGCGCACATCTTCCAGGAGGCGATCCGGATTCCACCGGTGCACCTGGTGCGCCGCGGCGTCCTGCAGCACGAACTGCTGGAACTGATCCTGCTCAACTGCCAGATCCCGGACGAGCGCCGCGCCGACCTGCGCGCCCAGCAGGCGGCGCTGCACACCGCGATCGAGCGCTACCTCGAACTGTGCCAGCGCTATGGGCGCGAGACCATGGTCGCGGTGGCCACCGAACTGCTCGACTACACCGAGCGGCGCACCCGGGCCGCGATCGCCGAGTTCCCGGACGGCCGCTACACCTTCACCGATCGGTTCGACTGCCCCGAACTGGACGACGAACTCGAACTGCGGGTCGCCGTCACGATCGAGGGCGACCAGATCACCATGGACTTCACCGGCAACCCGCCGCAGGTGCGAGCAAGCGTGAACGTGGTGTGGACCGGCCTCTACGCGGCCTGCTACTACACGCTCAAGACGCTGATCGACCCCGACATCCTGCCCAATGCCGGGCTCTACCGCCCGGTCACCATCACGGCGCCGCTGGGCAGCATCCTGAACTGCGAGTCGCCGGCCGCGGTGAACGGGCGCAGCGAAACCTGCCAACGGGTGGTCGACCTGATCACCGGGGCGCTGGCGCCGGCGATCCCGGAACGGGTGACGGCGGCCAGCAACGGCGCCAACACCGGCGTCCACTTCTCCGGCTGGGATCCCCAGCGTGGCCGGGAGTTCGTCTATCTGGAGACCATCGGCGGCGGCTGCGGCGCCCGGTTCAACGCCGACGGCCTGGACGGTGTCCAGGTGCACATGACCAACACCTCGAACCTGCCGGTCGAGAGCCTCGAGGCCGAATACCCGCTCACGGTGGAGGCCTACGAACTGATCGACGATTCCGGCGGCATCGGGCGGTACCGCGGCGGCCTGGGGATCCGGCGCAAGGTACGGGCCGAGGTCGACGGCATCCACTTCTGGCTCGACACCAGCCGCCAGGCATCCCAGCCCTGGGGCCTGTTCGGTGGTGGACCGGGAGCATCGGCCCGGTGCGAGCTCAGCCCGGGCGCCAGACCCGTCGATCACGGCTACACCGTGCTCAACGCGGGCGACTCAGCGTCCATCGAGACAGCGGGCGCCGGCGGCTACGGAGACCCGGCGCTGCGGGAGGAGCAGGCCGTGGCCGACGACCTGCAGGCGCACAAGATCAGCCTCCGCACCGCGGAGCTGTACCACGAAGAGAAAGCCAGCAAGACCCAACTACCCGAATGAGGAGGGAAACCATGGGCTATCGGAACGGACTGAAGAAGTGGCTCGCAGCCAGCGCCATCATTCCGCTGATGATCCTGGGCGCGTGCTCAGGGCCAGGTAACACCAACACCCCCGCACCAGGCGGCACCGAGAGTGCGGCGCCGGGCGGCGAGGGCACCAACCCGCTGCTGCGGATCGCGCTGTCGGCCGATGTGGCCGACCTGAAGCCGTCACGCGATCAGGGCGCCGCGGCCATGATGCTGGACACGCTGATCCACCGCGGCCTGCTGGGCTACAACGCCGCCGGCGAGGTCGTGCCGGCGTTGGCGGAGTCCTACGACGTCAACGACGCCAACACCGAATTCACCTTCCACCTGCGCAGCGGCCTGAAGTTCCAAGACGGCGCCGATCTCACCAGCGAGAACGTGAAGAAGACCCTGGAGTTCCTGGCCTCACCGGACGCCGGCGCCAAGATCTTCGCGACCATGTCGGCACTGGATTCGGTGGAGACGCCGGACGCCCAGACCGCCGTGGTGAAGCTGAAGAGCGCGAATGTGGCGTTCCCGGCCTACCTGGCCGATACGACGGCGGCGATCCTGCCCGATGACGCCTTCGCCGCCGAAGGCACCTCGTGGTCCGGCGCCGGTCCGTTCATCCTGGCGGAGACCAACCCCGGCATCTCGTTCAAGCTGAAGAAGAATCCGGACTTCTACGACGCCGGCAACGTGCACTTCGAGAACATCGACATCACGATCTACGCCGACGGTCAGGCCCGGCTCAACGCGGTGCTGGCCGGCGACGCCGACCTGATGGACTTCGTGCCGTGGGAGTCCTTCGACCAGGTCAAGTCCAACGCCGACTTCGTGCTGGACGGCCAGAGCGGCCCGTGGATGTACCTGCACTTCAATGTCGAGCGGAGCACCCCGCTGGCCAACGAGAAGGTCCGCCAGGCGATCGCCCTGGCCGTGACGCGCGAGAACGTCGCGACCTCCGCCTTCTCGGGCCAGGCGACCGTGACCGCCGGCGCCCCGATCGCCGAGGGCACCGAGTTCTACAACGCCGAACTCGCCAACGGCTGGGCGCAGAACGTGGAGCGGGCCAAGGAACTGATGGCGGAGGCCGGGTACGCGGACGGCTTCGACGCCGTGCTGCTGACCTCGTCGCAGTACGCCTTCCATCAGGACACCGCGCTGTCGGTGCAGCCCGATCTGGAAGCGATCGGCATCCGCACCACGCTCGAGGCGCCCGACTGGGCCACCCGTCAGCAGATGGCGGCCGAAGGTCAGTACGACCTCGCCGTTGCCGGCTCGGCGGGCGTGGTCAACGACCCGTCCTTCCTGGTCAACTTCGTGACCGGACCGCCGGCCAACAACCGGTCCTACGGTTTCGACGATCCGCAGCTCAACGACCTGCTGGCCGCCGGCCTCACCGCCGCCCCCGGCCCAGACCGGCTCGCCGCCTACAACGCAGTTCAGGAACGGATCCTCCAGGTGGTTCCGTTCGCCAGCCTCGTGTCCCGCACGCAGGCCTTCGCCTACACCAACAAGCTGACCGGCTTCGCCAACATCCCGGGCTTCCTGACCTTCGAGTCCGGGTACACGCTGGTCGGCGCCAAGCTGGCCGCCTAGCAACCCCGAGGGCCCGGCCGCCTCTCCCTGCGGCGGCCGGGCCCTCGGTTCCACACCCAAGGAAACGCTGATCAAGGAGCGCCGGATCGTCATCCCGGCGGAGGCCGGGATCTCCGAGCCTGAGATTCCGGCCTGCGCCGGAATGACAGAAGGACGCCGAGGTGCCCTCCTCCCTTGATCAGCGTTCCCTGGGCGACAGAAGAAGGGAAGGGCCCGTCTATGGCGCGCTTTATTCTGAAGCGACTAGGACTGGGGGTCGTCCTGCTGTGGCTGGTCGTCACAGTGGTCTTCCTCGCACTGCATGCCGTCCCGGGTGATCCGGCCGCGATCATCCTCGGGGCGGAGGGATCGGGCAGCGTCACACCGGAGGCGCTGGAGCGGGTACGCCAGCAACTCGGCCTCGACCAGCCGATCCTGGTGCAGTACTGGAACTACCTGAGCGGGCTGGTGCAGGGGGACCTGGGCACCTCGTTCCGGAGCACCACCACCTCGGTGATCAGCTACATCGGGGCTCGGCTGCCCAACACCCTGGAACTGGTCTTCACCGCGGCACTGATCGCCGTCGTCGCCGGCATCCCGCTGGGTGCGCTGGCAGCCCGCCGCGGCGGCTGGCTCGACACCGCCATCTCGACGCTGACCACCCTGGGCATCTCGATGCCCGTCTATGTGGTCGGTACCTTCTTCGTGATGATCTTCTCGCTGCGGCTCGGCTGGTTCCCGGCCGGCGGGCACACCGACTTCGCCTCCGACCCCGTCGCGCACTTCCGCAAGCTGCTGCTTCCGGCCGTCGCGCTGTCCTTCGGGATCAGCTCGGTGGTGGCCCGGATGACCCGGTCGACCGTCCTTGAGACGGTAGCCCAGGACTGGGTGCGTACCGCGAAGTCACAGGGCCTCGCGCGCAACCGGGTCTTCTCCCGGCATGTCCTGCGCAACTCCATGACCCCGGTGGTCACCACCCTGGGCCTGGAGATCGGCAGCCTGCTCGGTTCGACCGTGCTGGTCGAACGCGTGTTCACCTGGCCGGGAATGGGTTCCCTGCTGGTGGACGCGGTCAACGCCCGCGACTATCCGGTCGTCCAGGGCATCGTCATTGTCATTGCGGCTTTGTTCATCGTCATCAACATCATCGTCGATGTTCTGTACGGTGTGCTCGATCCCCGAGCGAGGCACTGATGTTCTCGGCACGTTCTCTTCGTCGGCTTCGCACGTCGCTCAACCCGGTCCGCATCGCCGGCATCGTCTTCGTGGTCGCCATCATCGCGGTGACCCTGCTGGCCCCGTTCCTGGGCCTGCCCGATCCGCTGGCTCAGGACATCGCCAACCAACTGCTGCCGATCGGTGCGGAGGGGCACCCGCTGGGTACCGACCGATTCGGCCGCGACATCCTCTCCCGGCTGATCTTCGGCGCCCGGGTGGAACTGGTGATCGCGCTCGGCGCCACCACCGTGGCCCTGGTGCTCGGCACCCTGCTGGGGCTCATCGGGGGCTACTTCGGCGGCATCGCCGAGATCCTGAGCATGCGGTCGGTCGACGTCATCCTGGGCTTCCCGCCGATCGTGCTCGCACTGCTGGTCGTGACGATCTACGGCACCGGCGCGGCCACTCTGATCGCGGTGATGGGCGTTCTCTTCGCACCTCGGTTCGCCCGGCTCACCTACGGGCAGGTGGTCTCGATCCGGAATGTGGAGTACGTCGAGGCGGCCCGCGTCTTCGGGTCGGGCCCGGTGCGGATCGTCAGCACCGTCGTCCTGCCGAATGTCTCGGCTCCGCTGATCGTGCAGGCGCCGCTGACGCTCGCTACCAGCATCCTGCTGGAATCCGGACTGTCCTACCTGGGCCTCGGCGTCACCCCGCCCAATCCGTCCTGGGGCCTGATGGTCGCCGACGGGCAGCGGGACATCGTGGCGCACCCCAATCTGGTGACCATCCCGTCCCTGATGATCGTGCTGACCATTCTCGCCTTCGGCCTAGTCGGCGACGTGATGCGGGATTGGCTCGATCCGCGCCGCGGCATGGCCAGCCAGTTGTGAGGACGATGGCATGACCAGCTTCGGATCACAGCGCGCGCGTGCTCTGCCGGATCAGCAGCTCACCGCGCAGCAGGACATCGTCGGGGGTATCGGACGGCCGCGCGATCCGCTGGCTGAGCAGGTCTGCCGCCGCCAGGCCCAGGCTGCGCAGCGGCTGGGTGAGGACGGTGATCTGCGGGTTGACCAGGGTCGTCCAGTCCTGGTCGTCGAAGCCAACGAAGGAAAGCTCGTCCGGCACCCGGACCCCGAGCCGCTGCAAGGCTCGGAAGGCGCCGTGAGTGACCACCGAGTCGGTGGCGAACAGCGCCGTCGCGTCCAGTTCGGGCAACTGCCCGGCCACCGCGTCCGCCGCGGCGACGTGGTCGTAGGGGGCGTCGATGATCAGCCTCATGTCCAGCGAGATACCGGCCTGCTGCAGTGCGGTCAGGTGGCCGCGCAGCCGCTGGGCGGAAGGACGCAGCACCCGCTCGGCAGGGTCGAGCAGCTGCGCCGTCCGGCTCGGCAGCTGGGTGGCGACGGCGATCCGCTCATGGCCGAGATCGATCAGGTGCTGGGTGGCCAGCCGGCCGGCCGCCTCGTGGTCGAGCGCGACCAGCGGGAGATCCTCCAGCCCTCGGCTGCGGCGATCGAACAGGACGATCGGCAGGCCGCGCTGAGCGAGAGTTCGCGCAATGTCGGAGCCGTCCGGGATGACCGGCGCGAGCATCAGCCCGTCCACGCGTTTGGTGGCGAGCATCTCCAGCGACTGTGCCTCGATCGCGGCGCTGTTATCGGTGTTGATGATGATCACTTCGAGCCCGCCGGCCCGCATGTGGTCGCTGAGGCCGCGGACCACCGCCGAGAAGAACGGGTTCGAGATATCCGGGATGACCGCGCCGATCATGTGCGCCCGGCCGGCCGACATGGCTCGGGCCAGCGCGTTGGGGTAGTAGCCCAGTTGCTCAGCCGCGGCCAGCACCTTCTGCCGGGCTGCCGGACTGGCCGAGCCGCGATTGCTGAGCACCCGGGCGGCGGTTGCCTTGGAGACCTGCGCAGCGCGCGCCACATCGGCGACAGTCACCGAGTCGGATCTACTGTTCGTCATCGTGTTTCCCCCGGGCAGGCTTCGCTGATCATCCTAGTCAGCCTTGCACTGTCGTCACCGCAGTACACCGAGAGGAGCCGGAACGATGTCTGACCGGGAGATCATTCTGGAATGCCGGGGCGTGACGGTCTCGTTCACCACCGACGGCGTGACCGCCGAGGTCACCCACGACGTCGACCTCACCCTGGTCCGGGGCGAGGCGCTCGCCCTGGTCGGCGAATCCGGTTCGGGGAAGAGCGTCACCGCGATGTCGATCCCCGGCCTGCTGCCGGGCACCGCCACCGTCAGCGGATCGATCCGGCTGCGCGGCGAGGAACTGCTCGGCGCCGGCGAGGAGCGGCTGCGGCAGATCCGCGGCTCCCAGGTGGCGGTGGTCTTCCAGGAGCCGATGACCGCCCTGAACCCGGTCTACACCATCGGGCAGTTGCTGGCCGAGGCGCTGACCACCCACGGCCGGGGCGAGTCCGGCGGGCTCCGCGAGCGGTCGATCGAGCTGCTGACGCTGGTGGGCATGCCCGATCCCGAGAAGCGACTGAAGTACTACCCGCACGAACTCTCCGGCGGACAGCGCCAGCGGGCGATGATCGCGCTGGCGATCTCGAAGGATCCGGACGTGCTGATCGCCGACGAGCCGACCACCGCGCTGGATGTCACCGTGCAGGCCGAGATCCTCGCCCTGCTGCGGTCGCTGCAGAAACGGTTGGGCATGTCGATGCTCTTCATCACCCACGACATGGGGGTGGTCGCCGAGGTTGCCGACCAGGTCCTGGTGATGAAGGACGGACGGGTGGTCGAGGGCGCCGAGGTGCACGAGCTGTTCGCCCGCCCCACGCAGGAGTACACCCGCAAGCTGCTGGCGGCGGTTCCCCAACTGAACCTGGTGCCGTCCGAGCTGATGACGGACGACCAGGGCGCCCGTCCCGATCTCGAACTCGAGGTGCGCGATCTGGAGGTGCAGTACCACACCGGCTTCGGCAAGCCCGGCACGCTGGCGGTCGACGGGGTGACCTTCGGCGTCCCGAAGGGCCAGATCGTGGCGCTGGTGGGTGAATCCGGCTCCGGGAAATCGACCATCGGACGATCGGTGATCGGCCTGGTGAAGGCAACCGGTGGCCGGATGTTCATCCACGGCGAGGAGATCACCGCGATGAACCGGCGCGACCAGGCTCGGGCGCGAAGCCAGGTCAGCATGGTGTTCCAGGATCCGGCCTCCTCGCTGAACCCGCGCTCGACCATCGGCGACGCCGTGGTCGATCCGTTGATCCGTCACGGCCAGGTCAAGGCGGGCAGGGCAGCCCGGCTGCGCGCCGGCGAACTGCTCGAGCAGGTCTCACTGCCGGCGGCGTGGATCGAGCGCTACCCGCACGAGCTCTCCGGCGGGCAGCGCCAGCGGGTGGGCATCGCGCGGGCCATCGCGATGCGTCCCCGGCTGATGATCGCCGACGAACCCACCAGCGCGCTGGATGTCTCGGTGCAGGCGGGCGTGCTGGATCTGCTGCGCGAACTGCAGCAGGAACTGGGCTTCTCCTGCCTGTTCATCACCCACGACCTGGCGCTGGTCGACCTGCTGACCGACTGGGTGGTGGTGCTGCAGGGTGGGAAGATCGTCGAACAGGGGACGCCCGAAGCCGTGCTGCGGCACTCCCAGCAGGAATACACCCGCCGGCTCGTCCAGGCAGCCCCCGTCCCCGACCCCTCGATCCAGAAGCAGCGAGCCGCCGCCCGGCTGGTCAGCTGATCCCTCCCCAGCACCTCGCACAAGGTGTGGGTTCTGGTCCGACGTCGGACCGTTTCCCACACCTTGGGAAACGCTGATCAATGCGCTCCAGGCCACCGAACGATCCCTGAGCCTGACGAAGGGTCGTTGCCACGAGCACCTCCGCGACCCTTCGTCAGGCTCAGGGATCGTTTGTCAGCGTTTCCCTTGTGGGGGTGGAAGGCGGAGGCTCACTGGGTGAGGGTGGTGTAGCTCCAGGAGACGGGGTGACCGTCGGCGTACGGCATGACACCGTGGAAGGCGGGGCCGTCACCAAAGACCAGGGGCAGGAAGTGACGGTCGCCCTCCCACAGCGGCAGGTCGGCCAGGCGGTCAAGTTCGACCCATTCCAGCGGTCCGTCGTCGTTGCGGTCGGGAGCGGTACCGGTGAACGCGTCCACCACGAAGACGAAGCCGAACCAGTCCGACGAAGTCTGAGCGGCGAGCCGAGCTTGCTCGGGCTCGTCCGAGGACGAGGAAGGACTTGACGAGCGAAGCGAGGAGTAATCCTCACCGCTCGACCCGAAGCCCGGCCAGGAGATGGTGCCGCGCAGCCGCAGTGAGGTCACCTCGATGCCCGCCTCCTCGCGGAGTTCGCGCACCAGGCAGGTGACCACATCCTCATCCGGCTCGAGCTTGCCGCCCAGCCCGTTGTACTTGCCCTGGTGGAGGTCGCCCTCGCGGCTGCGGCGCACCATCAGCACCCGCTGCCGATCAGGTGAGAGGACGTAACCCAGCGTCCCGATGATCGGGGTGTACGGCATCAGGCGACGACCTTGGCGACGTTCATGCCGGGGTCGGCGCCGATCGTGAGGGCGGACGGCGGCAGGCCGGCGGTCACCACCTCGGCGCCCAGGACGGCGATCATCGCGCCGTTGTCGGTGCACAGCGCCGGACGCGGGCGGCGCAGCGTGATGCCGTGGGCGGCCGTCCGCTCTTCCAGGAGGGCGCGGAGCCGGGAGTTGGCGGCGACCCCGCCGCCGAGCAGCAGGGTATCCACACCGAGGTGCTCGCAGGCATCGACGGCCTTGGCGGTCAGCACGTCGCAGACCGCCTCCTGGAAGGAGGCCGCAACGTCGGCCACGGGGACGTCCAGACCGTCGCGGCGGCGGGTCTCCACCCAGCGCGAGACAGCGGTCTTCAGGCCCGAGAAGGAGTAGTCGAACCGGTGCTTGACCAGATCCTTCTGCGCGGTGAGCCCGCGGGGGAAGGCGATGGCCTTCGGGTCGCCCTCGGCGGCCGCGCGATCGATCACCGGCCCGCCCGGGTAGGCCAGGCCGAGCAGCCGGGCGACCTTGTCGTAGGCCTCACCGGCCGCGTCGTCGATGGTCGAGCCGAGCTCGCGGATGTCGCTGGTGATGTCGCCGACCGCCAGCAGCGAGGTGTGGCCGCCGGAGACCAGCAGGGCGGCGCAGGGCTGCGGCAGCGGGCCGTGGTCGAGCAGGTCGACCGCGACGTGGCCGATCAGGTGGTTCACGCCGTAGAGCGGCTTGTTCAGCGCCACGGCCAGCGCCTTGGCCGCCGACAGCCCGACCACCAGGGCGCCCATCAGACCGGGGCCGGCGGTGACGGCGATCGCGTCCACCTCGCTCAGGTCGACGTCGGCGGTCGCCAGCGCCCGGCGCAGTGTCGGCGCCATGGCCTGCAGGTGGGCGCGGCTGGCCACCTCGGGCACCACCCCACCGAAGCGGACGTGCAGGTCGACCGAGCTGGCGACCTCGTTGGCCAGCAGTTCATGGCCGCGGACGATGCCGACGCCGGTCTCGTCGCAGGAGGATTCGATCCCCAGGATCAGTGGGCCGCTCATAGTTTCACCGCCATCACCAGGGCGTCCAGCCCCGTGCCGTAGTAGTCGCGTCGCCGGTCGAGGGTGGAGAAGCCGAGCTTGCAGTAGGTGCGGACGGCGGGCGCGTTGTCGGGACGCACCTCCAGCAGCATCCGGTCGGCGCCGACCGCCTTGGCCCACTCCATGCCGGCACGGATCAGCGAGCTGCCGATGCCGCGGCCGCGCGAGTCGGGGGCGACGATCACCCGCAGCAGGTCGGCCAGGTCGGCCGCCAGGCTGAAGGTGGCCACCCCGGCCACCAGACCGCGGGCGTCGTGGCGGACGAGCACCAGCCGGTCGGCGTTGTCGAGTTCGGCCTGCCAGGCCTCCCGGCTCCACCGCTGGGGCTGGTCGAAGCCGGCCTCCTCCAGGACGAGGATCTGCTCCAGATCGTCGGCGCGGGCCGCTGAGATGATCATCGGACCCTCCTTGGGGCCAGCCGCGGCGGCAACAGCGTCGACTTGCGGGCGGTCGGCACCTCCGCGTCCGGACGCCGCAGGTAGAGCGGTTCCAGCCCGGCATCCGGCAGGCTGTCGGCGATCGCCGCCAGCACCCCCGCGTCCAGAGCGATCGGGTTCCCGGTCACGGGACCGACCTTCGGCAGCTCCGGCAGTTGGTCCGGGGCGGTGACGAAAGGCCCATCCACCCGATTCCCGTCCGCATCGTAGGACGCCCAGTACCACTCCTTGCGCCGGGCATCCGTCGCAACGACAAAGTCGCTGGACTCGTTGGCTTGGTGAGCGAGAACGTCCAACGAGCACACCCCACGTACGGGGACGCCCAGCGCCTCGCCCAAGGTGACGGCGGCGACGACGCCTACCCGCAGGCCGGTGAAGGGGCCGGGGCCGACCCCGACGGCGATCCGGTCGACCTCGGCGAGAGTCAGGCCGGCGTCAGCCATGACCTGCTGCACCAGGGGCATCAGTTGCTCGGCGTGGGCGCGTGTGTCGGGGATCACCCCGGAGGCCACGACGGCCCCGTCCACAGCCACACCCGCGCAGACCACACCCGAGGTATCGATTCCCAGCACGACCGTTCCCTGAGCCTGTCGAAGGGTCATGACAGTGCCTCCAGGTCAGAGCGAACGGACGTCCAGCGCGGGCCGATCGGGGTGAGGAAGACCCAGCGGGTCTCGTCGGCCGGGTCGAGGGAGCGTCGGATGTCGATCTCCAGCCGGTCGTCGCTGAGGCCCTCGGCGACGCCCGTCCCCCATTCGACCAGGGTGACCGAATCGGCCAGCGAGATCTCGAGGTCGAGATCCTCGACCTCGGCGAAGGAGCCCAGCCGGTAGGCGTCGACGTGCACCAGCCCGGGGCCGCCGGCCGGGTGCGGGTGGATGCGGGCGAGCACGAAGGTGGGCGAGATGATCGCGCCGGTGACGCCCATGCCGGCGCCGATGCCCTGGGTGAGGGTGGTCTTGCCGGCGCCCAGGTCGCCCGAGGCGATCAGCAGGTCGCCGGGCTTCAGCAGGCCGGCGAGCCCGCGTCCCAGTTCCTGCATGGCCTCGGCGGTGGGCGCCTCGACGCAGACCGGCAGCGCGCGGGAGAGGTGCAGCCGGGTGCCCTCGGCGTCCACCTCGATGAAGCCGTGCCGGCGCCACCAGCGCACCACCTGCGGGAACTCCTCGCGGGCGTAGAGGTCGGCGGTGGGCACTCCGCGCTCGGCCAGCAGGTCGAGGGCCACCTCGACCATGGCCGAGGCGATGCCATGCCGCTGGTGGGCCGGACGCACCGACACCCGGGTGATCCAGGCCCGCTCCGCCTCCTGCAGCACGATCAGCGTGCCCGCGGCTTCGCCGTCGATCTCAGCCAGTACCCCGAAGCCCTGGGCCAACGCGGCCTCGACGGACTCGACCGTCTCGCTCAGCGCGGGCGGCGGCGGATCGACCGGCGGACGATGCCCGAAGGCGTCCGCGATCACCGTCAGCAGGCGGGGGGCGTCGTCCTTCGTGGGTTCGAGGAACCGGACGATCCGACCGTCGCCGATCCGCGCCTCGGCCAACAACAACCTGCCACGCTCCTCACCAGACACCAGCGCGAAACTCTACCAGCGCCGCCACCAGCAGGAAGACGACCCTGGCATCCCAACCTGCCGGTGCACTTTCTGCCAAATACTGCACCTGCGCGACATATCCGTCGCGGAGATCACCTATGTGGCAATAAGTTGCACTGCACCGGCCGGGACCTAGCCTGGGCCGGTCAACTCAGCCGCAGCACCACGGACTCGTAGGGACGTAGGGCGACCACACCATCACCGAACTCGGGGTCGGGGTAGTTGCCGAGCACCAGTTCGGTGTCAGTCCATTCGCCCACCCCGGCGGGAACCTGCCAGAGCACCGGGTCGGCGTAGAAGTTGTTCACCACCAGCAGGGCCTCGCCGTCGCCGCGGCGCAGGTAGGCGTAGACCGCGGGGTGTTCGCGGTCGAGCAGTTCGTAGCGTCCGGTGGTGACCAGGGGGTCGTTCTTCCGCAACTCGATCAGCTTGCGGTAGTGGTGGAAGACGCTGTCCGGGTCGGCCACGGCCGCGGCGGCGTTCACCTCGGGGTAGTTGGACGCCACCTCGATCCAGGGTTCGCCGGTGGTGAAGCCGCCGTGCGGAGAATCGTCCCACTGCACCGGGGTGCGGGAGTTGTCGCGCGACTTGCGATCCAGGATCGCCAGCACCTCGGCCTCGGACTTCCCGGCCTCCAGCAGTTCGCGGTAGGCGTTGAGCGACTCCACGTCCTTGTACTGCGAGATGGACGTGAAGTGCGGGTTGGTCATCCCGAACTCCTCGCCCTGGTAGATGTACGGCGTCCCCTGCAGCAGATGGACGGCGGTGCCGAGCATCTTCGCCGACTCCACGCGGTACTCGCCGTCGTCACCGAACCGGGAGACCACCCGCGGCTGGTCGTGGTTGCACCAGAAGACGGCGTTCCAGCCGCCGCCCTCGGCCATCCCCACCTGCCAGTGGGTGAGGATGTCCTTCAGCGCCAGGAAGTCCATCGGCGCATCCGTCCACTTGGCACCGCCCGGGTAATCCACCTTGAGGTGGTGGAAGGAGAACGTCATGTCCAGTTCCTGGTTCTCCGGACGGGTGTACCGGACGCAGTGCTCTACGGTTGTAGAGGACATCTCCCCCACCGTGAGCTTGCCGCGGAAGGCCTCGACGTTCATCTCGTGCAGGAACTCGTGAATCCTGGGTCCGTCGGTGTAGAACTGCCGTCCGTCGGTGCCCGCCGGCGCCTGCGGGAAGGACTGGTCCTTGCTCAGCAGGTTGACGACGTCCAGCCGGAAGCCGTCCATCCCCTTGGCGAACCACCAGCGCATCATCTCGTAGACCTCGGCGCGCAGCTTCGGGTTCTCCCAGTTGAGGTCGGCCTGGGTGACGTCGAAGAGATGCAGGTAGTACTGCCCGGTCTGCTCGTCGTACTCCCAGGCGTTGCCGCCGAACTTCGAGACCCAGTTGGTGGGCGGGCCGCCGTCCGGGGCCGGATCCTTCCAGATGAAGTAGTCGCGGTAGGGGTTGTCCCGGCTGGAGCGGGCCTGGACGAACCACTCGTGCTCGGTGGAGCAGTGGTTGACCACCATGTCCATCACGAGCTTGATGCCGCGGGCGTGGGCCTGCTCCAGCAACTCCTCCAGGTCGGCCATCGTGCCGAATGGCGGGTAGACCTCGTGGTAGTTGCGGATGTCGTAGCCGTTGTCGTTCTGCGGGGAGTCGTACACCGGGGTCAGCCAGATCACATCGCAGCCCAGGGCCGCGATGTGATCCAGCTTCGAGATGATCCCGGGGATGTCGCCCAGCCCGTCCCCGTCGGAATCGGCGAACGAGCGCGGGTAGATCTGATAGACGGCAGCCTTCTTCTTCCAGTCGAGCTCGGTCATGTCCCGTACTCCTTCGGGTTGTGGGGGGGTTGAGTGAGAACCGGTCAACGAGCCCTGAGCCTGTCGGAACGACCCTTCGACAAGCTCAGGGATCGT